>NZ_JBPPUO010000001.1:0-326658 GCF_053544675.1 Rothia sp. 32237D007AR | reverse complement strand
TGTTTCACTGGCCGGTGTTTCGTATCGGTCATTCTCATGTTTGTGTGTTACCCGTTTGGGCAACTCATTTAGTCTATAATGCTTTTTTCATCATCGCAACTCTTCAGAGCATGACGATGGCCACAAGCTCTTTTCTTTATTTCGAAGCCTTAGCTTCAAACCCGAAAACCAGTTCTATTGACTATCCCTGGGAGTCTTTATCGACTCAACTTGTGGTGCACTATTCGATTATTTATCGCTCCCGGCCGGTTCCCCGCGCCTCAGCGACTCGTTATACTTTACGCAGGTTTTTTCAGGCCCGCAACCCCAGTTGGGCCAATTCCACCGCAAAAACCCCCTCAAACCTGCCTACATGAAAGTGTTTCCCCTAGTAAACAACCAGGTTAAATCTTTCAAAAATATTTTGGAAAAATTTTTAACCCCAGAAGACAGTAGCCCAGTGCGCTCTCCCTAGGCCCTCCCTGATTCCCAGCTCTGACAAGTAGAAACAATAAATGCCCGCCCCGCCCTCCCCCACCTCAGGGGAAAAGCTGGGGCGGGCGTCCGCACCATTTCTACTGACTCAATCATCAGTAGAACAGGCAAAAAGCCTCACAAAGCCATAAGCTTTACCGGGCTACCTCAACAACAGCCATATTCTTCTTACCGCGACGAACCACCGCATACTTGCCCAAGAGCAAATCAGACTCAACCAAAGCAGCGTCCTCACCCTGAACCTTGACGTTATTGATAGCAGCCCCGCCCTCCTTAAGAGTGCGACGAGCCTCAGACTTAGAAGCAGACAAACCAGTCTCAGTCAGCACAGTCACCATATCCAACTGATCAGCAAACAACACCGCATGAGGCAACTCAGCAGTAGCAGCCTTCAAAGTAGCCTCATCCAAAGAAGCAAAATCGCCCTTACCAAAAAGAGCCTCAGAAGCAGCAATAACCTTCTCGGTAGCCTCAACACCATGAACCAAAGAAGTAACCTCAAAGGCCAGAGTCTTCTGAGCCAAACGCTTGAAAGGCTCCTGCTCAACAGACTTCTGCAAAGCAGCAATCTCATCACGAGTCTTAAAAGTAAAAATCTTCAGACGATCAGCCACGTCCGCATCAGCAGTATTCAACCAGAACTGGTAGAAGGCATAGGGTGAGCACATCTCAGGGTCAAGCCAAATAGCATTACCCTCAGACTTACCAAACTTAGTGCCATCAGAGTTAGTAATGAGCGGGGTCCCCAGAGCATGAACACTCTTACCGGTCACCTTACGCACCAGCTCAGTGCCACTGGTCAAGTTACCCCACTGATCAGAACCACCACACTGCAAGGTCACACCGTGACGGCGGTTAAGTTCCAGGAAGTCGTTGCCCTGCAGAATCTGGTAAGAGAACTCGGTGTAAGAAATACCCTCATCAGAGTTCAGACGCTTCGCCACGATTTCCTTCTTAATCATGGTGCCCACACGGAAATTCTTACCAATCTCACGCAGGAAATCGATAGCAGACAGTTCACTCGTCCAGTCCAGGTTATTAACCATCTGCGCGCCATTCTCACCCTCAAAAGACAAGAAACGCTCAATCTGGCCACGCAAACGAGCCACCCAGCCCTCAACTACATCGCGGGAGTTGAGCACACGCTCAGAAGTCTGGCGGGGATCACCAATCAGACCGGTAGCACCACCCACCAAACCAAAGGGGCGGTGACCAGCAAGCTGCAAACGGCGCATCAACAGCAACTGAACCAGGTGCCCCAAGTGCAAGGAAGCAGCAGTGGGATCATAACCGATATAGAAGTTCACAGTCTCTTCAGCCAGCGCCTTCTCAAGGGCTTCTTCATCGGTACTGACGTGCACAAAACCACGCCACTTCAATTCCTGCCAGATATTCTCAAAGGAATCGTCGTTGTGCTGAGCTGCAAGAGTCTCTTCAGACACGGTTACTCCTGACTAGTTTCTTATAAAAAATCGGTACATCTACCATGCACCACCGTACCAGACTGCTACTAAGCAGATACCTCAATACCGGCCGGCAACTCACTGGAAGCCAAGAGATACAAACGCTGGGTGGGGCGGGTCATAGAAACATACAAATCACCCACCGAACCATTGGCCGCGCGCACCAAATCATTAGGCTCAACGATAATCACAGTATCGAATTCAAGGCCCTTAGCCTCCCACGGAGTCAGAATCAGCACCTGGTGCTCCAGGGCAGAAGCCGAAGTACCCAGCTTGCCCCGATGCTGAGCAGCAATCGCTAGGGCAGTCTCGCGGTAGCGTTCCTCACTAACAATCACACCAATGAGGCCACCGGCGCCCTGTTCCAGCTCCTCACTGACCGTAGCCACCACAGCCGGGTAGAGCCCGTCCTGCCCCACAATACGAGCAGACGGCGCCCAATTGCCCTCGCGCACAGCACGCGGGGCAGAAATATCCAGGCCAGCAGCACGAGCAACCGCCACCGCCGCATCCGAAATCTGGGCAGGAGTACGATAATTGACCGTCAGCTCATCTAAGGTAAAACGCTCCCCCACAAAAGGTTCAAGCGCCTGCGCCCACGACTGTGAAGCCGCTGCAGAAGAAGCCTGCGCAATATCGCCAACAATCGTAAAAGACTTCATAGGGCACCGACGCATGAGCAGACGCCACTGCATAGGTGACAGCTCCTGAGCCTCATCAACCACCACATGCCCATAAGCCCAGGTGCGGTCAATCTGCGCAGCACGGGCAGCGGTCATACGCTCGCCGCGCTCCTCATTCAGCTCAGCAATCTGCTCGGCGGTTACTACACCGTCCACACCCATATCAGCCAACTGCTGATCCACATTCTCAAGGGCCTTACGAGCATTCTCAAGATTCGCCTGGTGGGCAGCCTCAGCACGGGCAACAGCCCCAGCACCAGCAACCTTAGAAAAATCACCCAACAATTCAGCAGCCTCATCCAGCAAAGGCACATCAGACTCAGTAAAGGGCAGATCAGCGGCGCGCGCCAAAGCATCACGTTCAGCATCCGTCAGGACGCCCACAGTCGCACTACGCAGATACTCCGGCTTAGAAAAAAGCGAGCGCACTAGAGTCTCAGGGGACAGAGGCATCCAGGCAAGATTAACAGCCCGGCGGACATCCATGGAGGCTCGTACGTCATCTTCCAGGTAGGGGCGGTCAACCGCGTGACCGGCAGCAGCATCCAGCTTCTCGTTAAGCTGGTGCGTCAGCTCCTTCAGCAACACCTTCACAAAAGTTTCGCGGGCCTCGTTATGGGGCTTGCCGGTAGAGCGCGCAGTGCCACGAGCGTGCTTAACCATGCCAGGAGTCAGCTCAATAGCGGTGGAATCCACATACATTTTTACGGGCTGAGCCGGCACCTTCTGACGGTCAGCCACAGCCTTCTTAATAACCTCAGCCATACGCAGATCGCCCTTAATCTTGGCGACAGCCGGGTCAGCCTCGGGCACAGCCTTAATACCGGGGTACAAGGTAGCCAGAGAAGACATAACCACACCAGTCTCACCCAAAGAAGGAAGCACCCGCTCGATGTACCACATGAAAGAGGCAGAAGGGCCAACTACCAGGACACCCGCATTGTTCAGACGCTCGCGGAAGGTATAGAGCAGATAAGCTGCACGGTGCAAAGCCACAGCAGTCTTACCGGTACCAGGGCCGCCCTGCACCACGCGCACCCCTGCCAGATCAGCGCGGATGATGGCGTCCTGCTCTGCCTGAATTGTCGCCACAATATCACCCATACGGCCGGTGCGCTTACGGTTAAGAGCCGCCAGCAGGGCCCCCTCACCGTGCAGGTTCTCCTCGCCCTCATCAAGCAAGGTTGAATCAAGAACGTCATCCTCAAAACCGGTGACCTCGCGGCGCTCTAGCATCAGATGACGGCGGCGGCGCACACCCTGCCGGTTGAACGCAGTAGCCTGATAAAAGGTGCCAGCCTCAGGGGCACGCCAGTCAATGAGTAGACGCTCGTGCTCTTCAGTAGCAAGACCGATACGGCCAATATAGCGGATCGCCTCATCATCAAGGTCAAGGCGGCCAAAAGCTAGACGGTGGTCAACCGCATTGTACTGGGCCAGGCGGTCTTCATAATGCTGGGCGTAAGCATCACGCTCTGAACGGTTCTGGTGACTACCGACAGCCTGATTCTTGCGGGTGCTCTTGAGCTTCTTCTCATTAATCTCTCGCAGCTCATCAAGGCGGGCATAGAGCCTACCCACATAGGCTCGTTCACCCACCAGCTGAGCCTCGTAGGCTTTTTCAGCGGCAGTCTGCTCACCGGTTGCGGTTGTGTTCTCAGTCAAGAGGGAACCCTTCATCGCGGAAAATTCAAGCCCTCCATTCTACCTGCACAGCCTGACAAAAAGAAAGGACGCCCGCCCTCTCCCCTATCGAGGGAGGGCGGCCGTCCGCTCAGAAATGCTGCTAGGGCTGGGTCACTCCATCAGGTGAAATGGTGAAACCTGCGCCATCAGTGCCAATGCACGTGATGGAATCGGCAGAAACAGCTTGGCAGGAGACTCCGTTGAAGTTAATAACGGTGCCAACATCAAGCGCGGTGCTTTGAGACGTTGTCTCGCATACTACGCTGAGCCCTCCCATAGTGATGCCACAGCCGAAGGAGCCCGATGTACTGGCTGGCTCGGTAGCTACAGCTGTTGCAGAAGATTAGACACCGATGCGGTTACTGAGTTAGTCACCTCAGTAGTTGGTGATTCGCTAGATTCGGCCTGACCGCCGTCAGAACCACAGGCAGCCAAACCGAACAGCGCAACGGTAGTGCAGGAAACAAAAAGCTTACTACGCATAAAAACAGGGGTGCTATGAGCGGGCCAGCCTCTACTCAGCCACCAGAGACAAAGCCTCCAAGCGGTGACCGGCCAGCAGCCCGCGTCCGCCCAGGCCATCTAACTCCAACAGCACACCGATACCAGCAACCTGCAAGTTAGCCATCTCCATCAGGCGGGTAGCAGCCTCAAGAGTGCCACCAGTAGCCAACAAGTCATCAACAATCAACACCCGCGAACCGGCCGGGATATCGTCCTTATGAATCTCAATCGCAGCCTGACCATACTCCAAAGAGTATTCCTTCATATAGGTATCGCGCGGCAACTTACCTGCCTTACGCACGGTCATGACGCCAGTACCAGCAATATAAGCGATAGCTGAAGCCATCAAAAAGCCGCGCGCCTCAACACCAGCGACAATATCGAACTGCCCCTCAAAACGCTGAGCCAGCTCCTCCATAGAAGCACGAAAAACCTGCGCGTTCGCGAACAAGGTCGTAACATCGTAGAAGAGAATACCCTCCTTAGGGAAGTCCTGAATCTGCGCGCAAGCAGCAGGAATCTGCTGCGCAAGAGGCAAAGAAGAATCAAGGGACTTAACCATGTCTCGACCCTAGCTGATGACCTGGGGGCGGGCAGCAAAAGCACGAGCAGGCTCAAGCTCACTCTTAAGCGCAGCCAACTGGGCGGCAACAGCAGACGGTGCAGTACCGCCCTGGGCGCTGCGAGAATTCAAAGAACCCTCAACAGTCAGCACATCACGCACACCCGCATGCAAAGCCGGTGAAATAGCCAGGTAATCCTCATCCGATAGATCCCACAGCTCACAGTCCTTCTCTTCGCAGACGCGCACAGCCTCACCAGCCAGCTCATGAGCCACACGGAAAGGCACACCCTCGCGCACCAGCCACTCGGCAACGTCCGTGGCCAAAGCAAAGCCCTGAGGAGCAAGCTCAGCCAAACGGTCAGTGTTAAAAGTCAAGGTAGCAATCATGCCCGAAACAGCAGGCAGCAGAACCTCCAACTGGTCAATAGCATCAAAGACCGGCTCCTTATCTTCCTGCAAATCACGGTTATAAGCCAAGGGCAAAGCCTTAAGAGTAGCCAGCAGACCGGTAAGATCACCAATCAGGCGGCCAGCCTTACCACGAGCCAGCTCAGCAATATCAGGGTTCTTCTTCTGCGGCATAATCGACGAGCCAGTAGAGAAAGAATCATGCAAGGTCACAAAAGAGAATTCCTTAGTAGCCCAGAGAATAATCTCCTCAGAGATACGAGAAAGATCCACCGAAATCATGGCCGCAATCCAGGCGAACTCAGCGTAGACGTCACGAGAAGCAGTGCCATCAATCGAATTGTGGGTTGCAGAGTTGAAACCCAAATCAGCGGCAACAGCCTCAGGGTCTAGCCCCAAGGAAGAACCAGCAAGCGCACCAGAACCGTAAGGAGAAACAGCGGCGCGCTTATCCCAATCCAGCAGGCGGTCAAGGTCACGAGAAAGAGCCCACGCATGAGCCAGAAGCTGATGGGAAAGCAAAACAGGTTGAGCATGCTGCAAATGAGTACGGCCAGGCATAGGCGCGTAAGGGTGAGCCTCAGATTGGGCAATCAAAGCATCAATAGTGCTCATCACACCAGCAGCAATAATAGAAGCATGGTCACGCAGATACATGCGACCCAAAGTAGCAATCTGGTCATTACGGGAACGGCCCGCACGCAACTTACCACCCAAATCGGCACCAGCACGCTCAATCAGCCCCTTCTCCAGGGAACCGTGCACATCCTCATCCGACTCAGCCGGGGTGTAAGCACCAGAACGCACATCAGCTTCAAGCTGGTCTAGGGCAGCAATCATACCGGTCAGCTCATCCTCAGTGAGCAGACCAGCCTTCGCCAGCACCCGCGCATGAGCGCGAGAACCAGCAATATCATAAGGAGCCAGACGCCAGTCGAACTGGGTTGACTTCGACAGGGCAGCGAGCGCCTCAGAAGGGCCGCCTGCGAAGCGTCCGCCCCATAGAGCGCCGTCATTGGTACCGTGCTTTTCAGCTGACATGTTTTTACCTTTGCGGAGTTGAGAAAATCGTGGGGAATATACGGCAAAAGCCGCCCGCCGGCGTCCTTACCCTAGAGGTGGGCGAGGACGCGCGGGGTGGGGCGGCTGAAGCAAGGCTGGGTTTAGAGGCCCAGGCGCTGGTCGCGGGCTGAAGCGACCTTGGATGAGAGGCCGAAGAGCTCGATGAAGCCGCGGGCCATGGACTGGTCGAAGGAGTCACCTTCATCGTAGGTGGCCAGGTTGAAGTCGTAGAGGGAAGTCTCTGATTTGCGGCCGGTGACTACGGCGCGGCCACCGTGCAGGTCCATGCGGATATCGCCGTTGACCATCTTCTGGGTGTCGTTGATGAAGGCGTCCAAGGACTTCTTCAGCGGTGAGAACCACTGGCCGTCGTAGACCAGTTCGGTCCAGCGCTGGCCAACAATCTTCTTGAAGCGGGCCTGCTCACGCTCGATGGTGACGTTTTCAAGTTCCTTGTGAGCAGCCATCAGGGCCATAGCACCGGGAGCCTCGTAGATTTCGCGGGACTTAATACCGACCAGGCGGTCTTCAACGATGTCGATGCGGCCGATGCCCTGGGCGCCTGCGCGACGGTTCATGATTTCGATAGCTTCAAGGGGGGTAACAGCCTGGCCGTCAATAGCAACAGGGATACCTTCCTTGAAGGAGATGACCACGGTGTCGGGGGTGGGTGCGAAGGTGGGGTCGTCGGTGTAGTCGTAGACGTCCTTGGTGGGGCCGTTCCAGATGTCTTCGAGGAAGCCGGTTTCAACCGCGCGGCCCCAGACGTTCTGGTCAATAGAGAAGGGGTTCTTCTTGGTGGTGACGATCGGCAGGTTGTTCTTCTCTGCGTAGTCGATAGCCTTCTCGCGGGTCAGAGCTAGGTCGCGCACAGGTGCGATGCACTTGAGGTCAGGGCCCAGGGTCTGGATGCCAACTTCGAAACGGACCTGGTCGTTGCCCTTACCTGTGCAGCCGTGGGCAACGGTAGTAGCACCGAACTGCTTGGCGGCAGCTACCAGGTGCTTGGTGATGACGGGGCGGGAGACAGCCGATACCAGGGGGTAGGAGTCCATGTAGAGGGCGTTGGCCTTGAGAGCGGGCATGCAGTAGTCGTTGGCGAATTCATCGCGGGCATCTGCAACGTAGGCTTCAACGGCACCGCAGTCTAGGGCGCGCTGGCGGATGGTTTCCAGGTCTTCGCCGCCCTGCCCTACGTCAACGGCAACGGCGATAACTTCTGCGCCGGTTGCTTCGCCGATCCAGCCGATGGCGACGGAGGTGTCGAGACCGCCTGAGTAGGCTAGGACGATACGCTCTTTCATGGTGCTCCTTGATATGTGGCGTTCAGGGGCGGGGTGTTCCCGCAGGTTCTATAAATAATTATGCACACTCAGACATAATTATACAAAATGTATCGGTTAGTGATACCCGCTTACTATCATCGCGCGCTCACACACAACCAGCAAGAGAAACACCCACCCCAACATGAAAAAACCTTAATGAGAGACTCACAGAACTTTTAAAGACAGCTGACACACTAGAAACATGCTCAAGAAATACATGTTCGGAACTCTGCTCCTAGCAGCTGTCGGGACGGTAGCTGCCCTCGCCCTTCTCATCAGCTTCCAAGGCCAACTAGGGGAAGAAACAGCCCCCATCGTCCTAGACCGCACCAGCTCCCCAAGCTCATCTGCCACCCCCTCTGCTACACCATCAGCACAGAACCAGGATCCAGCCTCACAGCCAGCAACAGCACCCGTCACTGAGCACATTGCCCCCACCTAAGAAGCCGCCCCCGAAGAGGCAGCAGGTACAACCCAGCTCATAGACCAGGTACCCACCATGGTCGAAGCCCCCGCACCCCCGGTAGTTGAACACGCGCCCGCCCCCGCCATCATCGAACAGCCCCCAGCACCGGCCCCCGCACCGGCAGATGATGACGATGACATAGACGATGACTACGAACTCGATGACGATGGCGACGATGACTAACCCCCTCCGCAAGCTCCACCCCAAACACCGCAGAGCACATCCCTCTGGCACCCAAGGCCAGCGCACAGGCTCAGTCCGGCTTCGCATCGTTGCCTGGATGGTCCTAGTGACAGCCTTCATCATCACCGGGCTCATCTTTACAGTGCGAGAAATCCTCATCAGCGAAGTAGGATCCAACGCCGCAGCAAGTGCAGAAAGCGAAATCTCAGAGTTCCGCAACTTCGCTGAAATCGGAGTAGACCCCACCACCGCAGCACCCTTCGAAGACCTCAACCAGCTACTCACAGCCTTCGTCTCCCGCCAATACACCGGCCACAGCGAACAACTCATCGGAATCACACCCCAACAAGTGATCTTCATCGACGAACAAGAACAGTTCGCCGACAACAGCGGCTACCGCCTCCACCACGACAGGGACCTACTAACTACCATCACCAGCAACAATAGAACCTCCGGGATCGCCCAAACCCCAGCTGGCCCCGTCCACTGGGGCACAGTCGAAATCAACCTCACCACCGACACCGGCGCACACACCGGCCACCTTATCGTGGTCGAATACATCCAACCCGAACTCGACGAAGTCCAACACACCATCATCACCATGATCTGGGTAGGCCTCGGTGGGCTAGCAGCCACCATACTCATCGCCTGGCTCGTTGCAGGACGCATCACCAAACCCATCCGCAGCCTGCGCGCAGTCGCCCAAGAAATCAACGACAAAAACTTCTCAGGCCGAGTCGCCGTCAAAGGCGACGACGATGTAGCAGCCATGGGCCACACCTTCAAACCAGATGCTCGACCGACTAGAGGAATCAGCCATGATCGAACGCCAATTTATGGACGACGTCAGCCACGAACTGCGCACCCCCATCACCATCGTCCGCGGCCACCTTGAGCTCATGGACCGCACCGAAGAACAAGACCAAACCCTCCAACTAGTAGACGACGAACTAGAACGCATGGGACGCATCGTCGCCGACCTACTCACCCTCGCCAAATCAGAACGCCCCAACTTCGTCTCACCCCACCCCGTTGACGTCGCAGACCTCATGATTACCCTCGACTCAAAAGTTCAGGCCTTTACCGACCACCGCTGGATGATCTCAGACATCGCAGAAGGCGAAGTAAACCTCGACGAACAGCGCATCACCCAAGCCCTCGTACAACTCTGCGCCAACGCCGCCCAATACTCCCCCGAAGGAACCACCATCTCCATCGGCTCAGCCTTCGAAGACACCGGCAAAAAACGAGAACTCAAACTCTGGGTACGCGACCAAGGCCCCGGCGTCAGCGAAGAAGACGCCGCCACCCTCTTCGAACGCTTCAAACGCAACAACGCCAAAAACCCCGCCACCGCCAAGAAACACTCCGTAGGCGCCGGACTAGGGCTAGCCATCGTCCGCTCCATTGCAGAAGCCCACGGCGGCTCAGTCTGGATAGCCCAACCAGATAACAAGATCGGAGCTATCTTCGGCATCAGCCTCCCAGCAGAGCCCGCTACCGAAAGCGGCAAGGACGACACCGACCCCCTAGCAGAGAACATCTCCAGCGTACGCTACCCCAGCTGGACTAAATAAAAAGCCTCCACACCAACCGCACCACCAGAAAGAAACACCGCCATGAGCCATATCCTGATCGTTGAAGATGACCCACGCATCTCATCCTTCATTGTCAAAGGCCTCAAATCAGCCGGCTACACCTCAACCCTGATCGACGAAGGCCGCTCCGCCTACGCCCTCGCCAAAGTCAGCGACTTCGACCTAATCATCCTCGATGTAGGGCTGCCCGGCATGGACGGGTTCACCATCATGAAATCCCTACGAGCTGAAGGGATCACCACACCCATCATCATGCTCACCGCCCGCGACTCCGTCTCAGACACCCTCGAAGGACTCGAAAACGGCGCCAACGACTACATGACCAAGCCCTTCCAATTCGCAGAGCTCCTAGCCCGCATCCGCCTACGCCTACTCGACACCAGCCGAGAAGAAACCAACGCATCCACACTCACCCACCGCGACCTCATCCTCAACGTACTCACCCGCCAAGTCACCATCACAGGGGCCAGCACCGAACTCACCAGCCGCGAATTCTCCCTACTAGAAACCTTCATGCGCCACAAAAACCAGGTGCTCTCCCGGGAGCAACTCCTAGGGCAAGTATGGGGCATGGACTTTGACCCCAACTCCAACATCGTCGACGTCTACATCCGCGCCCTCCGCAAAAAAATTGGCGAAGACTACATCGTGACCGTTCGAGGGGCAGGCTACCGATTCGTATGAAACTTCTCTACACATCCACCACCGCACCTAACCCTCAACCGGCTACCGATACCGCGCCACTAACAATCATCAAACCCAGCTTCATCACCGGTAAACTCCTGGCATCCTTCTTCATTGCCGTACTGCTCATCACCGCCACCGCACTGACCGGGCTCACCTCATCACAACTCACCCTAGAAGGTGCCCTCACCCTAGCCATCTTCACCCTCGCCATCTGGGCCTGGGTCTTTAGCCCCCTCTCAGACACCTATATCTCCCTCGCAGCAGCAGTCGCCCTGGTCCTAACAGGCATCATCAGCACCGACCAGTTCACCGCTTCATTAGGAACTAGCGCAGTCTGGCTACTGGTAGCAGCCGTAGTGATGGCTCAAGCTCTTACCGCCTCAGGCCTCACCCGCCGCCTCACCGCCAGGCTCGTATCCCTAGCCCGAACACCGCGCCAACTAGCCCACCTCTACAACCTAGCCCTCTTCCTCACCGTCTACCTGGTGCCCTCCCCCTCCGGGCGGGCAGCCCTCGCCCTGCCCATCTACCTGGCCGTGGCCGACGCCATGCCCGACCGCCCCAAACTCGTCAAGGCCCTAGGCATCTTAGCTCCCTCCACCATCCTGGTCTCAGCCGTTGCCAGCTTTATCGGCGCAGGTGCCCACCTCGTCACCGCAGAAATCCTGGTAGCCTACGGGCTAGAAACCATCGGCTTTCTACAGTGGATGATACTAGGCTCAGGCCTAGGCCTGCTCGCCTCACTCCTAGTCACTGAGCTAGTCTTCCTGCTCTTCCCCACCAAAGATGATGCCCCCACCAAGCTCCAAATCGATATAACAGACTTCGAAACCGACGATGCAACCCCGGTACAAGGCGCACTTACCCCAGCGGAAAAAAACATGGCGCTAGTGCTCTTTCTTGCCATCTTGCTCTGGTGCACCGAAACCATCCACGGGGTAGACCCAGTGATTGTTGCCATCCTCGGTGCCCTAGCTGCCAGCGCCCCCCACTTCGGATCAGTCAAACTAGCAGCAGCCCTCAAAAAAGCCCCCTGGCCCATGCTCATTTTTATGGCCACCACCCTGGCAATCGGTACCGCCCTCTCAGAATCAGGGGCAGCAACCTGGCTCGCAGAATCAATCTTCGCCCCAGTTGCCGGGCTAGGACGCAGCGGAGCAGCAGCCTTCGTCCTTCTCGTTATTGCCCTCTCCACGGTGGCCCACCTGGTCATCCAGTCCCGCTCTGCCCGCTCAGCTGTGCTAGTGCCCCTCATCATCACTGCCGCCATCCCCCTGGGCGTCAACCCGGTCGCAGCAGCCTTCATCTCAACCGCAGCCGCAGGCTTCTGCCACACCCTGACCTCCAGCGCCAAACCAGTTGCCCTTTTCGCCTCCATCGACGGGCACCCCACCTATACCCCAGCAGACCTCCTCAAACTTTCGGCCTGGCTGGCGCCGCTTCATGCAGCACTCATTGCCGGATTTGCCTTCTATATCTGGCCAGCCCTTGGCCTACCCCTCTACCTCTAAACAACACCACATAAGGAGAAAGACCATGACTACCTCTATCCCTCAGCGCATCCTCATTGCCCCCTCTGGGTTCAAGGGTTCCCTTGAAGCAGACGTTGTAGCCGATGCTATCGCCTCCGGTATCCGCCGCGTCATCCCCGGCGTCAACACCGTCACCATGCCCATTCCCGACGGCGGAGAAGGCACCGCCAAAATGCTGGCAAAATCAACCGGCGGCACACTGATCCACACCAAAGTCACCGGCCCAGTGAATCAAGAAGTTCGCTCCCACTACGCCTTACTCGGCGGGGCACAGGAAGGCGTTGCTGTCGTCGAAATGGCAGCAGCAGCCGGCCTGTCCCTGGTACCCAAGGATTTACGCAACCCCGCTGAAACCACCACCTACGGGGTAGGCCAACTCATCGCAGCAGCACTGGATCAGGAGGACGTACACACCGTACTAGTAGGTTGCGGGGACTCAGGCACCTCCGATGGTGGTGCAGGTGCCCTCTCAGCCTTAGGCGCTCGCATCCTCAACGAGGCCGGGGAAGAGATACCCCTAGGCGGGGCCCACCTGGCTGAAGCAGCATCCATCGACTACTCCGGCCTGCACCCCCGCCTTTCTCAGGTGAGGATTGTTCTTGCACTGAACCAACACAATATTCTTACCGGCCCTCAGGGAGTTGCCCGCGTCTTTGGCCCGCAGAAGGGGGCCACCCCAGAGCAGGTCGAACAGCTCGATCAGGCCCTCACCCACTGGGCAGATCTGCTGGAAGAAACCTACCAGAACATGACCGACGGCAAACTCTATGTGGACTTCCGCACCGGGGCAGGTACCGGCGCCTCCGGCGGCCTGGGCGCTGGTTTAGCTTTCATCGGTGCAGAGCTCACCCCGCGCTTTGAGGCCCTGATCGATTCTGGTTTAGCAGGTATCAACCTGGACGAAGAAATCCGCCGGGCAGATCTGGTGGTCACCGCAGAAGGCGCCATCGACTTTCAAACCCCCAAGGGCAAGGTACCAGCAGAAATCGCCTCCCGCGCCCAGGTATCAGGCGCCCCGGTACTCGCCTTAGCTGGTTCCATTGGCAAAAAGGCCTACCGTGTGCACGATGCCGGTATCGACGCTTTTGCCTCGATTATTCCCCTGCCCATGGACCTTGAAGATGCCCTCGTCAATGGTGAAGAGCTCCTAACAGACTCAGCAGAGCGTACCTTCCGCATGATTCTGCTCGGTGCCTCGCTCTCAGCCTCCATGCAATCCCGCCGGGCACAACTAGCCCCGTAGGCTCACCAAAACTAGTAGAGGCTCTTACCTAGGACTCCTGGGTGAGAGCCTCAGCCAACACCCGCTTAAGAATCTTGCCGGTCGGGCCCAAGGGTAGCTCTTCCTTAAAAATGTAGCGGCGCGGGTACTTATAGGCTGCAAGTTCCTGGCGAGCTAGCTGATCTAAGGAGGCGATCAGCTCAGCCTGCTGCGCAGCATCCAGGGGTTGGCGAGGCACCACCACCGCCACGATTTCTTCACCCACCACATCTGAGGGCTGACCCACTACAGCCACCAGCTGGAGGGCAGGGTTAGTGTAGAGAACGTCCTCAATTTCCCGCGGGTAGACGCTGTTACCGTTACGCAAAATCATGTCTTTAAGCCGGTCAACAATAAAGATGTTCCCCTCCTCATCGAGTCGAGCAATATCACCGGTGGCAAACCAGCGACCCTTGAGCACCGCAGCGCTAGCCTCAGGGCGGCCCCAATAACCGGCCATAACATTAGGCCCAGCCACCCACAGTTCACCGGCCTCACCCGTAGCTAAGGGCTGCCCCTCTTCATCGACGACCTTGACCTCCACACCGGGCAGGGCCCTGCCCACAGAACCAATGACCAGGCCGTACTCAGCCCGGTTGAAAGAGACAACCGGCGCTGTTTCGCTCAGCCCATACCCCTCATAGATAGGGCAGGCTACCAGGCGCTCAATATCGGCGTGTACAGAGGCCGGTAAGGCTGCACCACCTGAGATACCGAAGCGGACACGCCCCTTCAGACGGTGCGCCAAGGCCGGGTCGGTGCCCAGGTAGCTGGCCAGGGCACCATACATGGTAGGAACCGCAGCAAAAATTGTGACCCCGGCTGTGGCGCACAGTTGGGCGGCCCCACCCGGTGTGAAACGAGGCAGCAGGGCGATAGCGGCGCCTGCTGCCAGTACCGCATTCATCGATACAGTCTGCCCGAAGGCGTGAAAGAGCGGAAGGCCCCCAAAGATTACGTCATCTGCGGTGAAACCGAAAACATCTGCGCAGGTCAGGGCGTTAGAGAGCATATTAGCGTGGGTAAGGGTAGCCCCCTTAGGGGCACCAGTAGTTCCCGATGTGTAAAGAATAACCGCAGGGGTCTGGGCCCGCACAGGGGAGGGCTCCCAGGCCTGCTGTGCCGGGGCGTCCCTATCGAACATGGCATCGGCAGAAAGCACCTGAACGGCCAGCTGCGGCCCCACCTCTTCACGAATCTGCTCGCTTTCCTGGCCCACGCGCGTACCGGCGGCTGCCACCAGAAGCCGGGCGCCAGCGTCCTGCACCTGGTAGGCAGCTTCACGCGCCGATAGCAGCGGGTGCATGGGCACCACTACCGCCCCCAAAGACAGGGCACCATAGTAGAGGCTCACCATGGCCGGCACATTCGGCAGGGCCAAAGCTACCCTATCGCCAGGGGTGAGGCCTCGCTCCCCCAGCCAGGTGCGGGCAGCACCTACCGCCGTGACCAGCTGCTGGTAGCTCAAGGAGCCACCGGCCCAGGTCAGGGCAGTGCGGTCCGAATCAGCGCGGGCAGCAAGGAGGGTCGCTAGATTGTGCTGGGGTGAAGAGTCTGCAGTGTGCTGGGAGTGCTGGGAGTGCTGGGTATTCACAGGGTGCCTTTCCTGACGGGCCTAGCTGACCCTGCCTATTCTTTCATACCTGACCGCTTAACACCTCTCGGTGAAAGCTCCCAGGGTAGGGATAAGCACCCTATAGGTCTAGACAGGGTTGCTAAAAAGACCCGACTTCTGAGAAAGTGAAGATATGACAGATGCGAACCACACTCTGACCGAACAAGACATTGACTTTCTTAACTCGGTCTTCGACCTGGCACGGGACAACAAACCGATAGCCCTCAAGTCCCTTTTCGACCAGGGCGTACCCGTTGACCTCACCAACGCCAAGGGCGACACCCTGCTCATCTTGGCCGCCTACCACAAACACTCAGAGCTGGTACAGCTACTCATCAACGAAGGCGCCGACCTGGACCGTCTCAACGAACGAGGCCAAACCGCCCTGGTCTGCGCCACCTTCCGCAACAACCTGCCCATCGCCCGCATGCTCCTGGATGCAGGTGCTGACGAAACGCTAGGAAGCCAGACCCCAGCTGACGTAGCAGAATTTTTCAACCTTGAAGAGATGAAGCAGCTCTTCGCATAAATCCCGGCTTCGCACACACCAAGGGCGGGCTACCGTACAGAGGTAGCCCGCCCTCATATTCACTTCTCTAACCTATGCCGCCCATTCTAGGAAGAGGGCAGCTACCTTTTCGCCTCCCTGCGGATCACGGGCAATGACCATGACAGTATCGTCACCGGCAATCGTTCCCAGCAGGGGTTCTAAACCAGCCTGGTCAATAGCCGAGGCCAAGAACTGGGCCGCACCCGGCGGGGTCCGCAAAATCACCAGGTTAGCTGAGGCCTCTGCGGTCACCAACAACTCCTTGAAGAGAGAAACCAGGCGGGCATCGGGGCCTTCTTGAGTACTACGACGCACCGGGTGGTTAGGCACCGCATAGATCAGCCCTGACTTTTCATCGCGCACACGCTCAGCCCCAATTTCCACCAGGTCACGCGAAAGGGTCGCCTGAGTCACCTTGAGCCCGTCATCGGTGAGCAGCTTAGCCAGTTCAGCCTGCGAGCGCACACGGTGGGTTTGAAGAACCTCGATGATGCGGGCCTGACGCGCGGTTTTGGTGGAGGGGATCGCCATTGTTTCTTCTCTTTTTCTGGTGCCTGGTGTCTTAGAGAGCTGTGCGGACGTCGGTGGCGAGGTTGGACTCGGCGAGCAGGAAGGCCATGAGGGCTTTTTGGGCGTGAAGACGGTTTTCGGCTTCGTCAAAGACGACGGAGGCGGGCCCGTCGATGACGTCGGCGGTGACTTCGTAGCCGCGGTAGGCAGGTAGGCAGTGGAGGAAGATGGCGCCTTCTGCTGCCTTGTTCATGGCTTCGGTGTTGACGGTGTAGGGTTTGAAAACCTGGGCGCGGGCTTCTTTTTCGTCTTCTTGGCCCATAGAGACCCAGGTGTCGGTGATGACGACATCCGCACCGGCAAGGGCCTGGTCGGGGTCGGTGGTCACCAGGACTGATCCGCCGGTTTCCTTTGCGCGTTCTTCTGCTTCTGCGACGACGGAGTCTGCGGGCAGGTAGCCTTCTGGGCCGGTGATGCGCACGTGCATTCCGGCGGTGGCCCCGCCTAGGAGGTAGGAGTTGGCCATGTTGTTAGCTGCATCCCCCAGGTAGACCATGGTCAGGCCAGTGAGGTCGCCTTTGTGCTCGCGGATGGTGAGCAGATCGGCCAGGATCTGGCAGGGGTGGTAGTCGTCGGAGAGGGCGTTGATGACGGGTACGCGGGAGTGCTGGGCCATTTCTTCCAGGCCGGCTTGGGCGTAGGTACGCCAGACGATGGTGGAGACCATGCGGGAGATGACGGAGGCAGTATCTGAGATGGTCTCTTTGTGGCCGAGTTGGGCTTCGCCGGGGTTGACGATGAGGGGGTTGCCGCCGAGCTCTGCAATTCCTGCGTGGAAGGAGAAGCGGGTGCGGGTTGAGGTTTTGTCGAAGATGACGGCGGCGGTCTGGGGCCCTGCTAGAGGCTTGTAGCCGTAGCGGTCAGCTTTCATGGAGGCGGCTAGGTCAAGTACCTGGGCTTGTTCGTCGGGGGTGAGGTCGGTGTCTTTGAGGAAGTGGCGTACCACGGTGTTCTCCTAGGGGTGGGGGTGTTTCTACTGCTGACGGGCTTGAGCCAGGATGGTGGGGAAGGCTTCAGCAAATTTGGCCAGTTCTTCATCGGTGATGGTCAGGGCTGGGGCGATGCGGATGGTGCGAGTATCGGGGGCGTTGACGATGAATCCGGCTTCTCGTGCTGTGCTTACGAAGGCTGGGGCGAGGGGGGCACCGGTTTGGGTGGTTTCTTCGGTTAGGACGATGCCGATGAGTAGGCCCGCTCCCCTGGTTTCTTCTACACCCCCTGTTTTTTCGATGGCTGCCCGGAAGGTAGAGCCGCGGTCGGTTGCTGCCTCTAGTAGCCCTTCTGCTTCGATGGTGGCTAGGGTTGCGGTGGCGGCTGCGGTGGCTAGGGGGTTGCCGCCGAAGGTGGTGCCGTGCATGCCTGTTTGGAGGGTGCGGGTGTTCTCTTCACCGGTGACGATCATGGCGCCGATGGGGAAGCCGCCGCCTAGGCCTTTGGCTAGGGTGATGGCATCGGGCAGGTTGGTGCCGGTGAGTTCGCGGGAGTGCTCGAACCAGCGGCCGGTGCGGCCCATACCGGTTTGTACTTCGTCCACGATGAGTAGGGCACCGTGGGCGCGGGTGAGTTCACGGGCGCGGGTTAGGTAGCCTTCTGGCAGGGGCAGCACGCCAGCCTCACCCTGGATGGGTTCGATGATGAGGGCGGCAACATCGTCGGTGAGGTTCTCTTCGAGGGCTTGGAGGGTGGCCGGGATGTGCTTGATGCCGCCAGGTAGGGGCTCAAAGGGTTCGCGGTAGGCGGGCTTCCAGGTCAAGGAGAGGGCGCCGATGGTGCGGCCGTGGAACCCGTGGTCAAGGGCTAGGATGGTGCCTTTGCCGTGGGTGTTGCCGTGACGGCGGGCCAGCTTGTAGGCTGCTTCGTTGGCTTCGGTGCCGGAGTTGCAGAAGAAGACGCGGCCGTCCTCAGCGCCCAGGTAGCCAAGCAGGCGGTGAGCTAGAGAAATCTGTTGGGGTGTGGTGAAGAAGTTGGAGACGTGAGCTAAGGTGGCTGCTTGCTCACTGATGGCCTGGGCCCAGGCGGGGTGGGCATGGCCAAGGGCGTTGACAGCAATACCACCGAGCAGGTCTAGGTAGACCTTGCCGTCGGCGTCTGTGACGCGGGAGCCCTTGCCTTCTACCAGCACCAGGGAGGGGTCACCGAAGACACCGAGTAGCTCATCTTTGTAGTTGGTCAGTAGTTGTTCTTGAGACATGGTTTTCCCCTTGCTGAGTGAAGTGGTCCTAATAGGTGATGGGCTTGACCTGGAAGTCAGGTGCTGGGTGGTGCCAGGGGGTGTCCTCGACATTATCGGGGGTGAGCTGGGTGCCGATACCGCGGTCAGTGAAAATTTCCAGCAGGGGCGAGTGAGCCAGGCGACCATCGACGATAGAAGCACGAGGAACACCTTGCTCAACGGCTTGCAGGCAGGCACCCATCTTGGGAATCATGCCCGAAACCAGGGTGGGGAGCATGGCTCGCAGTTCGCTCACGGTCAAGGATGAAATCAGCGAATCTTTGTGGGGCCAGTTGGCGTACAGACCTTCAACGTCGGTAAGGACGACCAGCTTTTCAGCTCCCAGGGCTGCAGCGACGGCTGCGGCGGCGGTATCTGCATTAACGTTGAGGATTTCCCCGGTAAGACCCGCTAGGCCGTGGTTATGTTCCGGGTATTTCTCGGGGTCG
The DNA here is from genome assembly GCF_053544675.1 of Rothia sp. 32237D007AR. Lineage (NCBI taxonomy): Bacteria > Bacillati > Actinomycetota > Actinomycetes > Micrococcales > Micrococcaceae > Rothia > Rothia sp. 32237D007AR. The sequence continues at coordinate 307,365 of NZ_JBPPUO010000001.1, read as the reverse complement.
TGCATTTCAGGGGCGATGGATGAAATGACGGGAATTTTACCGGTTTGAATCATGGACATGATGGCGGTGGTGTTCACACCGACAACTTCACCGACCAGCCCCAGATCTACTTCTTGCCCATCTACTACAGTGCCGATACGGCGAGCGCGCAGCAGCCCGCCGTCCTCACCGCTCATAGCAACAGCAAAAGGCCCGTGAGCATTGATGAGGGAGACCAGTTCGCGGGCTACCTGCCCGGTGAGCACCATACGGACTACGTCCATAGCTTCGGGGGTGGTGTAGCGCAAGCCGCCGCGAAATTCGCTGTGGATACCAAGCTTGCCCAGCATGGCGGTAATCTGCGGGCCGCCACCGTGTACCACTACTGGGCAGATGCCGATGGTGCGGAGAAAGACCATGTCTTCTGCAAAAGCGGCGCGCAACTCCTCTGAAATCATGGCGTTGCCACCGTATTTGAAGACCATGACCTTACCCCGGAACTGTTGAATCCAGGGGAGGGCTTCCATGAGGGTTTTCGCTTTTTGCTGGGCGGTGTCGAAGCGGGCGTGGGCGTTTTTTTGCTCTGCCATAGGGGTCCTTTGGTTAGCTGGAGTAGGCTGAGTTTTCGTGCACGTAGTCGTGGGTGAGGTCGTTGGTCCAGATGGTAGCTTCATGCTGGCCTGCACCTAAATCAATATCGACGGTGACCTTACGGTGTGCGGCAAGATCGACCAGGGAGCGGTCTTGGCCGATACCGCCGCCGGTGCACACCTGCACCCCGTTGATGGTGACGTTGACGTTTTCCGGCTCAAAGGTAGCTGAGGTGGTGCCTACCTCGGAGAGGATTCGGCCCCAGTTGGGGTCATTACCAAAGATGGCGGTTTTGAAGAGGTTAGAGCGGGAGACAGCCCGAGAGACTTCTTCAGCGTCCGCTTCACTAGCTGCGCCCAGGGTCCGCACGTGAATGTCGTGGCTGGCGCCCTCGGCATCCCCAATGAGCTGCAGAGCCAAATCTTGGCAGACCTTGGTGAGAGCTTCTGTGAAGACCCCCAGGTCAGGTTCAATATCTGATGCACCAGAACTCATGAGAATGACGGTGTCGTTGGTAGACATGCACCCATCTGAGTCAGCCCGGTTGAAGCTCAGGCGCACTGCTTCACGCAGGGCAATATCAAGATTTTCAGGTGAGATCAGAGCATCGGTGGTAATAACAACCAGCATGGTGGCCAGACCGGGGGCCAGCATGCCAGCACCCTTCGCCATACCACCAATCAGGTAGTAGCCGCCCTCTTCAATTTCTACACCGATAGCGGCCTGCTTTGAGACAGTATCGGTGGTCATGATAGCTTCAGCGGCGGCCAGGGAGGAGCCGGGGCTTACACCTAGGGAGGCTAGGGCGTCCTTGGTTCCGGCGGTGAGCTTGTCCATGGGTAGGCGCTCGCCGATGAGGCCGGTGGAGCAGACTAGGACGTCACCGGCCGAGATGCCCAGCAGCTCGGCCAGGAGTTCAGCGGATGTGTGGGTGTCTTGGAAGCCGGGGGCACCGGTGCAGGCGTTAGCGCCACCGGAGTTGAGGAGGACGGCGTCCGCCCGGCCATCGCTGATAACTTGCTGGCTCCAGAGGACGGGGGCGGCGGCAAAACGGTTGCTGGTGAAGACGGCGGCGGCGTTTTTGACGGGCCCGTCGTTAACGACCAGGGCGACGTCCTTTTTACCGTCAACGGCGCTGATTCCGGCGCGCACACCGGCTGCCCGGAAGCCACGGGGGAAGGTGACGCCTTGGGTGGTGATGCCTTCAATCTGGTGGATAGAGTCGGTCACGGTGCGAGTCCTTCCTGGAGTAGGCCTGCATTTTCGGGGAGCCCGAGGGCAATATTCATGGACTGGATGGCACCGCCGGCGGTACCTTTAGCCAGGTTATCAATGACGCTGGTAACGATAAGGCGCCCGGTGTGTGCGTCGAAGGCTAGTTGCATTTCGGCGTGGTTGGAGCCCTGCACGCTCTTGGTGGTGGGCCACTGCCCTTCTGGGAGCAGGTGCACGAACTGTTCATCGGCGTAGGCCTGCTGCCAGGCTTCCCGCAGCTGAGCCTCGGTGACACCTGGGCGGACGCGGGCGGTGGCGGTGGCGAGGATGCCGCGGGGCATGGGGGCTAGGGTGGGGGTGAATGAAATCTGCACCTCTTCCCCTGCGATGTGGGAGAGTTTTTCTTCAATTTCGGGGGTGTGCCGGTGGGAACCGCCGACCCCGTAGGGGCTCATGCTGCTCATGGCTTCGGCTGAGAGCAGGTGGGGTTTGAGGCTCTTACCTGCCCCTGAGGTGCCTGAGGCGGCAACAATGACAACATCTCTGGGTTCGAGCAGACCGGCGGCAAAGCCGGGAGCTAGGGCCAAGATGGAGGCTGTGGGGTAGCAGCCGGGCACGGCAACTCGCTTACTACCTGCCAGGTTTTGACGCTGTTTACCGGTACCAACTGGTAGTTCAGGTAGGCCGTAGGGCCAGGTGCCGGAGTGTTCTGAGCCGTAGAACTTTTCCCAGGCCTCTGCGCTGTCGAGGCGGTGGTCTGCCCCTGCGTCAATCACCAGGGTGTTTTCGGGTAGCTGGGCGGCGATCTCTGCACTTGCCCCGTGGGGCAGGGCCATGAAGACAACGTCGTGCCCGCTGAGGGCCTCGGCGGTGGTGTCTGTGACCACCAGGTCGGCGTAGGCGCGAAGATGGGGGGACAGATCGCCGAGTCGGGAACCAGCGGACGAGTGGGCGGCCACGGTTTTTACCTCAACGTGGGGGTGGGTGGCCAAAAGACGCAGAATCTCACCACCGGCGTACCCGGTGGCTCCTGTGACAGCTACGGTAATAGTCATAGCACCATCTTTGCATGTTTTTACATACTAGTAAATATTTATGCAATGTGTGTCGTAGTGTAAAACCACCCCAGCCCAAGTCAGCCCAGGCAAGCCCACAACAGACTAAGCCAGTTCAGCGCCCTTACGCTGACGAATCATCATAAAAGTAGCAGCAACCCCACCACCAAAGACCAGAATGGCACCAGCCAGACGGAACATAGCACTACGCTTCTGAGAGGCCACCGTACTCTCAGTGACCGGCACCAAGCTACCTGCCTCACCAGTACGGGCAACCGTCAAATGGCTCTCATCAGTCTGCACCAGCAGGGCATCAACCTTCTGCGGGAAATCAGCGCTCACAGTGCCCGTCTGAGAACCACGGAACTCAACAGCAGACCCGGGGTTAACCTGCACCGGGTCAGCAATCTCAGAAACGAAGGTCTTATCAGCCATAGCAGCATCATCAGGCAGCGTTCCCTTATAGGTGGCCACATTGCTATCGCCTTGCAGGTCGCTGGTGAGCTTCTCAAAACTGCCGGCCATCACCCAGGAGCGCCCCTCGTAGCCTTCATTGGCGCGGGCCTCGTTGAAAGTGCGCACACCACCGATGAGCAGTAGCATCGCCAGAAGTGAAGCTACCAGCATGATGCCAGCAAGGGCTAGCTTAGGGCCCAGGGGCCCGCGAGGTTCCTCGTAGTATTCTTCTTCTTCCGAGAAGGTGAAGAAGTCGTCGGTGCGGTCATTTTCGTCGAAGGTATCTTTATCTTCGAGGTAGCGCTGATCGCTCACGGTGCATCTCCAGAGGTTGTGGGTGATTGCCTAGACAAGGCGGGAAGTCCATTCTACCGTGTCAGACCCAAAAAAATTGGCCAGCCCTCTCAAGGCCCAGCCTTTTCCAGGCCCTCTCTAAGAAAACGTCCCCTCCCCCACCTCAACCTCAGCCGAATCACCCCCTGCTAAGACATATGAGCCCGGCGGACGCGCATCCGCCGGGCTCATTCCCACTTAGCTATTACCAGGCTTTAATGCCTCTAAGCACGCTGAACCGCGCCGAAACGCTCGGCGGCCAGGGCCACACCAGCCTCACGAACCTCAGAGGCCTCATCGGCGGTGAGGGTGCGGTCAGTTGCACGGAAACGCAAGGCAAAGGCTAGAGACTTCTTGCCCTCTTCAATGCCGATGCCGCGGTAGTCATCAAAGACGCGGACGTCCTCAAGCAGCTGGCCCGCGCCCTCTACCAGGGCGGCAGCAAGATCCGCGGCAGGAACCTTAGCATCAACAACCAGGGCAACGTCCTGGTTAGCAGCCGGGTAGCCAGAAATACCGGTAGCCTGCACAGCCTCACCAGCCTGAGCAATCAGGGCAGTGAAGTTGAGCTCAAAGGCACTGGTGCGCTCAGGCAGATTCAGCTTAGCCAGGAGCTTGGGGTGTAGCTCACCGGCGTAGGCGATAACCTCACCGGCAGCGTCCTTCAACACGGCGGTGCGGCCAGGGTGGAAGGCCTGATGCTCACCATTTTCAACCGTGAGCTTCACGCCAGCAGCATCAGCAACCAACAGAACAGAATCTAGGGCATCGCGCCAGTCAAAGGCGCGAGCGCTCACACCCGGAGTTTCTTCATGCTCAGCACCAGCAAAAAGACCGGCAATGTGGCGGGGCTGCTCAGGGATGCCAGCATTCAGGTCAGCTAGTACCTCATCGGCAGGTTTGACGCCCAGGCCGGGAATGGAGGCTGAACCTAGCTGGGTGCCGGGGATAAAGACGGAGCCGGTCTCGTAGATGGCTAGGTTCTTGAATCCGCGGGAGAGGTTGCGGGAAAGAACGTCGGTCAAGCCCGGCAGTAGGGAGCGGCGCATCCAGCCCTGGGCGGATGAGATGGGGTTAACTAGGCGGATAGAGTCCACCTTCTCACCGGCGATAGGGCTTGCCCAGAGGTTGTTATCTTCATCAGAGACGAAGGGGTAGGCAAAGACCTCGGTCAAACCGGAGGCTGCCAGGGCGTTCAGGGCCCGGCGGCGCAAGGTCTGCTCGACAGTGTAGCCGCGCCCAGGAGGGGCCACAGGCAAGGTGGAGGGAATCAGGTCGTAGCCGACCAATCGGGCGACTTCCTCAGTCAGGTCTTCCTTAGCGCCCAGGTCGGTGCGCCAGGAGGGAACAGTGACCTCGTAGGAGCCCTCAGCTACCTCAACGCTGGCACCAATCTGTTCCAGGGAACCAACGATTTGCTCCTGGGTGTAGTCGATGCCGATACGGCCTGCGGTGTAGTCAGCGGGCAGGGAGATGACGGTGGGGGTAAAGCTGCCACCGGCGTCCGTTACGCCCTCATCGGCGCTGGCACCGGCTAGTTCAACCAGCAGGTCAACGGCGCGCTGGGCCGCAGCGGCCTGAATCTGGGGGTCAACACCACGCTCAAAACGCTTGGAGGCCTCAGATGAGAGCTTGTGGCGGCGGGCGGTGCGGGCGATAGAAACCTCATCGAAGCGGGCTGCTTCAATGACGATGCGGGTAGTTGAGTCAGTGACCTCAGTGGAGGCCCCACCCATCACACCAGCCAGGCCAATAGGGCCGGACTCATCGGTAATGAGCAGGTCTTCGGTGTTGAGCTCGCGTTCCTTCTCATCCAGGGTGGTGAGCTTCTCGCCAGCCTCTGCCCGGCGCACGGTGATGCCACCTGCCAGCTTATCTGCATCATAGAAGTGCAGGGGCTGGCCGGTCTCAAGCATGACGTAGTTAGAGATATCAACCGGCAAGGAGACGGAGCGGACGCCCGCCAGGCGCAGGCGGGAGGACATCCAGGTGGGCACAGGGGCGGTTGCGTCCACGCCACTGACCGAGCGGGCCACAAAGCGGGTGGCCCCGTCCTTACCGTGGATGGGGGCTGAGTCGGTGAGGGTGACGGGCACACCAGAGTCGTTGGCAGCAGGTGCCTTAGCGGCCAGATCAAGAACAAAGTCCTCGAAATCGTTGCCGGTGGCGTGGCAGTACTCGCGGGCGATACCACGAATGGAGAAGCCGTAACCACGATCAGGGGTCACGTTGACCTCAGCTGCCTCATCATAGAGGCCGAGTAGCTCCATGGCATCGGTGCCAACCTCAGGGTCAAGCCCCAGGGTGGAGAGCACCAGAATACCGCCCTGGTCTTCACCGATACCTAGCTCCTTGACGGAGGCAATCATACCGGCTGACTTATGACCGTAGGTCTTGCGGGCGGTGATAGCGAAACCGCCAGGCAGCACAGCACCGGGCAGGGTCACTACAACCTTGTCCCCAGGCTTGAAGTTGTGGGCGCCGCAGATAATGCCCTGCACACCGGACTCTTCAATGCCCTTACCGGTCAGGGTCTGCTGCTGGCCCTCAGGCACAACGCGCACCTGGCACCAGTTAACGGTTTTACCGTTGGAATGGGTTTCAGGCTCCATGGAGAGCACCTGGCCCACCACGATGGGGCCGGTTAGCTCGTCGGTGGGGCGGTGAACGTCTTCTTCTTCAAGGCCAACCTTTACCAGGGTTGCCATGACATCTTCGGCGCTTGCGTCGGCCGGGACGGGTGCGTATTCACGCAGCCAGGAAAGGGGTACGCGCATGGGTTAGATCTCCATCTTGAACTGCTGTGAGAAACGGACGTCGCCTTCAATCATGTCGCGCATATCTTGGACGCCGTTGCGGAACATGAGGGTACGTTCGATGCCCATACCAAAAGCGAAACCTGAGTAAACTTCGGGGTCAACACCGGCTGCTCGTAGCACGTTGGGGTTGACCATACCGCAGCCACCCCACTCGATCCAGCGGGGGCCGCCCTTAGCGTCCGGGTGCCAGACATCTAGCTCGGCAGAAGGCTCAGTGAAGGGGAAGTAGTTGGGGCGCAGGCGAATCTTGGCTTCTTCGCCGAACATGGCACGGGCCATGTGCTCTAGGGTGCCTTTAAGGTCAGCCATGGTCAGGCCCTTATCAACCGCCAGGCCCTCAATCTGGTGGAAGACCGGGGTATGGGTGGCATCGAGCTCATCGGTGCGGTAGACCTGGCCGGGGCAGACCACGTAGAGGGGCACATCGCGGGAAAGCAAGGAACGCATCTGCACCGGTGAGGTGTGGGTGCGGAGCATCAGGTGGGCGCTGGTGGGCTCCACAAAGAAAGTGTCTTGCAGTTCACGCGCCGGATGGTCAGGCTTGAAGTTCAGTGAGTCGAAGTTGTACCACTCTGATTCGAGTTCGGGGCCGTCTGCAATCTCCCAGCCCATACCCACGAAGATATCGCACATCTGTTCCTGTAGGACGCTGATGGGGTGGCGCCCGCCGATGCGGCGGCGAGGAGTGTGGGCGGTGACGTCCACTGCTTCTTCAACTAGGATGCGGGCATCGCGCTCTTCTTCCAGCTGGGCGTTGCGTGCTTCAAGGGCCTTGGTCAGGCGTCCGCGCGCCTGGCCCATGAGCTTACCGACCTCAGCCTTGTGCTCCTTGCGCAAATCGCGCATCTGCTTATTGGCTAGGGTGAAGCTGGCCTTATCGCCGGTGAAGTCCAGGCGCACGCGCTTGAGCTCTTCAAAGTCAGCGGTTTTCTCAGCGATTTCCTTCTGGGCGCGCTCAAATTCGGCGGTGAAGGCCTCGCGGACGGTTTCAAGACCGTTCTCGGGGTCTTTTTCTAGAATGGCGCGAATGTTAGCCAGCACCTGGAAGGGTGTGGGGTTCTCAGGCACCTCGGGCAAAGAATCAGTCATGTGCACTTCTCTTCACATTGTGGGCGTAACGGGCGCTGATGCGCGCCCATGGCATCAAGACACTAGTTTAGTGCAAATGCGCGGTAGGTGCTGGCCTTGTCTACCTTGTGAGCTCCGCGGACTCGCTACCCAGGCTCCACAATCTTTTTACAAGAATGGGCCCTCTGGCTTTTGCCGGAGGGCCCATTGGGGTTGTAGTCGCTAGCGATTAGCGCAGGATGGAAGATACTGACTTGTTAGAGACGACGACAATCCAGACAATGGCCAGCACAATCCACAGCAGGTAAGCCACTACCAGGATGGGGGCGAAGACCAAAGAACCAATGAGGAGCCAGATAGCGCCGATAATACCGATAGCGGCAAAGATGTAGCCAAGGATACGGCCGGCCTTCTTGTACTTAGCCATCAGGCCGTAGACCAGGGCAAAGAGACCCAGACCAATGAGCGTACTTACTACGCTCAGCAGGGGGTTCTTTTCAACAACAACCTGCTCACCATAAACATCAATGACCTCGGGGGTGAAGAAGTAGTTCAGCAACTGGGTCAGGAGATAGACGACAGCAGTAGCTAAAAGAACTGCCTGTGAGCGGCTGTGCTTCTGTTCAGCGTCAGGAGCTACAGGCTGCTGGCCGTACCCGGTGTTGTCGAAACCAGGCTGGACGTTAGGGCTTACGGGTGCACCTTGAGCGTTGACAGGTGCCTGGTATTCATTGGGGTTAGGTGACTGAGTCATCTTCTATGCCTTTCAAAAATAAAAAGTGTGCATACTAATTCTACCGCTTAGACGTAGCCTGACCTACCCCTTTTCAGCAGAGAGAGAATATTTACCCCAAAATTACGCGCGGACGCCCGCCAAGATCTCCTCCACAATAGGAAAATCAGCAGGAATCCAGGGCAGCTCCAACGCTGTGGCATCAAGCGGAACCCAGCGCAACTCAGAATGATCTTGCAAGGCGGTGGCACGTCCGTCCGCAATTTCTGCAAACCAAACCCGCATAGCCGCCTTCTCGTTCAGCACCCAGCCCTGGGGGTGAGGGCCGGTGATTTCAACACCGAGCCTAGCAATAATGCCGAGTTCTTCACGAAGCTCGCGCAGCAAGGCATCCTCACAAGCTTCACCGGGCTCAACCTTGCCACCAGGAAACTCCCAGAGGCCCGCCAGCGCAGGCGGAGCAGAACGCTGGCCCACCAACAGGCGGGTAGGGGCAGCCAAGGAATCAACAATAGCTGCCCCAACCACCTGCACCGGGTACACAGCAGCGGCGCCCTCCCCCACTAGTCGCCCTTACGGTTCTGAGCCAAAGAGGAAGCGAAGAGACACACACCAGCAGCCATACCAACATTCAACGACTCAGCAGCCCCACGCAAAGGAACAGCCACACGCAAAGAAGCAGCAGCCTTCTCTTCATCATTTAGACCCGCAGCCTCATTCCCAAAGAGCCACATGGTGGGCTTAGCCAGGTCATACTTAACCTTCTTGCGAGGCTCAACACCGTTACGCAAGGCAAAAGCGGCATCCTGCAAGTCATCAAGAGAAACACGGCCATAGCCATCCGCCGCAAGCACACCAATGCCCTGGGCCTTGGCGTCCTCAGCAAAATCTTCAAGATCAATACCCTGGATCACGGGCACATGGAAGAGAGAACCGGCGGTAGATCGCACAGCCTTAGGGTTATAAAGATCCACAGACCCCTTGGTGGTAACAATCAAGTCAGCACCGGCAGCGTCCGCCGCACGCAGAATAGTGCCAGCATTACCCGGATCCTGCACACGGGTAAGCACAGCAATAAGCTTAGGGTTAATAGCGCCCTCACCCCAAATATCAGAGGGGGCAATATCATTCTGGAAAGCAACAGCAACAATACCCTGAGGGCTAACAGACTCAGCCATCGCCGCAAGCACCGGCTCGGTGACCATACGCATGAAGACCTTACGCCCAGCCTCCGGGGTGGGGCTGCCATAGACCTCTTCAAGCAGGTCAGCAATATCAGGGTGCCGCTCAAAAGCACGCTCAGTAATGTAAACAGCATCAAGCAAGGGCTTAACCTGGTGAGCCTTAAGAGCTTCGCGGACGGCCTGCGGCCCCTCCACCAGGAAATGCCCAGTCTTAGTGCGGGCTGCCCGAGTGGCAAGCTTGGCAATATCTTTAACACGGTCTGCCTGAGGGTTTTCCATGATGACGGGGGTGCTGAGGCGTTCTTTGAAATCCATAGGCTCTATTGTCTCACGGCTAGGTTTATCTCATACCACCGAACCACCCCGCGCCTGCCCTAAGCAGTGAACGAATCAACCATATGCCTACCCAGGCAAGGAATAAAACCGATACCCTGTTTATTGAGCAACAAGCCATACCCCCAACAATTCAAGGAACATCCCATGCAGAACCAAAACATTAAGCAGCTCGTCCTTGACGCAGCCCACCGCCGCCGCGCCATCAAGTTCTTCGACCCCGAGAAGAAAATCAGCAAGGACGACATCAACTACATTCTCGAAGTCGCCCGCCTCTCCCCCAGCTCCGTCGGCGCACAAGGCTGGCGCTTCGTCGTCCTGCAAAACCCCGAAATTCGTGAAGCCCTCAAGCCCTTCAGCTGGGGTGCAGCCCGCCAACTAGACGGGGCAAGCCACTTCATCCTGCTCCTTGCCAAGCGCAACATGCAGCACGATGGCCCCCACATGCAAGGCTCCCTAGCCTCCCGAAATCTCACCCCGGAGGCCCACGCCAAGGCCCTCGAAACCTACAAAACCTTCCAACTAGACGACATGGGCCTCACCACCGACCGCGCCCTCTTCGACTGGTCCGCCAAACAAACCTACATCGCCCTGGGCAACATGATGAGCGCAGCCGCCCTCATCGGCCTCGACTCCTGCCCCATCGAAGGGTTCAACCCAGAGAAAGCCAACGCACTCCTAGCCGAGCACGGCATCATTGACCCCGCCACCGAAGGCATCGTTACCATGCTGGCCCTGGGCTACCGCGCCGAAGAACTACCCTGGCCCCAGACCCGCAAACCCGCCGAAGAGGTCATCACCTGGGTGGAGTAACCAGTTCCCTTGGAACTTCAAGGAGCGACGATAAGCCCACCCGGTCGCCGTCCGCCCACCGAACTCTCACTGTGCCCACTATAGGCGCAGACACCGCGAGAGTCTGGTGGACGTTCACTGTGCGCCCAGCCCCGCTCCTCCCGTCCGACGCCCCAACCCGACGCTCCAGCCCAGTAAGACCACAACAAAAAGGACGCAGCCTCCCGCTCCCCTGCCCAGCGGCAGGAAAGTGGGAGGCGGCGTCCGCACCCCAACAGTTAGTTAGGGAAAGACAGACCTAAAAGAGCTTAGGCAGCCTTGGGAGCTGAAGTGTCCTCAGGCAGGTTGTTCTTAGCGATTTCAACCAGAGCTGAGAAAGCAGCAGGCTCGTTAACAGCCAGCTCAGCCAGCATACGACGGTCAACCTCAACCTCAGCAGCCTTCAGGCCCTGGATGAAGCGGTTGTAAGTCAGGCCCTCAGCGCGTGCAGCTGCGTTGATGCGCTGAATCCACAGGCGACGGAAGTCACCCTTCTTCTTACGACGGTGGTCGTAGCTGTAAACCAGTGAGTGAATGACCTGTTCTTTAGCCTTACGGTAAAGGCGTGAACGCTGGCCACGGTAGCCTGATGCACGATCAAGGATTACTCGGCGCTTCTTGTGCGCGTTAACCGCGCGCTTCACACGTGCCACGTGTGTCTCCTAACGTCTATGTCCTACCCAGCTTCACAAAATTCTAAGCGCTGGTGCAGGAGAGAAAATATCTACTTTTGGTGCGCCCTCATCACGAGGGCGAAGCTTCAAGAGAAAGTGAGCTTACTTGCCCAGCATCTTCTTGATGACCTTAGCCTGGCCGCCGGTTACAATCTGGTCAGAAGCCAGACGACGGGTCAGACGGGAGGACTTGTGCTCCAGGTAGTGGCGGCGGTTGGCCTGCTGGCGCTTAACCTTGCCAGTACCGGTGAGCTTGAAGCGCTTCTTAGCACCAGAGTGGGTCTTCTGCTTCGGCATGAGCCGATTCTCCTTACGTTCTACCCTCACCCCGGTTGCGGGGAAAGGAACTGAAAAACTCAACAACCCCACAGATGCGGGGAAGTTTTAAGGGTGTTCTGCCCGCCCACCGACGTCCTTACTTTTCAGTAAGAACAGCGGCAGAGCGAACGACGACCAAGCACGAAACCCTACACGAGCCCGCGCCTGGTGTCTAAACAGCTCCTATTCGGCTGACGCCTGTGCCTTAAGTTCCGCAGGCATTGCATCTGCCAGGGAATTAGTCACAGGGGTTGCCTCAGTGGTGTTGACGCGTTCGCGACCCTTGCGGCCACCTGACTTCTGGCTTTCACGGCGGGCCTCCTGCTTACCGCGCAGCGGAGCAAGAACCATCACCATGTTACGGCCATCAACACGGGGGTTGGACTCTACAGTACCAACCTCGGTGAGGTCGTTTGCCATGCGTTCAAGCAGACGCACACCCATCTCGGGGCGCTGCTGTTCACGACCACGGAACTGAATCATAGCCTTGACCTTGTCACCGCCGGAAAGGAAACGACGTGCGTGCCCTACCTTGGTTTCGTAGTCATGGGTGTCAATTTTGAGGCGGAAACGGATTTCCTTCAAAGAAGCATTAACCTGCTTCTTTCGAGATTCACGTGCCTTGACTGCGGCTTCATACTTGTACTTACCGAAGTCCATAAGCTTGCACACAGGCGGCTTAGCGTTAGGAGCAACCTCAACCAGGTCGAGGTCAGATTCCTGAGCAAGACGCAGTGCATCTTCTACGCGGACAATACCGACCTGTTCACCGCCGGGGCCGACGAGTCGAACTTCCGGGACGCGAATGCGGTCGTTGATGCGTGGATCGCTAATGACAAAGCTCCTGTTGCTTGTGGCGGGGTGTCCCCCGTGAATTTCTGTGGGGGTTGAAAAAAGCCCCCGGTTGCGGCTTGGCAAGCGGAGGCTTCAGTTACCTACCCAGAACAAGGGGGCAGGCACGCCAACATACGGCGCAGCTTTCCCTCTCGTCTCCCTTACGGAAGCCTGGGTGCTGACCCGGTCGCCAAAACTAGCAACATCGGGTGGGAATATAAGTTCCACTTGCAAACAGCATTTAACATTACTGGATAAGGCGCGCAAATACAAGGGTTTCACCCCTCTTTCTCAGAGGCGGACGCCAGGAGCCAGGGTAACTGTGACGAGTAATTCACACTGGGTAGGGTTGATGTGAGATTCTAGTAAACATGAGTAAGGAAACCAGCTACCGTTTTGAAGAACCCTCCCACCAGAGCAAGCAGCTACCCGATGGTGTAACTGCTGAAGAGGTTGAAGAAATCAACTCCCAGATGCGAGATATTGCCGAGGTCCCTGCGGTTGAGGTAATCACCACCGCCGCTGTTCACCTTATGAGCGCCGCCGCCGTCAAATGCGGGCTAGCAGCCGAAGAGAACGCCGACGAACTCAAAGATCTCGATGAAGCCCGCAAACTCATCACCGCCCTGGCAGGTTTCGTCACCGCCTCCGCCCCAGAAATCGGCTCACAACACGCAGCTCCCCTACGCGATGGGCTACGCTCCTTACAGTTAGCCTTCCGCGAGGCCTCCCCCTACCCGGATGCCCCCGGCAAGGGCCCCGGCGAAAAATTCACCGGCCCAGTATTCTAAGCCGACGCTAAAGCAATCTGCACAGAATCAACCTGCTCAGCAACCACCCGGTTAAGGGCAAGCCCCTCCTGAAAAGTACGCACAGTCTGGTTAACCTGCTCCTGCGTGAGGCCAGGGCGAAGAGTGAGCATAATTTTCAGCTCCGGCCCGTGACCGCCCCCTGCCAGCAGGCGTCCGCCCGCAGTCTGCGAATAGACGCCGCTGCCGGGGGCTGCCTCAACCGCCACCACCGCAGATATAGGCGCAGCAATGTTCCTCAATTCCTGAGCAACCTGAGGGTTACGGTAAGAAGGCACCCAGGGCTCACCCTTAGCAATCGCCCAAAAGGCCGGGCGGCGCACTACAAAGGTTAGATTGGCCCCAGGGTCCACCACAATAAGCTGGTTCTCATCTTCCACAGCAGACAGGGCAGTTTTACGCATATCTGCGGCAACCGGGCGGGCCATATCATGCCACCTAGTGAGCGCATCTACATGAGTGAAAACAGGCAGGGCACGGCGCCCGTCCGGTGCCTGAATACTCACCAAAGCCATCTCTGACTCTTTATCTGAGACCAAACCCTGCTCAGTAATCTCAGCCTGAGACAACTGGGCAACCACAGGGGCAAAAATACGCACAGAGCGCAGAGCATCAACCACAGCTACTTCATCAACCTCACCCGCTGCAAAAGCCTCAAAGGCTCTCAGCAAGGCAGGGTCAGTAGTACCATCATCGCCAGGGAACTGGTGGGTATGGCTAGTGCCCTCCCCCAGGTTGCGCCCCTCCCAAGGCTGACCGCCCGTATCATTTTTTTGGCCAGCGGACGCCAACTGGGCAGCAATATGGGCAGGCACCTGGCGGCGTGGTGCACTGGGGTTACCAGGGTGACCGTGCCCATGAGTATGAGCCCGGTGCACCCGGTCAGAAAAATCTGCCACTAGGGACGGCCTGCAACATCTAGGGCCTGAGCCAAGGTGAACTGGCCAGCGTAAAGAGCCTTACCGGTAATAGCACCCTCAACACCATAAGGCACCATGGTCCGCAAAGCCGCAATATCATCTAGGGTAGCGATGCCGCCAGAGGCAACCACCGGCTTATCGGTGCGCTCAGCAACCTTGCGCAGCAGTTCCAGGTTGGGGCCCTGCAAGGTGCCGTCCTTGGTTACGTCAGTGACAACGTAGCGGGCGCAGCCGTCCTCATTCAGGCGGTCAAGTACCTCCCAGAGGTTGCCGCCTTCCTTAGTCCAGCCGCGGGCAGCCAGTACGTCACCGCGCACATCCAGGCCAACAGCAATAATGTCGCCGTGCTCGGCGATGACTTTACGGGTCCACTCGGGGTTTTCTAGGGCGGCAGTTCCTAGGTTAATGCGGGCAGGGTTAAGGGAGAGAGCCCGCTCTAGTGACTCGTCGTCGCGAATACCGCCAGACATTTCAATCTTGATGGTGAGCTCCTGGGCCACCTCGGTGAGAATGTCGATGTTATCGCCTCGGCCAAAGGCAGCATCCAGATCAACCAGGTGCAACCATTCAGCACCGGCATTCTGCCACTCTAGGGCTGCTTCAACGGGGGAACCGTAGTTGGTTTCTGAGCCAGCTTCGCCCTGGACCAGGCGCACGGCCTGGCCGTTAGCTACATCAACTGCCGGTAGCAGTTCGAGGCGGTCAGTCATTGTTATCTCCTTGGAAGTTGTGGAAGTAAAAATCTAGATTGAAAGTAATGGGTAGCAGGCCAGAAGTTTCAGCCCATACACCCTACTGGGCCTGGCCCAAACGCCCGGTAATCGGAAGGGAAGTAATCCAGTTCTTAAGCAGGCGGATACCGGCTTCGCCAGACTTTTCAGGGTGGAACTGGGTTGCGCTCAAGGGCCCATTTTCAACTGCGGCAATGAAGTCACCACCATGGTTAGCCCAGGTGACCTGGGGCGGGAGCATAGCCTCGTTATTCTGGTCAAAAGCCCACTCTTGCACCCCATAGGAGTGCACAAAGTAGAAGCGCTCATTCTCGATACCGGCAAAGAGCTGTGACCCTTCAGGGGCGCGCACAGTATTCCAGCCCATGTGCGGTACGACCTCAGCTTTGAGCTTTTCAACGGTGCCGGGCCACTCGCCCAGGCCATCAGTCTCAACACCGTGTTCTACACCTTTTTCGAACATGACTTGTAAGCCCACGCAAATACCAAGCACGGGGCGTCCACCAGCAACACGTCTGCCGATCATGCGGATAGCGTCTGCTTCTTTTAGCCCGTCCATGACGGCCTTAAAAGCACCCACACCGGGTACGACCAGACCGTCAGCTCCCAGCACATCTGATTCCTTGCGGGAGAGCACTACCTGCGCCCCTGCTTCTTCAAGGGCGCGGACGGCTGAGCGCACGTTCCCTGCCCCATAGTCCAGAACCGTGACGGTAGGCTTCTGCCCTGTAGCCTCGCTCATTAGAGGGCTCCCTTGGTTGAGGGAATACCGGAGTGGCGGGGGTCTGGCTCAACGGCCTGGCGGAGGGCACGGGCCAGGGCCTTGAACTGGGCCTCAGCGATATGGTGGGGGTCGCGCCCGCCCTCTAGGGTGATGTGCAGGCAGATTCCGGAGTGGTAGGCGAAGGCCTCAAAGACGTGACGCACCATTGAGCCGGTGAAGTGGCCACCAATCAGGTGGTATTCGAAGCCTTCAGGCTCCCCGGTGTGCACCAGGTAGGGGCGGCCAGAAATATCGACCACAGCAGAGGCCAGCGCCTCATCCAGGGGCACGGTGGCAGTGCCAAAGCGGCGGATACCTGCCTTATCACCTAGTGCCTGGCGGAGCACCTCACCTAGCACGATGCCGGTATCTTCAACAGTGTGGTGCACATCGATATGTGTATCGCCGGTGCACTTGATGGTCATATCAATCAGGGAGTGCTTTGAGAGGGCGGTGAGCATGTGATCGTAGAAGGGGACACCGGTATCGATCTCTGATACGCCGGTACCATCGAGGTTGATTTCGACGCTCACGGATGACTCACTGGTCACCCGTTCCATCTTTGCAATACGGGGGCCAAGGCCGGTGGATGATTCAGTAGATACTGCCATGTCTGTCTCTTTTTCTGAGGGGTTTTGCCGGGGTTCTATAGGGATGTCTCTGGCGTGTAACGCTCGTAGGTCTGTATATAGTCGGTGAGGTGTTCTAAGAAAGCGCTGGTTTCTGTTTCGGTTCCAGCGGTCACACGCAGGTAACCGGCGATACCGTTATCTCGAATAAGGACGCCACGCTCTAGCAGGTAGTTCCAGGCCGCTTTTTCGTCTTTGAGCCCACCAAAGAAGACGAAGTTGGAATCTGATATGGCCGGTTCTAAGCCCAGGCCGGTGAGGTGCTCTACGATACGGTCACGCTGGGCGCGGATATCGTCTACGTTAGCTAGTAGCTGGGTGCGGTGGCGCAGAGCGGCAACCGCTGTTGCCTGGGTGACGGCAGAGAGGTGGTAGGGCAGGCGAACCAGGCGAACGGCGTCCGCAACGGCAGGATTAGCAGCAAAATAGCCCAGGCGGGCACCTGCCAGGGCGAAGGCCTTGCTCATGGTGCGGGTAACAACCAGGTTGGGGCGGCCAGGTAGCAGGGTCAGGGCGTTCTGGGTGCGGTCTTGGGCGAATTCGGCGTAGGCTTCATCGACCACAACAATACCGTTGTAGGCTGCTACTGCATCGTAGACAGCTTCAATCACATCCAAGCCCAGGCCTGTGCCGGTGGGGTTATTGGGTGAGCAGAGAATGACGATGGAGGGCGTATGTTCGGTGACCTGTTGAACTGCTGATTCCGCGCTCAGTGAGTAATCGGCGGCACGAGTACCGGCGATAAAAGCGGTATTGGTACCATCTGCCAGCAGGGGATACATGGAATAGGTAGGCACAAAACTCATCACCGAACGGCCAGGGCCACCGAAGACCTGCATCAGCTGCTGAAGGATCTCGTTAGACCCGTTCGCAGCCCAGATGTTTTCAGGGGTCAGGCCATGCCCTAGATAGTCGGCCAGTTCTGCTCTGAGGGTATCGAATTCGCGATCGGGGTAGCGGTTCAGGGTTGCAGCGGCCTGGGCTACATCACGGGTGATGGCGTCGATAACTTCTTGCGGCATAGGGTGGGTGTTCTCGTTAACATTTAGGGTTACCGGAACATCAATCATGGGCGCGCCATAGGGCGAACGGCCCCGCAAATCATCGCGCAGAGGCAGGGCTTGGAGTGCTGTGGTATTTTCTGTCACTCCCCTAGTGTACCGACCTAGGCCTTGCCCTGCATTCTTTTGCACCACCTGGCACATAGGCTCACCCCCTTATCACCCTTATCGCCCCTGGTGATAGAGAGGAACTTCAAGGGTCTGGCCAGGTACCAGCTGGGCGCTGGTGAGATCGTTAATCTTCATGATGCGGGTGATGACGTCGCGGTTATCTTCTTCTGGTGCCACATCTGCGGCAATCGTCCAGAGAGTATCCCCGTGCACCACAGTGACTGTACGGCTCACCGGCGTCACCGAATCGGCAGTAGCGCTCTTAGCCTCCCCCGGCGCAAGCAGGGTTAGGGCACCCAGAACAACCAGGGCCAGCATTGTAAGAAGTGGTAGGCCTCTAAACACTAGACGGCCGCGGCGGGTGAGGCGAATCTTCTGATATTTTACGCCCTTTGTGTGACCTGGCCCTGCAAAGCCCCGTGGCGCCGTGGCCACCGCAGGCTTCTGAGCCAGGGCAGAAGAGGTAGATAAAGAAGATTGGTCTCGTGAAGCAGTCTCAGGTGCAGGGCGGGTAGGTGCGGGGTGTGCAGGTACGCGGTGCGCAGGGGTGGGCGATGCAAAACGAATACGGTATTGAGGTTGTCGCAGAGCTCCGGCTGAGGCTACGGGCTGAGCCCCCTGGCTAATGGTAAAAGTAGCAGCCTGATCAAGGGGCTTCTTCAAAGAAGTACGAGCCATAAACTCGGGCAAGGCGATGGTGCTCATAAGTCTTTCTCCTGATTCACGCTCAAACATTCAACCGAAAGTCGAATGTTTGTTCTAAGATTTCTTCGTATCTATGTTCTATCAGAAAAATCGAACATAGTCGAGAAAAATTAGAACAAATGTTTGAATAAGCTGTTGGCTTGGCATAGTCTTAGAAGACCACTTGATAGTGAACACCGGGTGGCTGACATTTTAAGAACCAACAGAGACGAGATACCGTGAGCGAACGAACTGCGCAGACTCCGGCAAGCCCGCCCCACAAGGGCTCTCGCCCCCTCACTGCCCGCCAGAAAAAAATTTTGGACGCCATCTCCAACGCTATCGAGGTGCACGGCTACCCGCCATCCATGCGTGAAATTGGTGACATCGTTGGTTTAGCTTCACTCTCATCAGTCACACACCAGCTCTCCCGTCTAGAAGAGATGGGCTATATCAGACGCGACTCCAAGCGCCCCCGCGCTATCGAAATTCTCAGCGGTGAACCTTCACCTGAAGAAGCCAAGCCAGAGACCAACGTCATCACCCTACCGATTGTGCCCACCTTCGCACAGACTGATGACAACCTTGCAACAGTCCCCTTGGTGGGTCGAATCGCAGCAGGTTCCCCCATCGCCGCTGAGCAGGCTATCGAAGATGTGATGACCCTCCCCCGCCAGCTAGTAGGTCAAGGCGACCTCTTCATGCTGCGGGTCAAGGGTGATTCTATGGTCGATGCTGCAATCTGCGACGGTGACTGGGTAGTAGTACGTGCCCAGAACACCGCACACAACGGTGATATTGTCGCTGCCTTACTCGATGACGAAGCCACCGTCAAAACCTTCCGTCAGCGAGACGGGCACACCTGGCTGCTGCCCCAGAACACCCAGTACGAGCCCATTTTGGGTGATAAGTCCACCATCATGGGCAAGGTCGTCTCTGTTCTGCGCAGTCTATAAACAGACCTGTTTATCACCAGGGCTACCTATCAACGGCCCAAACTATAAACGGCATGGCAGCTTGGCAGGGCAAACCCCTCTACTACTGGCCAATAGACTGCTTCAGGCGTTCTAGAGCCCCGAGCACGACGTCCTTACGCGTGGTCGTCCAAAAAGGCGGCAGAGACTTCACCAGGTAAGAACCATACCGCTGGGTGGCAATCCGTGAATCGAGCACCGCCACAACTCCCCTATCACCCACCGACCGCACCAGGCGCCCCGCACCCTGAGCCATCCGCACCGCAGCATGGTAGGCAGAAACAGCCATAAACCCATTACCACCAGCGGACGCCACAGCACGGGCCCGTGCCTGCGATAAAGGATCATCGGGGCGAGGGAAAGGAATACGGTCCATCATCACCAGTCGGCAGGAATCACCGGGAACATCCACGCCCTGCCAGAGGCTCATGGTGCCAAAAAGGCAAGAGTCAGTATCGTCCGTGAACTCCTTGACCAGGGCACGCAAAGAAGACTCACCCTGCAAAAGAATATTCATATCAGTACGTTCCCGCACATACTCAGCAGCCAGCTCAGCACCGCGCTTAGAAGAGAAAAGCCCCAGGGCACCACCACCGGAGGCAGTGACAAGTTCAACGATACGATCAAGCTGCTCTACCGACACGCCCCGCCCAGGCTTAGGCAGATCAGAGGCCAGGTAGAGCACACCCTGCTTGGGGTAGTTAAAGGGTGAGCCAACGTCAATGCCGTCCCAGCGGGGGGCCTCCTTACCCATCAGCCCCAGAGCACCAGCAGCAGCGTCAAAGCTCTCCCCCACCGTCAGTGTGGCAGAGGTCAGCACAACGGTGCGGTTCTCAAAAAGCCCCTCACGCAGGTGACCAGCTACAGAAATAGGGGCAATGTTCAAGGTTGCGGGGTCATCATCAGCAGCGGCCACATACCCCTTACCAGGCTCCCAAGAACCCGTACGAGACACCCAAATCACCTGGTAGAGGGGGTCAGCTGTCAACATTTTCTCGGATGTTTCGTGCACCTCAGTCAAGGCGGCACGAGCCATCTGGCGGCCGGCGTCCCCGTCCTTATCCCCGCTCTTAGTATCAGTGAGAGCCTGACGGGCAGCATCACGCACCCGCTCCATGGCGGCAGCCACCCGGTCAGGCAGGCCCTTAGGCATCATCTCAGCGGGAACCCCGTTAAGTGAATCATCTAGCGCCAGCGCCGCCTGCTCCAGGGCCTTATGGTCCGCATCTGTGTGCCGTCTAAGGCTGCGGGCAACCTTGGTAATAGCGGCCGGTGAGAGGGCTCCAGTGACCGCACCAGTCACCCGGTCTGCTAGTTCGTGGGCCTCATCAATAATGGCGATATCGTGGTCAGGCAGCACCGCAGCACCCTCAAAGGCGTTAATAGCCAGAAGGGCGTGGTTAGTGATAACGATGTCGGACTCTGCTGCCCGGGCCCGAGCCATTTCGCTGAAACATTCTTCAACCAGAGGGCACTTTTTACCCAAACACTCTGAGGCGGTCACTGCAACCTGCCGCCAGGCGCGGTCACTTACACCGGGTAAAAGTTCATCACGGTCACCGGTATCAGTGGTTTGAGCCCAGGCGCG
Source organism: Rothia sp. 32237D007AR (assembly GCF_053544675.1). Lineage (NCBI taxonomy): Bacteria > Bacillati > Actinomycetota > Actinomycetes > Micrococcales > Micrococcaceae > Rothia > Rothia sp. 32237D007AR. Next base: position 286,672 of record NZ_JBPPUO010000001.1, on the reverse strand, counting down.
CAGGCGGACGACTTCCTCCCCCAGTTTTCCGGCAGGGCCGGTGGCACCTGTGCTTGGGTCCATATCGAAGAGGGCGTCGCCGTCCTCCTCAGGGTAGCCGCCTTCGAGTTTGTGCAGGCAGACATAGTTGTTGCGGCCTTTGAGGATAGCCACATCGGTTTCGTGTTCAGGCTCATCGCCCAAGGATTCAAGCAGACGCGGAATATCGCGGTTAACAATCTGAGATTGGAGGGCCAGAGTCGCAGTTGCCACCACGATAGGTTTCTCTGCTGTTTGGGCAGCATGAATGGCAGGTACCAGGTAGCCCAGGGATTTCCCGGTTCCGGTGCCTGCTTGAACCAGCAGGTGCTTGCCGGTATCTAGGGAGCGGGCCACATGAGCTGCCATGGTGCGCTGGCCGTCGCGTCTTTGGCCCCCGGAGCGTTCTACTACGGTATCGAGCAGGTGTAGGACGGGCTGGGCACCGGGCAGGGTTTCTAGCTCCTGCCCGGTGGGTGCGGTGACGTGGTCGTTCATGCGCGCTGGGTTTCGACCGCCCCTGCGGCGATAGCGTCATCAATTTCAGGTTGCAGCACTTCCAGCAGGTCACCTTCAATAACGTACTCAGATAAATCAGAGGCCACTTCTTCACGGACTAGGGCCTGCACATAGGTGCCATCTTGCACAAAAGCGGTCCGCAGAATTTCAGCGTCCCATTCGTGCAGGCGGGAGACAACGCCCCCGGCGGAGAAAGGCACCAGCAGGTGAAGTTCGATAGAGGGGCGAGGAATGGTGTCAGCAATTTTTTGCTTCAGTTCCTCAATGCCCTCACCGGTTCGAGCTGATACCACCACATGGTTGGGCTCCTTCTGGCGCAGACGCTCAATGACGAAGGGGTCAGCGGCATCAGCCTTGTTGAGCACAATGATTTCGGGGATATTCTGGGCATCAACCTCGGTGATGACCTGGCGTACCGAATGGATCTGCCCCTCCGGGTCAGGGTGGGAGACATCGACCACGTGCACAATCACATCTGCATCGGCGACTTCTTCCAGGGTGGAGCGGAAGGCCTCAACGAGCTGGGTGGGCAGGGCGCGCACAAAACCAACGGTGTCTGAGAGGGTGTAGCCCACGCCGTCCGGAGTTTGGGCCTTACGCACGGTGGGGTCAAGGGTAGCGAAGAGGGCGTTCTCAACGAGCACACCGGCGTCCGTCAGACGATTGAGCAGGGAAGACTTACCGGCGTTAGTATAACCGGCAATAGCCACCGAGGGCACCCGGTTACGCTTACGGTTAAGACGCTTAGTTTCACGGGCAGGGGCCATAGCAGCGATCTCTCGCTTAAGCTTAGCCATACGGGAGCGAAGGCGGCGGCGATCCATTTCGATCTTGGTTTCACCAGGGCCACGAGAACCAATACCCTCACCACCTGCGGCACGGCCACCAGCCTGACGGGACAGAGAGGCACCCCAACCGCGCAGACGCGGCAGCATGTATTCAAGCTGGGCCAGCTCAACCTGGGCCTTACCTTCACGCGATTTAGCGTGCTGGGCGAAAATATCGAGAATCAGGGCGGTACGGTCAATAACCTTGACCTTGACAATATCTTCAATGGCGCGGCGCTGGGAGGGAGCCAGCTCGGCATCCACAATCACGGTATCAGCCCCGGTAGCCTCAACAATGTCTTTAAGTTCCAGCACCTTACCGGAACCTAAGTAGGTGCCAGGGTCGGGCTTGAGACGACGCTGCACCAGGCCATCAAGCACCTCAGAACCGGCGGTCTCAGCCAGTGCAGCCAGTTCACGCAGGGAGTTCTCGGCTTCTTCCAGGGTGCCTTCTGACCAGACACCGGCCAGGACTACGCGTTCTAGGCGGAGCTGGCGGTATTCAACTTCGGTGACGTCATCGAGTTCGGTTGATAGGCCCGCTACACGGCGTAGGGCCCGGCGTTCTTCAAGGTCAACCTGGTCGCCGTCGTATTCAGAATGTTCACGTTGGTTATTAGAGAGTTCGCGGGCCCGCTCATCGAGCACGCTACCGTTGCTCTGTGCCCGCCCCAGCACGCGGTCTACCGTCAGCCTGAGCTGTTCATCTGAGGGAAGTTTAGGGTCATTGCTGGGGGTTGAAGTCTCGGTCATAGTACCTTTCGAGGTGGTTTAAAGCGTCCTTCTATTCTAGCTTTTCTAGGGCGGTATGGGCAGGGGCTTAGCGTAGAATGAACGTCTATGAGTAGTGCGCACTATTTTTCTGAGAACCCTACCGGCGATTTTTCTCCTCAGCCGGTGACCGTTGAGCTAGGCGGACGCCGGGTGCAGGTGCTCACCGCCCCCGGTATTTTTAGCCCGGGTGGGGTTGATAAAGGAACCCGCATTCTTCTTGATGAGGCCCCTGCCCCGCAGGGGGCGCGCATGCTCGATATCGGGTGTGGCTGGGGCCCAATTACCCTGACCTTGGCCATGGCAGCGCCCCAGGCTCAAATCTACGGGGTTGAGGTCAATTCCCGGTCAGCCCAGCTCACCAGAATGAACGCTGAGCGCCTGGGCCTAACCAACGTGACGGTCACTGCACCCGATGCGTTAGATGAGTCCCTCACCTTTGACACTATCTGGTCCAACCCGCCCATTCGTGTGGGTAAGGATGTACTCCACAGCATTATGCGCACCTGGCTCCCCCGTCTGGCCCCCGGTGGCAGTGCCTACCTGGTGGTGCAAAAGAATCTGGGCTCAGATTCCTTACAGAAGTGGCTAGCTGAAACCTTCCCCGCCCTTGTGGTAGCCCGTTACGCTACCTCAAAGGGCTTCCGTATCCTCCAGGTGCACCGGCCAGATCTAGCCGTCTAACCTAGCAGTACTTTGCCGGTCATAGCGGCAGGCCCAGCCAGCACCACATGTTCCAGGTCATCAGGGCCTAGCACGAAAGTAACGGCCAAGGTGCCGCCAGGTACGCGCACCAGCCATTCATCGGGGGCCTCGTCTCCACCCCAGAAGCGGGTAGCAGCAGCCGCCGCACAGGCACCGGTACCGCAAGAGAGAGTCTCCCCCACACCGCGCTCGTGTACGCGCATGCGGATCAAACCAATATTTTCGGTGGCAGGGTCACCATCTTCTGCTGAAATTTCTTCTGGCACAACGAACTCCACGTTGGTGCCCTCAGGCGGGTTAGGTGAAACCTTAGGGGCCTCGTGCAGGTTCAGCCCATCGAGCTTACCGTCTGTACCCAGCATGACCACCGTGTGAGGGTTGCCCATGGTGATAGACAGGGCCCCGCGGGGGGTGCGCAGGCCCTTGGCGGTGACCTGGGCGTCCGTACCGTTATCGCGTGCCATATCCCCATTGATGAAACCCCAGGGGCCCATGTCGATAGCGTAGCCGTCCTCAGTGCGGCCAACAGCCTTAATGCCAGCACGGGTGGCAATCAGCAGGCGCCCGCCCTCTTCAAGCTCAACCAGTTTTTCGGCCAGCAGGTAGTCAACGAAGGCGCGCACCCCGTTGCCGCACATCTCGGCAATAGAACCATCACCGTTACGGTAGTCCATGAACCAGACAGCCTCAGGGGCTTCTTCTAGCAGGTGAGAGGCAAAGTCCAGATGCTCGGTCTTGACCGCCCGGATAAAGCCATCAGCGCCAATACCAAAGTGGCGGTCAGTGACCTTAGCAATAAGCTCTGCCGGTAGATCAAGACTACCTTGAGGGTCAGTGACGAAGATGAAATCATTGCCGGTCGCCTGCCCCTTGGTCAGGGTCTTGCCGGTCAAATCGCCCCAGACGGGGGTTTCTACGGTGTGGGTTGCCACGGGTTTTGCCTTTCGGTTGTAGGCGCTTTTCTTCTTTAGTTTAATGCCTGATAGTCCGCAACGATGGCCAAAGCCTCATCACGCAGGGTAGGGCTGGACCAATCCAACCAGTGCACCCGCTCATCTGCCCTGAACCAGGTGAGCTGGCGGCGGGCAAACTGGCGGGTAGCAGTAACAGTATCTTCAACCGCCTGAGCCACAGAATAATCCTCCCCAGCCGGCAGAGCGCCGCGGGCAGCGTCCAAAACCTTAAGGAACTCCCGGTAGCCAATAGCGGCCGGGGCAGTCTTACCCTGACGCAGCCCCTGAGCCTCCAGAGCCTGAACCTCAGCCAGCAGCCCGGCCTCTTCCATAGCAAGAACCCGCTCATGCAACCGCTGATGCAACTGGGCACGATCCCCATTCAAACCAATCTGCAGAGCCGGCTGACAATAGGTGCGGGTAGGCATAAAGGATGAGAAAGGGCGGCCTGTCACCTCAAAAACCTCTAAGGCACGCACCAGACGGCGGTCATCCTTAACCCGGTCAGCTGATACGGGATCAACCTGGCCTAGCCGCTCCAGCAGGGGGCCGGGGCCAGAGCCCGCCAGCTCAGCCTCCAGGCGGGCCCGCACCGCCGGATCAGTCTCAGGGAAATCCAAAACATCCAGGGCAGCCCGCACATAAAGACCAGAACCACCCACCAGAATCGGGTAGTGCCCGCGAGCGCGAATCTCATCAAAAACCTGCCGGGCCTGAGCCTGGAAGGTTGCCACCGAAGCCTCTTCGGTCACATCGAGAATATCGAGCAGGTGGTGGGGCACCCCCTGCATTTCTTGATGGGTGACCTTGGCGGTGCCGATATCCATGCCCCGGTAAAACTGCATGGAATCAGCATTGACGCATTCTCCGCCCAGGGCCTGGGCCAGTTCGATAGCGAGGGCGCTTTTGCCTGAGCCGGTGGGGCCCACTACGGCGATAATGGGTAGGGAGTTGTTGCCGGCGTCCTTTCCTGTCATGGGTTAGCGGGCGGGCTTGAAGGTGGGGAAGCCTAGAGAAACGGGGCTGCCGGGCACCTGGGTGGTGCCGGTTCCGCAGGAGTCGGCCTGGGCGCGGTCCCAGGCGTCACCTGCGCGGGAGCGGCGCACCGAATACTGGTCGGCTGTGGGGTCAGAAATCAGGTGGAAGGAACCTGCCTCGGTGATGGGCAGGGTCACCAGGTCGCCGGGGCGGGGTGTCTGGCAGCCTTCCGGCACGGTGAAGTGCACCAGACGCTGGTCACGGGTCCGCCCAGAAAGACGGCCAGTTTCTTCTGCCTTACGGCCGGACTCAGCGGTGACCATCAGCTCAACAGTCTTGCCCAGCTGCTTGCGGTTCTCTTCCCCGGCGATGCGGTCTTGCAAGGCGGTCAGACGCTCATAGCGTTCTTGTACCACCGCCTTGGGCACCTGGTTGGGCATGGTGGCAGCCGGGGTTCCGGGGCGAATGGAGTACTGGAAGGTAAAGGCAGAGGAGAATCGGGCTTCTTCTACCACGCGCAGAGTCTCTTGGAAGTCCTCTTCGGTCTCGCCGGGGAAACCCACAATAATATCGGTGGTGATCATAGCCTCAGGGATGCGCTCACGCACCTTCTCCAAGATGCCCAAGAATTTCTTGGAACGGTAGGAGCGCTTCATGTCTTTGAGCACCTTATCGGAGCCAGATTGCAAGGGCATGTGCAGCACAGGCATGACGTTGGGGGTCTCGGCCATAGCGTCGATTACGTCGTCGGTAAACATGGCCGGGTGGGGGGAGGTGAAACGCACGCGCTCCAGCCCCTCAATTTCACCGCAGGCCCGCAGGAGTTTAGAGAAAGCCTGACGGTCGCCAAAGCCCACACCGTAGGAGTTGACGTTCTGGCCCAGTAGAGTCACCTCGATAGCGCCATCGTCAACCAGGGCCTGAACCTCAGCCAGGATCTCACCGGGGCGACGGTCTTCTTCCTTACCGCGCAGGGAGGGCACAATGCAGAAGGTGCAGGTGTTATTGCAGCCCACCGAGATAGAAACCCAGCCCGAGTACACGTGGTCGCGCTTGGTTGGCAAGGTGGAGGGGAAAACCTCAAGGGCTTCAAGCAGCTCTGCCTGGGCCTCGTTATTGTGACGGGCACGCTCCAGCAGGGCCGGCAGGGAACCAATATTGTGGGTACCGAAGACCACATCAACCCAGGGGGCCTTCTTTATAATGGCGTCCTGATCTTTCTGCGCCAGGCAGCCACCCACAGCAATCTGCATGCCCTCGTTTTCGCGCTTGAGAGGGGCGAGCTGGCCCAGGTTGCCGTAGAGCTTGTTATCGGCGTTCTCACGCACAGCGCAGGTGTTAAAAACAATGAGGTCGGGGGTGGTTCCTTCTTCTGCGGGCGCATAGCCTGAGGATTCAAGCAGACCGCTCATACGCTCAGAATCGTGGACGTTCATCTGGCAGCCGAAGGTACGCACCTCATAGGTGCGGGTCTTAGGTACAGCCACGGGCTTGTCGGTGTTCAGGTCAATACTCACCCGTACAGTCTACTAGGTTGATATTCTGGGCTCTATGCCGGTTCGCCCTTCTTCCTCATTCTTTGCATCACGTGCAGCCCAGGCTGCAAGTGCCTACTGCCCTAGCCCGGTGGAGCAGCCCGTAGATTCTCCCGCTTTTGTGCGTCTTCTGGCCGGGCTTTTGGGGCGGACGCCACACCCCGGCAGGCCCTGGAGACTTGGGTAGATACGCCCCAGCTCGCTTTCAGGGGCCTGCGCTTACTCGCAGAGAGGGAGGGGCACCGGCAGATAGCCCCGAACCCCTGCAGAAGTATGCAGGACGATACTCACTTAGCTGTAGCGATGGTAGCGGTGCAGGCAATAAGGGTAGAACAAAGCAATTGGAATGTGATTTCTCTTCCCAATCCCCCTTTTTAAGGGTGCATTGCACATCTGAGAACAATCTCAAACATCTACGACGTTCTGTTCGCCAGGTCAAAGGAGGCCAGCTAACAGAGCATGGACTAATCGATGAATAAGCTATGGTCCGATGAAGCATGGGCATAGTCGAAGGCACCGCCTCATCTACGAAGTAACCGAATATAAGAGGCGCAGTGTTCTCATCATCTACGCCTGCACAATTCATGACGGCGACCACTAGCCCTTAGATTCATCCGGTTCACGCCCAGTTAGTCGTAGTAGCTGTACCCTCCTTCATCGCTCATACCCATTTCCTGAGCGTAGCTCTCGACCTCTTCACGCACCACACTAAAAGCTAGACCTGCCGGGTAGCCCTTGCGGCCTAGCATAGCTACTAGGCGGCGCATAACCTTATCTTTCTCCGCACGGTCGCCTAGATTCATAGAGGGCCGTAGTTTTTTACGCACCAGCTCGTGGGCGTCCGCGCGCTCATCTTCTTCAGTTCTCTGCTCTAGGGCAAGCTCAGCCAGCTCACCCTCAACGCCCTTGGTCTTCAACTCCCGCCGGATAGCTGAACGCGATAGCTTCTTCACATTCATACGGGTGCGCACATACAGGTCAGCGAACTCGGCGTCATTAATAAGGTTGACCGCTTCAAAACGGGTCAGGATATCCTCAATCACCTCTGCCGAGATGTCTTTCTCAACCAGCTTTTTCTCTAGCATGGCCCGCGATTTAGGTGAAGCAGCCAATTGGTTGAGCACAATATTTTTAGCCCGCGTAAATTCGCTCTCAGGCTCTCTACTACCCCGGCCTCGTCTCTCAGGCATGGGGGTAACGCCTTGTACCAGCATCTCCTCATCGGTCACCGGCTCGTTCAAGGCTGAGCCTTCACGAAAGAGGGGCTGGGAAGGTTTACGCCGGGAGGCTTGGGCCGCCGGTGCGGACGCCGCCCCGATAGCAGGTGCGAAGGGCGAGCGGGCAGCGTATTTGGCAGGTGGCTTGCGGAACCCTTTTTTGAGGTTGGGGTTGCGGCGGCGGGTGTACTTGCTTGGGCGCTCGCCCTCACTTCTCTCACTTATGTGCCCCGCACTATGACTGCTACCGACTGCAGATGATGCTTTACCGGTGTAGGGGGTGGCTGGTCGTTCACTGGTATAGGTGCCAGACTCCCCCGGCACATCTTCGCTAAGGCCTTGGGCGGCTGGGTGCCAGGCTGGGTATTCTTCGGGGGTCAGAAAATCGGTCAGTGGGTTTTCGCTAGTCATGCTGCCCTCCTCTTTGCCTGCATCGTTTTATGGCGAAAGCCGCCACTACCTGGCATAGGCCTGGTAGTGGCGGCTATGAGCTCACTGTGGTGAGTTTAGAAGTTCTCAGAGATATCATCGAGCGGGTCAGCGGAGGTGCTGGGCTCAACCTCACCCTGCTCTTCCTCTTCACCCTCGATGATGCCAAGCTTAACCATGGTCTTGTACTTAATCTCTTCGGTCAGCTCAGGGTTGTCCTTGAGGAAGCGGCGCACATTTTCCTTACCCTGGCCCAGTTGGTCACCCTCGTAGGTGAACCAGGCACCGGACTTCTTGACCACATTGTGCTCAACAGCAAGATCAAGAATGCCACCCTCAACGGAGATTCCTTCACCGTAGAGAATATCGAACTCGGCCTGCTTGAAGGGCGGAGCCATCTTATTCTTCACGATCTTAGCGCGGGTACGGTTACCAATGGGGTTAGCACCGTCTTTGAGGGTTTCGATACGACGGATATCGATACGCACTGAGGCGTAGAACTTCAGGGCCTTACCGCCGGTAGTGGTTTCAGGGGAGCCGAAGAAGACACCGATCTTTTCACGCAGCTGGTTGATGAAGATAGCGGTGGTGTTGGTGGCAGACAGGCGACCGGTGATCTTACGCAGAGCCTGAGACATCAGACGAGCCTGTAGACCCACGTGGGAGTCACCCATTTCGCCCTCAATTTCAGCGCGGGGCACCAGGGCTGCAACCGAGTCAACTACGATAATGTCGATGGAGCCAGAGCCCACCAGCATATCCATGATTTCTAGGGCCTGCTCACCAGTATCGGGCTGGGAGACGAGCAGGGCATCAGTGTCTACACCCAGCTTGGCTGCGTAGACCGGGTCAAGGGCATGCTCAGCGTCAATGAAGGCTGCGATGCCGCCTGCCTTCTGTACGCTAGCAACAGCGTGCAAGGCCACAGTGGTCTTACCGGAGGACTCAGGGCCGTAGATTTCTACCACGCGACCGCGGGGCAAACCGCCGATACCGAGTGCGGCATCTAGCGCCAGAGCACCGGTTGAGATGGTCTCTACCTTGGCGGTTTCACGGTCGCCCAGGCGCATTACAGAGCCCTTGCCATAGTTCTTATCAATCTGAGCAAGGACGGTTTCGAGGGCCTTTTCGCGGCCTTCGGCGGGCACCTGGCCTACTGACTGCATGCGAGCTTTCGCTGCCATGTATGTTCCTCATTTCTTATCGCGGTGCGAGATTTCTTCTCTGGCTACCACGCTAATACCTAGGGCTGACACTTTAAGGGTTCAGCGCGAAGATTTTGAAAATCTGTGGATAACCCGATTATGTGTCGCGGGCTGCCAGTCGTTTGTTCACAACCCTACAGGAATTCGAACACATTTTCTATCAAGTACGAATAGTTTTCTAACTTAGGGCCGAGCCTCAACATCAGGCCCCAACTGCCTCTCCGGTGGCACATCCTGCACACGGCAGATAGCCAACCAGACCTCGCGCACGCTGGCACCGGCATCCAGAGCCTGCTGGGCCGTTAAATCACCAAAATCCCCAGGTACCAGGTCACGGGCTAGATGGCGGGCATAAACCGGCCCGAATTCATGGTCCATAGCGGCCCAAAATTCACTGAGCTTCATGATTTTCCATCCTCTAAGGTACAGGGCGCAAAGAGAGCCGAGCCCTTCTGCGGGCTCGGCTCTATCTTTTAGCCTAAAGAAGCCGATAGTTTATCGAGCTGCCATGGGGTGCTCGACGGCAGGAATATCGCGGCTTGAGGTTGCGGCGATACCGTATTCACGCTTGAACTGTTCTGAGAATTCAGCAGGTACAGTATCGGGCACCGAGAAGCCTTCTTCCACAGCCATGCGAGCTGAAACCTCAGCCAGCATAGCTGAAAGGGAGATGTCCAACGCCTGGCAGATGGATGCCAGCAGTTCTGATGAGGCTTCCTTCTGGCCGCGTTCAACTTCACTGAGGTAGCCCAGTGATACTCGGGCTGAGTGGGAAACTTCGCGGAGGGTGCGACCCTGGCGCTGGCGAACATCGCGGAGAACTTCGCCGATAGCGTGGCGGAGCAGGATTACCTTACCGGTGTCGTTGGCGGGGGCAGCGTTCTCAGTCTGACCCACATCCTTCCAACGGACCACACCGTTCACGGATACGGGCTGCTTAGTCATTTTTATACCAATCTCCTGGTTGCTCTGCTTCTGGTAGATCAGAAGCTCCTTGTGTTCAGCCTAGCGCATAAGCGCGCTTTCGTCAGCTGATCTGAAAAATATTTCGTTTACTTACGATTTTTTCATCGTTACATCTATATAACCCCACGCAACTGTGGTTTCATTCCCGGTTAGCTGAAAAATTCATCTGAAAACTTCCTGGGAGCTCACCTGCTGGTCTCTAAAATAAATTCTCTCAACAGAGTCAGAGCATCACAAGTAGCCTGGGCGCGAATCTCCCCGCGACTACCAGCGTAGTTCTTCTCCAGCACACGCACGCCCCCACTAACCGGGTGAGCCACAGCCAGATAGACGCGCCCCACCGGTTTCCCATCACAAGGTTCTGGCCCAGCAACCCCAGTAGTAGACACCCCAAAATCAGCTCCACAGACTCGGGTAGTTCCCTGCGCCATGGCAACTGCCACATCAGGGTCTACAGCCCCGCGCTCAGCCAACAAATCTGCGGGCACCCCCAAGATAGAGGCCTTAACCTCAGTGGCATAGGAGATAACACCGCCCCGATAAACAGCAGAAGCACCAGCAACAGTGCATATCATCTGCCCCACCATACCCCCAGTCAAAGACTCGGCGGTAGCCAGCTGGGTGCCAGCGTCCGCACCCAGGGCATGCTCTCCCCGGCTCAACGCCGCAGCTGTAGCCACCAAGCAGGCTGCAGCGTCCTCAAGTGCCTGAAGGCTCACCTTAGCCATAAGAACTTACTTCCCCTGGGCTGCGAAAAAATCACGGCGTAGCTGCATAGCCTTCATAACATAGTCGATACCGGTCACCACAGTCACCACCAGCGCAGCAGCCATCACCCCATAGCCAGGCCACAAGGCCCAGGAGCCAAGCTGGCCTAAGGGAAGAATCATCAGCACCAGAGCCACAGTCTGCAGCACGGTCTTCACCTTACCTCCCCGTGAAGCCGCCATCACCCCGTACTTAATCACAAACAGGCGCATGATAGTAATACCCCACTCACGTACCAAAATGACGATGGTTACCCACCACCACAGCTCCCCCAAGAGAGAAAGAACCACAAAAGCAGCACCCGTCAGCAACTTATCAGCAATAGGGTCAGCAATCTTACCGAAACTGGTAATCAAGTTGTTCTTGCGGGCCAGGTAGCCATCGAGCCAGTCAGTGACCATAGCCAGCACAAAGACGGCAACAGCCCACCAGCGCAGGCTCAGATCAGCCTCACCATGAGGGCCACCAGCCCACAGCGCCCACACAAAAAGTGGCACCATCACAATGCGTAGGGCAGTGAGCGCATTAGGCACATTCCAGTTCGAGGCGGTTGTGGTTTGCTCAGACATGGGAGTCTCCTTAGGGTCTGGCGGGTGAGTAAATTAGCGGCCGGTGAGGTTCCAGGCGTCCTCACTATCAGGGTCATCAGCCTGGTCATAGTAGTCAACAGCCTGCGGCACCCCATCATTCATGTGAGCCACAGGGTCATCACCGTAAGGGTCACTCTCAGCCGCAGCCGGGGGCTCCTCACCGCGAAGCTTAGCAAGTACCACCGGCAAATCATCGGGCTGAACCAGCACGTCACGGGCCTTAGACCCCTCAGAGGGGCCAACAACTTCGCGAGATTCGAGCAGATCCATCAGACGGCCAGCCTTAGCAAAACCCACGCGCAACTTACGCTGCAACATGGAGGTCGAACCGAACTGGGTATTGACCACCAGCTCCGCTGCCCGCAGCAGATCATCCAGGTCATCGCCAATATCATCGTCAATCTTCTTCGACGGCGCAGCAGCAATCACATCATCACGGTACACCGCAGGAGCCTGCTTCTTCACATGCTCCACGACCTCATGAATCTCAGACTCGCCCACCCAGGCACCCTGCACACGCATAGGCTTAGAAGCACCCATAGGCAAGAAGAGGGCATCACCTTGACCAATTAGCTTCTCAGCACCAGGCTGATCGAGCACCACACGAGAGTCAGTGACAGACGAGGTAGCAAAAGCCATACGAGAAGGCACATTAGCCTTAATCAGACCAGTAACCACATCAACAGAAGGACGCTGGGTAGCCAGCACCAGGTGAATACCGGCGGCACGAGCCAACTGGGTAATACGGACGATGGACTCTTCCACATCACGCGGGGCAACCATCATCAGGTCAGCCAACTCATCGACAATCACCAGCAGGTAAGGGTAGGCCTTAATCTGGCGCTTAGAACCAGGTTCTGGCTGGATCTTGCCAGCTTTGACGGCCTTATTGAAGTCATCTACATGCTTATAGCCGTAGTGGGCCAGGTCGTCGTAGCGGGCGTCCATCTCTCGCACCACCCATTGCAGGGCTTCAGCAGCCTTCTTGGGGTTAGTGATGATGGGGGTAATTAGGTGAGGAATACCCTCGTAGGCGGTGAGTTCCACGCGCTTGGGGTCCACCATAATCAGACGCACCTGGTCAGGGGTTGAACGCATCAAGATTGAGGTAATCATGGAGTTCACAAAGGATGACTTACCGGCACCGGTTGCACCTGCCACCAGCAGGTGAGGCATCTTGGCCAGGTTAGCGATAACGAAGCCGCCCTCAACGTCCTTGCCGACGCCCATGACCATGGGGTGGTCGGTTCCGTGGGCTTTAGAGGAGCGCAGCACATCGCCCAGTACCACGATTTCGCGGTCGGTATTGGGAATCTCAATACCAATAGCGCTCTTACCGGGGATAGGCGAGAGAATACGTACATCGGCAGATGCCACAGCGTAGGCAATGTTCTTTGATAGGGCGGTAACACGCTCCACCTTGGTGCCGGGGCCCAGCTCAATTTCATAGCGGGTAACAGTAGGGCCGCGTGAGAAACCGGTTACTTCAGCATCCACGTTGAACTGTTCAAGCACGTTGGTCAGGGCATCAACAACCTGTTCATTGGCTTCGGAGCTTTCCTTGGCAGGTGGGCCAGCTTCAAGCATGGACTCAGTAGGCAGGGCATAAGCACCAGTTGATGATTCAACGACTAGCTCACCGCGGGGCTGCTCAGTAGTTTCAGCAACAGTGTTATTTTGCAGGCGGGCAGGCGGACGCGCGGGGGCGGGCACCTGACCAGGGTTTGCAGCAACAGAACCAGCTGCCGAACCGGCTGCTGAGCCGGCTGTTGAAGCAGCTACTGAGCCGGCGGCAGAACTAGCGGCCCCGGTGGCTGCACCAGCAGCAGCACCGGCGAGGGTGGCCCCCAGTGAGGCGGCAGAAGCAGTAGCCTTACCGGGGCGGGGCACGGTAGGAGTGGCAGTAGCCCGGGCTGAGGCGGGGGCAGAGGTGGCAGGGGCAGGGCGCGCCGCATCGGCTTCGGGCTCAGCCCTGTAGCTACCTGCCTCTACAGGTTCGGGGCTATAGCCGTGGTCGGCGGCAGCCTGGCGGGCCTGGTCAAGACGCTGAGCGGGGGCATCGGAGAGGCTCTCGCTCTTGCCTTCTGCTGCAGTCTCTTCCTGGTTTTTCCACAGGTTTTGGTCAAAGAGCTCGGGCTGTTTCTTAGCGGCTTTCTTCTGCCGGCGGGTCTGCCGGGCAGGGGCCTCCATGTCAAAGACCTCTGTGGCAGGAGCGGTCTTCTGGGCAGGACGGCCGGGTGCAGCTACGCGTCTGACCGGGGCCGTATCAGGTTCAGGGGCATACCCTTCATCTACCACAGCGCTCTGGTAGGCTTCGTCAGCTTCATAGCGGTCAAGCCTGGTGTCCTGCTCCTTGCGGGTGCCAAAACCTAACCATCTGAGTAAGCCGCCACGTTGGCGCGGGGCAGGTGCGGGGGCGTCCTCATAGAGGTAAGAACGGTCATGCTCACCCTCAAGCACACGGGTTTTTGTCTCGTCTTGGGTGCGTGAAGTACGGGAGGGGCGCCCAGCATCGGCCACAGAACTGTGGGGTTTCTCGCCCAGCATGAGGCTATAAATGTACACAATTTTGGGCCAGATTTGGCGTAGAGGGGTGTCGGTTGCTATCAACAGGCCGGTGAGGAAAATTAGGGCAATGACTGACCATTCAAGCAGGTTGACCCCACCCACGATACGGCTTGCGGGGGTGCCAATCAGCACGCCCACGGTGCCGCCGCCGCCCCAGAATTCGTCGAAACTTGATGAGAAGGAGGGGTAGCCCGCTACCTTGGCTCCCATCATTGAGGCCGAGACCGTCATGACGGTAAAACCGATGGCGATGCGGTTATTTGCCCGCACTTCTAGCGGGTGGCGGAAGATGCGGATAGCAAAAATGAGGCACAGGATAGGAATCAGCAAAGAGCCTTGACCAAAGAGGCCGCCTACTGCAACATGCCACAGGTGCAGGGGCCACTCGTACCAGGATAGGTTTGTGGGGTCAGAGCGCCAGCCCCACCATTCCACGGCAGCAGTTAGCAGGCCGATGACCAGCACCAGTAGGGCACCGCCGTCTCGGCGTTCGTGCAGTTCAATGTCGGTGCGGAGTTCGCCCATACGGCGCACCGCACCTCCTACGGTAAAAGCTAGAGCTTGCCAGGCCCCTACTAGGGCGCGCACCAAAGCGTTACTCTCTTGAGGGGGTGCGGGGGCGATCTTACGGCTTCGACCTTGAGCGGAGGTTGAGCGACGTGAGGACGTCTTGGAGCGGCTCCCCGTGGAACGGGGGGCTGATTTACTCGATGCAGACTTTCGCTGAGCCATTCTTCCCAATACTGGTTGATGATCGGTTGCGTTTAAATAGCTTACCCGGCAGCAGGTCAAACTGCCGCCGGGTATGCTCAGAGATTGTTAGTTGCCTTCAGCTTCGGGGCTGTGAGTCTCGATAACTACGGGCACAATCATGGGCTTGCGACGCAGGCGGCGGGCTACCCAGGCGCCCATGGTGCGGCGGACAATCTGCTGCAACTGGTGGGTGGTGTGCACCTTCTCAGGTGCCCGGTGGAGGGCATCTTCCAAGGCGGAGGTAATCTTGGGGGTGATGTCGTCAAAGACGGAGTCGTTTTCGGCGATACCGCGGGCGTGAATGTCAGGGCCGGTGACCACGCGCTTGGTGGCCCGGTCAATGACGGTCACGATAGATACGAAGCCTTCTTCACCCAGTACGCGGCGGTCCTTGAGGTCATCTTCGGTCACGTGCCCAACGGACTTGCCATCGACGTAGACGTATTCGCAAGGTACCTGGCCGACAATGTCAGCGCGGCCATCGCGCAAATCTACTACAGTACCTGAGTCGCAGATGAGAACGCGGTCGCTCTTGATACCGGTTTCGATAGCCAGCTTGCCAGAGGCCAAGAGGTGTCGGACTTCACCGTGGACGGGCATGACGTTCTTAGGCTGCAGAATGTTGTAGCAGTAGAGCAGCTCACCGGCAGCGGCGTGACCTGAAACGTGAACCTTAGCGTTACCCTTGTGCACCACGTTGGCGCCCAACTTCATCAGGCCGTTGATGACGCGGTAGACAGAGGTTTCGTTACCAGGAATCAGGGAGGAGGCCAGGATGATGGTGTCACCCTTTTCTACCTGAATCTTGTGGTCGCCATTGGCCATGCGAGAAAGAGCAGCCATGGGCTCACCCTGGGAGCCGGTGCACATCATCACGATCTGTTCGGGGCGGTAATCATCAACCTTTTTGAGGTCAACCAGCACGCCCTCGGGCACCTTCAGGTAGCCCAGCTTCTCAGCGATGGTCATGTTACGGACCATGGAGCGGCCTACGAGCACGACCTTGCGGCCACGTTCAGCAGCAGCTTCAAGTACCTGCTGCACGCGGTGCACGTGAGATGAGAAGGAGGCGACGATCACGCGGCGCTTAGCATCGCGCATGACGTTGGAGATAACCGGGCCAATGTTCTTTTCGGTCGGGGTGAACCCGGGAACCTCAGCGTTGGTTGAGTCAGGTAGGAAGAGGTCGATGCCTTCTTCACCCAGGCGAGCAAAATGACGCAGGTCAGTAATACGGCCGTCCAAGGGTAGCTGGTCCATCTTGAAGTCACCGGTGTGCAGGCATTTACCGGCCTTGGTGCGGATAAAGACAGCCAGTGCGTCAGGAATGGAGTGGTTAACAGCTACGAATTCGCATTCGAAGGGGCCAAAGCGTTCCACCTGACCTTCAACAACGTCCATGGTGTAGGGCTTGATACGGTGCTCTTGCAGTTTTGCCTCAACCAGGGCCAGGGTTAGCTGAGAACCAACCAGGGGGATATCCGGGCGCAGACGCAGCAGGTAGGGCACAGCACCGATATGGTCTTCGTGGCCGTGGGTCAGTACGATAGCGACGATATCTTGCAGACGGTTCTTGATGTAGTTGAGGTCAGGCAGGATCAAATCTACGCCGGGCTGGGACTCTTCAGGGAAGAGCACGCCGCAGTCAACAACGAGTAGTTTGCCGTTGATTTCGTAGACGGTCATGTTACGGCCAACTTCACCCAGGCCACCCAGGGGCACAACGCGTAGGGTGTCCTTTTTCAGTTTGGGGGGTAGGTGCGGGCTTTCAACTATTTGCATAGTTTCTCTTTCGTTCGGTTTTCTTTTCTGAAATACGGGCAAAGCGGGCCACCCAAAATCACGGTGATTTTGGGTGGGCCCGCCAGGTGCCCGCAGTACGTTTCTTTATTTGACCAGTGTGGAGGCGATGATGGAGCCTTCAAGATCAGAGCGCATGAGAGCGATTTCTTGGTCGGTGGCACGCACATGCGGCAGGCGCACGGCAGCTGAGTCGAGGATGCCCTGCCAGGTAAGAATCTGCTTGGCAGCAACGCAACCGGGAACCCGGCTCATTGTTGCGCGGACGACCGGTGCTAAGTCTAAGTGCAGCTTCTGGGCAGTTGCCATATCGCCGGCGACGGTTGCGTCAATGAGCTGGCGGAAGTGTTCGGGGGCTACATGGGAGGTAACGCCGACCAGGCCGACTGCGCCCATGGCAAGCCAGGGCAGGGTCAGCCCGTCATCGCCTGAGTAGAATTCTAGGTCGGTGGTTTCCATGACTTCAGTTGCTGCGGCGAAGTCGGCCTTGGCGTCCTTGACTGCCACGATGTTCTCGTGGGTTGCCAGGGCACGGAATACCGCCGGGGTGATGGGGATACCTGCACGGCCGGGAATGTCATAAAGCATGACGGGGGTCTTGACCGCATCAGCGACAGCACGGAAGTGGGCCTCTAGGCCGGTCTGGGTGGGCTTGTTGTAGTAGGGGGTCACTACCAGTAGGCCATCGACGCCGACAGCTTCGGCCCGTGAGGCCAGGTGCAGGGTGTGGGCGGTGTCGTTAGAGCCAACACCGGCAACGATCTTGGTGCGGTCGCCCACAGCCTCCTTGACGGTGCGGAAAACTTTTTCGTTTTCCTCATCGGTCATGGTGGAGTATTCGCCGGTGGTACCGCACACGATCAGGCCGTCGTGGCCACGATCAACCAGTTGGGTTGCGAGCGCGGCGATGGCTTGTTCGTCAGGTTTGCCTTCTGCGGTGAAGGGGGTAACCATGGCGGTGAGCAGGCGCCCGAAGGTGGGTTCTGCTGCGGTGGGGTGCTGTGAGGTCTCAGACATATCTACTACGTTACCTTATCTGACGGGTGGGGTGGGGTGAGTTTGCTTATTTATGGCTGGGGTTTTCGGGGCGGACGCCGGTGGGCGGCTTTCGCTTAGATGGATAGATGGGCTGGGGTTTTGCCTCGGTGCAGGGCGATGGCGGTGCGCATTGCTGTGCGGGCGCGTTTTCGGTCGCCGCAGGCATCGTAAGCCAGGGAGAGGCGGAACCAGTTTTTCCAGTTGGCAGGTTCCGCTTCGGTGGCTGCTGCGATGTGGGTGAATTGTGCATCGGCTGCGGCGCGGTCGATACGGCCTGCTTTGGTGCGGGGCAGGGTGTCTTCAGGCAGAGCGTCTTGGGGCTGAGTGTCTTGGGGCTGAGTGTCTTGGGGCTGAGTGTCTTGGGGCTGAGTGTCTTGGGGCTGAGTGTCTTGGGGCAGGGTGTCTTCGGGCAGTTCTGCTTCTGCGGCTAGTTCTTGGCCTAGGGCCTGGGTGCGGGAGCCAAAGATGATTTCTCGCACCATAGCCCAGGTGCCCAGGATAGGAAGGACAATCAACGCTGCCCCCAGCAGGGCCCCTAGGGCTCCGGCGTTCTGGAGGAAGATGATACCTCGCTGGAAGGTGAGCAGCAGGTAGAGGCTCAGCACTACGGTCACAAGGGCGGCGTAGATACGCCCGTGCCCACCGGCGTCCACTGCGATAAATACCGCGCAGAAAACACCTACGGCCAGGAGGAAGAGGCGGGTTCCTACTGGTAGGGGCAGTATGAGCACAGTAAGGGCGGCCAGGGCTACTGCCCCGGCGGTGAAAGCGCGCAGCGAGGTCATGGGGGTTAGTCCAGGTTGAGGTAGCGGTCAAGGCCTACGGTGAGGCCGGGGTGCTGTTCAACCTGGCGCACGCCCAGGAGCACGCCGGGCATGAAGCTGGTGCGGTCAAAAGAATCGTGGCGGATAACCAGCTGCTGGCCGGCGTCCCCCAGCAGGATTTCCTGGTGGGCAGTGAGCCCGCGCAGGCGGACGGCGTGGACGTTGACGCCATTGACTTTGGCCCCGCGTGAGCCGCCTTCATCGGTTTCGGTGGCATCGGGTGAGACCGGCACCCCAGCTTCGGCACGGGCTGCCGCAATTTTGTTGGCGGTGTGCACGGCAGTACCTGAGGGGGCATCAACCTTATTGGGGTGGTGCATCTCAATTACTTCAACCGATTCAAAGAACTTAGCTGCTTTAGCTGCGAACTCGGTAGCCAGGATGGAGCCGATGGCAAAGTTAGGGGCAATGAGCACACCTACCTGGGGGTGCTCAGCCAGCAGGGCTTTGAGGGAGGCCAGGCGCTCTTCGTTCCAGCCGGTGGTGCCCACCACCGCGTGAATACCGTGTTCAACAGCGAAGCGGACGTTAGCTTCAGTAGCGGAAGGAACGGTCAGGTCAATCATGACCTCAGCGCCGTATTCAACCAGCAATTCTAGGGAGTCCCCGTTGCCTAGAGCCGCGACAAGGTCCATGTCTTCTGCGGTGTTGACTGCTTTAACAGCCTCGGACCCCATACGGCCAGCAGCGCCGATAACAGCGACCTTCCAAATCTTGCTCATGCCTCTATATACCCCTTAGTTAGTTGATAGTATTGGGTGCCAGTTGGCACCTGGTGGCTCTTACTGATAGGTGCAGTACCGGTTGTGCAGGTATCGCATCAAGATGCCACCTCACACTACTCTAGCGAAGAGGGTAGCCTCCTTGCACCCTCCTGGTGTGCCCAGCGTCCTATCAGATGTGCTGGCGGACGGGGGCAGGGCAGGTGTTTCGGTCAGGGGGAAAGATTATGGCCTGCCTGGCGCAAATTTTCCCGGCGGGTGCGACATAAGAAATCCTGGTCAGCTCTTACACTAGAAAGGTGCGCCTGCGCTCCACCCCCCCACCGACTCACCGACTCAAAGGAACTATGAAAGACGATCACGTTTTTTACTCCGCTGTGCACCCCCATGAGGGGCAGCGACGTTTTATCCTGCAAGGTCTTGACGGTGTGCGTGCGCTCGCGGTGGCCTTGGTGCTGGTCTACCATTTTTGGCCTCAGTTCCTGCCCGGAGGCATGATTGGTGTTGATATTTTCTTCGTCATTTCGGGTTATCTGATTACCTCCCTCTTATTGCGGGAGGGCGCCTACACCGGCAAGATGGACATTGTTTCCTTCTGGGTGCGGCGTCTACGCCGCCTGGTGCCGGCCTTTGCCCTACTTACCCTGGTGGTTGGGTCTTTGGCCCTGGTGGTCGGTGGTGATGCCCAGGTCGGTTTGGGCCGTCAGATTGTGGGTGCTTTTACCTACTCTTCGAACTGGTTGCTGATTTGGGCTGGTAACGACTATTTCACGCAGACTTCCCCTGAGCTTATGACTAATTTCTGGTCGTTAGCGGTAGAAGAGCAGTTCTACCTCTTCTGGCCTGTGGTCTTGGTTTTTGTCTTCATGTTTATCGCTAAGTGGTGGCAGCGGGCCCTCGTACCGGCCATTTTGGGCTTATTTTCCCTCCTTTTGGCTGTGGTTTTAGGTTTCTTTGGGGTCTCTACTGCCCGCCTCTACTACGGTACTGATACCCACCTTTACGGGCTGATGCTGGGTGTACTGCTGGCTATGATGATTCCTTGGTCCATGTACCCACCTGCTGACCCCCGTCTCTACCCCCTGGTGGGCTACGGTAACGGCATCTGGGGCTGGGTGCGCCAGCTTACCGGCTGGGTATGTCTTATTGCTCTTCTTCCTTTTGCGCTCGTTCTCTCAGATCAGAGCACCTGGCTAATGCCCTGGGGTCTGCTGGTAGGGTCCGCCTTGGGTATGGGCATTATTCAGGCTCTACTTCCGGACGTCCGTGGCGGCACCTCTGGGCTTTTTAGGGCGCTGCTATCTTTAGCTCCTCTGCGCTGGGTGGGCCAACGCTCCTACGGCATCTACCTGTGGCATTGGCCGCTGATGGTACTGGCCCACTATGCTTTTGGTGCTACCCGCTCCCCCTGGGTGAACGTGGCGGTACTGCTCCTGACCCTTGCTGTGGCAGGCTTGTCGTACATATATGTGGAGCAGCCCGTGCGTAAGTTGGGCTTCCGCGGGGCGCTCTCTATCTGGTTCTCAGCCATGCTGGCACCTGCTGGCCGTGCCCTACCGGTGGGCGCAGCTCTCCTAGCTGGGGTAGCCCTCATTGCCACTGTCTTTGCTGTGCGTACCGCCCCCACTATGACCCAGGCAGAAGCGGTAGTAGCTGCTGGCGCTCAGTATTCGCAGGCGTCCGCACCGGCTCCCCAGCCCAGCACACTTGCCCCCAGCGCATCCGCTGAACCCAGTACATCAGCTGAACCGGCCGAAAGCGGGCACCCCTCCCCCACAGCCACTGCGCCTCTCACACCGGCTGATATTGACGGCTCGCAGGTGACGATTATAGGTGACTCGGTTACGCTAGCGTCCTCCGGTGCCCTAGGCGAGGCCCTACCCCAGGCCCTGGTCAATGCAGAGGTCTCCCGCACTAGCGCAGCTGCCCTACCCGTCGTTGATCAGATGTTAGAGGCAGGGCAGGTACGCCAGGTGCTGGTCTTCTCCGTAACAGCTAACTCCACTTTCAGCTTTGAGCAGCTAGAAGGCCTCAAGGCCGCAGTCTCCCCTAAGGGTGAACGCAAGATTGTGCTGGTGACCGGTGTGGGCCCAGCCAACCTGACCTGGATTGAGCCGTCTAACCAGGTGATTCGTGAGTTCGCCGAGCAAAACCCCGGCACGGTTTTTATTGCCGACTGGCAGGCCGCCGCCAAGGGCCACCCCGAATACCTGGTCTCTGACGGAGTACACCCTCAGAATGAGGGTCTAACCGTCTACGCCCAGACTGTCAAGGACGCGGTAGCCAAGGCCCTGACCGAGTAAAACAGCTATCAGCAAAGAAGCAGGGGCACCCCTCATTGGCGGGTGCCCCTGCTTCTTTTTATTTAACGAGGGTAGTGACCCAGTCTTGGTCTGCCAGATAGCGGGCTAGCTCATTGACCTGCTCTGCAGTGACCGACCGGACTCCCTCAAGAAGTTCGTCAATGGACAGGAACTTACCTGAGTCGAGCTCTGCCCGGCCCAGACGGCTCATACGGGAACCAGCGTCCTCACTGCCTAAGACGGTAGCGCCGCCAAGCTGCCCCACAACCTTCTCAAGCTCTTCCTGCGTGATACCGTCCTGCACAAAATCTTTGAAGGTAGCGCGCATCAGCTCGGCAACCTGCTCCGCCTTAGCCGGCAGGCAACCGGCGTACATACCGAAGTAGCCAGCGTCTGAGTAAGCGCCGGTAAAAGAGAAGGTCGAATAAGCCAGACCGCGTTTCTCACGAATTTCTTGGAAGAGGCGAGAAGACATGCCCCCACCCAAGGCAGAGTTGAGCACACTCATAGCGTAGCGGCGCTCGTCCCCAGCAATGAGACCGGGGCAGCCCATCACAATATTGGTCTGTTCAAAGCCCTTTTCCAGGGTTTTTTCGCGGGCACCAGGTACAACCTCACTCTGCTGGCGGATACGGCGCGGGGCAGGAAGTGCTCCCTCAATCAGATTCCAGCCGCGGTTGGCCAGCGATTCAAGCACCAGGTTGACGATCTCAGCGTGGTTGAGGCTACCGGCTGCTGAGACCACCAGACGGTCAGGGGTGTAGAACTTCTTGTAGTGCTCCCACACCTTATTGCGGGCAACATCGGTAATTTCTTGCGGGGTACCACCAATGGGGCGGCCCAGTGGATTACTGCCCATGAGCTGCTCAATAAAGGACTCAAAGGCAACATCGGTGGGGTCATCCTGATCCATGGCGATTTCTTCGAGGATAACGCCGCGTTCTTGTTCAAGTAGGGCAGAGTCAAGCTTGGCACCGGTCACCATATCTGCAATCACGTCGATGGCCATGGCTGTATCTTCATCAAGCACACGGGCGTAGTAGCAGGTGTGCTCTTTGGCGGTGAGGGCGTTGGATTCGCCGCCTACCCGGTCAAAGGCATGAGCAATATCGAGGGCGCTACGGCTCTCGGTGCCCTTGAAGAGTAGGTGTTCAAGGAAGTGAGTAGAGCCTAGCATGCCAGGCTCTTCGTCGCGGGAGCCTACGCCCACCCAGAAACCGATGGAGACACTGCGTTGGGAGGGCATGCGCTCGGTGATAACGCGGACGCCGCCCGGCAGCACAGACCGGCGAACTTCGTTACCGCCTCCACCAGCGTAGATGAGGCGGCCGTTGCGGTAATTGAGCTCGTCGGTGAGGTCTGCGGTTTCAAGGGGTAGAAGGACGGGCATATCAGTCATGTCTTTCTTCTAGAGAAAATAAGGGTTTAGAGACGTCAGAGGGGGCAGACACCTGGTGCCTGCCCCCTCTATCTGCTTCCTACTGTAGAAGCTATGGAGAGCTTATTTACTCTTCGTCGCCACTCTCATCTTCAGCAACCACAGGTACCAGTGACAGCTTGCCGCGGTCGTCAATCTTGGAGATCTCGACCTGGACCTTCTGGCCAACCCCGACGACGTCCTCAACATCATCGACGCGCTTGCCGTCGTTGAGCTTACGCAGCTCGGAGATGTGCAGCAGGCCATCCTTACCGGGGGTCAGTGAGACGAAAGCGCCGAAGGTAGTAGTCTTCACAACGGTGCCCAGGTAGCGTTCACCGATTTCGGGGACCTGCGGGTTAGCAATCGCGTTGATTGCTGAGCGGGCTGCTTCGGCTGAGGGGCCGTCGGTAGCGCCAATGTAGACGGTGCCGTCATCCTCGATAGAGATGTCGGTGCCGGTATCTTCCTGAATCTGGTTAATCATCTTGCCCTTAGGCCCGATAACTTCACCGATCTTGGCAACCGGTACCTGCACGGAGATAACGCGCGGTGCGTAGTCGCTCATCTCATCGGGGGCATCAATTGCTGCATTGATGACCTCAAGGATGTGCAGGCGGGCTTCGCGGGCCTGAGTCAGGGCGCTTGCCAGAACAGAGGCAGGAATACCATCAAGCTTGGTGTCCAGCTGGATAGCGGTGACGAACTCGGAGGTACCTGCGACCTTGAAGTCCATATCGCCCAGGGCGTCCTCAGCACCGAGAATGTCGGTCAGAGCTGCGTAGCGGGTTTCGCCGTCAACCTCATCAGAGACAAGGCCCATGGCGATACCGGCAACAGGTGCGCGCAGGGGCACACCGGCGTTCAGCAAGGAGAGGGTGGAGGCACAGACTGAACCCATGGAGGTTGAGCCGTTGGACCCCAGGGCCTCTGAGACCTGGCGGATAGCGTAGGGGAATTCCTCACGGGAAGGCAGAACCGGGGTGAGGGCGCGCTCAGCAAGGGCACCGTGGCCGATTTCGCGGCGCTTAGGTGAGCCAACGCGACCGGTCTCACCGGTTGAGTAGGGCGGGAAGTTGTAGTGGTGGATGTAGCGCTTGGACTTGACCGGGTAGAGGGAGTCTAGCTGCTGCTCCATCTTGAGCATGTTCAAGGTGGTGACACCCATAATCTGGGTTTCGCCGCGCTCGAAGATAGCGGAACCGTGAACGCGAGGCAGTACCTCAACCTCAGCGGTGAGCTGGCGGATATCGGTCAGGCCACGGCCGTCAATACGAACCTGCTCGGTCAGGATGCGCTGACGCACAACGTGCTTGGTCAGGGCGTTGAAAGCTGCGTTGACTTCGTCCTCGCGGCCCTCAAATTCCTTGCCTTCAGCGGCGAGCGCTTCAACGATTTCCTGCTGCAGGTCAGCGGAGGCGGTTTCGCGGTCCTGCTTACCGGCGATGGAGTAGACCTCAACGATCTTGGGCTCAAAAGCCTTGACTGCTTCATCTACATCTGCGGCACGTTCACCGAAGATGGGCAGTTCCAGGGCGGGCTTGCCGGCGCGTTCTGCCAGGTCGGCCTGGGCCTTGCAGAGGGCGGCGATGAAGGGCTTAGCAGCCTCTAGGCCTTCGGCTACGACATCTTCGGTCGGTGCGGAGGCGCCGTCTTCCTTGATGAGCTTCCAGGAGTTGTCGGTAGCTTCTGCCTCGACCATCATGATGGCTACGTCTTCGGTGCCGTCTGCCTTGGTCACAACGCGACCGGCTACTGCCATATCGAAGACAGCCTTCTCGAGCTGGGAGTGCTTGGGGAAGGCAACCCACTGGCCGTCAATCAGGGCTACGCGCACGCCGCCGACGGGGCCTGCGAAGGGGGCACCTGAGAGGGTGGTGGAGCAGGAGGCTGCGTTGATGGCGACGGTGTTGTAGATTTCATCGGGCTCAACGGTGAGTACGGTGACAACGACCTGAACCTCGTTGCGGATGCCCTTTTTGAAGGCAGGACGCAGGGGGCGGTCGATGAGACGTGCAGCTAGGATTGCTTCGGTTGAGGGGCGGCCTTCGCGGCGGAAGAAGGAGCCGGGGATTTTGCCGGCTGCGTACATGCGTTCTTCAACGTCTACGGTCAGGGGGAAGAAGTCGAAGCCGTCACGGGGGCTCTTGCCGATGGCGGTGGCTGAGAGCAAGGTGGTGTCGTCGTCGATGGTGACCAGGGCAGAGCCTGCGGCCTGCTTGGCTAGGCGGCCAGTTTCGAAGCGTACTACGCGCTTACCGAACTTGCCGTTGTCAATGATTGCTTCTGCAAACTGAATTTCGGGACCTTCCAAGGTTCCTCCATTTCTCTTGTCTGCGCCGCGTCTTCGGTCATCGATTGAGGCTCACAGACCCCGCCTGTGGGGTTTTCTGTAAACCGCTACCGAGGACCGTCAAAGCACGCGGCGACTTATTCTGTTATTTGGGGGGGTGGTAGGTGTGGGTGAGGGCGTCACCTTTGACCAGCGGCATCAGGCTTATGCTAAGCCGGGTGCGCGGGTGCAGGTGCCGCCCTCACGCTCACAAACCTTGTGTTATCGGCGGATACCGAGACGCTCAATGAGGGCGCGGTAACGCTCGATGTCGACGCTCTTGAGGTAGCCGAGCAGGTTGCGGCGGCGACCAACGAGAATCATCAGACCACGACGTGAGTGGTGGTCGTGCTTGTGGAACTTGAGGTGTTCGGTCAGGTCGGTGATACGACGAGTCAGAACTGCAACCTGAACCTCGGGTGAACCGGTGTCACCTTCGTGGGTTGCGTATTCCTTCATGATGTCCTGCTTGATCTTGGGATCAAGAGCCATGGTGTAACTCCTAGAGTTAGTGCCGTGTGCGGCCCGGTCAACATTTTTGCTGCCGGGTTGAGGGCCAGGACGCCGGTAGGTGACTTAGCCTCTGCAGGGAACTGCCACGGACTGCAGTTACATGCATCAACAACTCTACCGCACAAGCCTGCTAGCGGGAAGAGAGCCCGGCGGTAGCTTGGCTCACCTGCCCTTCTTCCCTACCCCGCAGTTACAGGTCTACCCTCGCTACTGAATCAGCCTATGTTGAGTAGATTACTGAGCAGGTAGCTATTGAGCTTCGAGCCTGGGAGAATGGAAACCATGCAAAAGCCTGAAAATTTTGAGAAGCAAAAGACAAACGTTGAATCCTTCGACCTCGACCACACCGCTGTGGCCGCCCCATACGTGCGCGTAGCAGCCCGTAAGACCCTGCCGGGGGGCGACGTCCTCGTTAAGTACGATGTGCGTTTCGCCCAGCCCAACAAGGAGCACCTGGGCATGAAAGCTATTCACTCTATTGAGCACATGACCGCCCACCACATGCGTAACCACACCGACGCCCTGGTCGATTTTTCTCCCATGGGCTGCCAGACCGGTTTCTACGCCCTCACTCTAGGCCTTGAACCTGCCGAGTTCATGCAGGTGCTTGAAGCCACCATGAAGGACCTGCTTGAAGCTGATGAAGTCCCGGCAGCTAACGCGGTGCAGTGCGGTTGGGGCGCCAACCACTCCCTGGAAGAAGCCCAGGCTGCGGTGCGTACCTTCTTAAAGAAAAAGGACGAGTGGGAGCAGGTGATGGCCTAATGTCAGCTTTCGCACTTCCCGCTGGCTTTGAGAACGCTGCCATCGTTCAAGTAGCGATGGATGTAGAAGCAGCCCCCTTCCTGGAGAAGACAGAACCTGCCGGTGAAGCCTACGCCCTGGGCGAAGCCCTCTTCTACCCCCGAGTATTAGCTACCGGCACTGATGAGCTAAAAATCCTGCTGGTGCGCTCACAGATTGGCCTGGTCAATGCGGCCACCGCCCTCTCTGTTGCCCTGGCCCTAGTACCGATCCCGCGCGTGATCGTATCAGCCGGTACCGCCGGTGGCCTACGCGCCGACGTCAATGTGGGAGATCTAGCTATCGGCACTCACTACACCTACACCGACGCGGACGCCACCGCCTTCGGCTACGAGTTCGGGCAGGTCCCTGGCATGCCCGCAAGCTACAGCACCGACCCGGCCCTAGGTGATAAAGCCCGCACCGCAGCAGCAGCCTACACCGGCGAAGGCAGTGCCCTCTTCGGGCAGATGCTAGCCGGTGGGTCCTTCGTCACCGCCCATAACGTCAAAGACACCCGGCAGCTCTTCCCCCAGGCTATCTCCACCGACATGGAAACCACCGCCCTGGCCCAGATTAGCTCCAGCCGCTCCCTGCCCTTCATCGCAGTACGCGGCATCTCTGACCTATGCGGCCCAGCCGCCGATCAGGACTTCCACATGGACGCCCCCATCGTCGCCCAACGAAGCGCAACCCTCGTGCTAGATCTGCTCACCCGCTAACCGGCGTCCGCACCGCACCACCTGAGAGGAAAACCAATGCAAACCCACACCCTACGCGACGGCAACACCATCCCACTCCTAGGTCTAGGCACCTACCCGCTCAATAATGTAGAGGCCGAAGCCGCGGTATCTGAGGCCATCATCCGCGGCTACCGCCTCATTGATACCGCCGTGAACTACGAGAACGAGCCAGGTGTTGCCCGCGGCGTGCTACGCTCAGGCACCCCACGCGACGAAGTCTTTGTGCAGTCCAAGGTACCCGGCCGCGACCACGGCTACGAGGCCACCCTACGCTCCCTTGAAGGCACCTTGAACCGTATGGGCTTTAGCTACCTGGACGCCTACCTGATTCACTGGCCCAACCCCTCCCAGGGGCTCTACGTCGATACCTGGCGGGCCCTCATCAAAGCCCAAGAAGAAGGGCTAGTCAAATCTATTGGCGTCTCTAACTTCCTGCCCGAACACATTGACCGCCTGATTGAAGAAACCGGCGTCACCCCCGCCATCAACCAGATTGAGCTGCACCCCTACTCCCAGAAGCAGGACTGGGCAGCCTACAACCTCGACCACGCCATTCTCACCCAGTGCTGGTCACCCCTGGGCCGCAAAACCGACCTGCTCAAGGACGCCGCCCTAGAGGCTATCGCAACCGAAACCGGCAAGAGCGTAGCCCAGGTAATCCTGCGCTGGGAGGTTCAGAAGAACCTGGTGCCCCTGCCCAAGAGCTCTCACGCCCTGCGCATGGAAGAAAACCTGGCCGTCTTCGACTGGGAACTCACCGACGAGCAGGTTGAGCGTATCGACGCCCTAGAATCTGGGGTGGGCCGCGACTTCGACCCCAACACCCACGAAGAGATGTAGGAGAAGGTAAAGAAGTTCCCGGAATAAGAGTTCTTATTCCGGGAACTTCTTTATATGTTCATTAGTTACCGCTAAGGATCGTCTTAACCTTTTCTACATCGTCGTGCATCTGCTCAATGAGTGCTTCTACACCGGTATAGGCCACCATACCGCGCAGGTACTCTACAAACTCCAAGGTGACATGCTGCCCGTAAAGGTTGAAGTCCTCAACCTTCTCCTGGGGGCGGTCAATAACATGAGCCTCCACCTGGCGGGTAGTGATGCCTTCAAAGGTAGGGTTAGTGCCAACAGAGATAGCCACAGGGTGGCGGGTGCCGCCCTGATCAGTCAACCAGCCAGCGTAGACCCCGTCCGCAGGAACAAGCCCTTCTGAATCAACGTGTAGGTTGGCGGTGGGAAAGCCTAGCTCGCGGCCGCGGGCAGCACCATGTACCACCTCACCGCTCATATAGTGGTTTCTCCCCAAGATAGAGGCGGCGTGCCCCACCTGCCCTTGAGCAAGTAGCTGCCGGATAGACGTTGATGAGCAACGGCGGTCATCAAGGGCCAGCAGGTCCTCAACAACAAGCACCTCAAAACCATATTTTTCGCCCAGCTCTCTCATGGTGTTGAGATCACCAGAATTATGAGCCCCAAAACGGACATCATCACCGATGACCACGAACCTAGCATTCAGGGCATCAACAAAAGTGCGCTTAACGAACTCTTGAGGAGTTTGGGCGGCAAAGGTGAGGTCATAGTGCAGAAGCAGGTAGTAGTCGACGCCGAGATCTGCAAGAATTTTTTGCCGGCCATCTTGCCCCATGATTTCAATATGGCCACCAGCAGGCCCGTGAACCTTAGCAGGATGAGGGTCAAAGGAGACCGCCACAGAGTCAAGCTGGTGAGCCCGGGCCGTATCGACCAGGGTAGAGAGCACTTTTTGGTGACCGATGTGCACACCATCAAAGTTGCCGATGGTAACCACGGTGGGGCCAAAGTCGGCAGGGACTTGAGCGAGATCGGTAAAGCGCTTCACTGTGCTCCTCGGTTGGGTTGCTTCGTGTCTATACTACGCGGAATTAGCACGGTCTGCTCAGGTGCAGACGGACGTCTTCGCTCAGCGAGTACGAACAGGCCTGGTTTTGGCAAGCCACCAGAGCCCTACCATAGGCAAAATCAGGGGAATATAACCGTAGCCAGAGCCAAAATGCGACCAGACCGAAGCCACCTCAAAATGCTGGGGTTGCAGGTAGGAGAAGATACCAATGAGCAACACCCCCACCATTTCAAAACTGACGGCAACCAGGGAAACTACCCACGCCCTCTCCCCCTTCTTGGCCAGAGCGATAGTGGCAACCAGGTAGATGAGAGCTGAAAGAGCTGACAAGCTAATGGATAGCGGGGCTTCATCAAATTTTCGGATGACCTGGTAAAGAGCCCGCGCCCCGGCTGAAAGCGTGAAAATACCGTAAACCAGCACAAGTAGACGCCCAAAGCCGCTGTTCTTCTGCGTTTGGTTCATAGTCTTGTCCTTATCTCCCATGCAATCTGTTGATGCTGCTCTTATGGGTATTTCTGGCCTTTAGTGCAGGGGGTGCGCTTACTTTCTGCCGCACCAACCTAATAGTAGTACCAGAGCATATTCATGCGGTGCACCATAATCACCAGCACCGGTCCAGTTAGCCCCAGCACCAGGGTTGACCAGCGGGTCCGCTCTGCAAGGGACCAGATGAAGGTGCCAACAGGAATAATCATGGCAGTGATCAGGTAGCCGTAGTATTCAAGCCAGTCGCCGCTAGGGCCGTCAGTGCTGACCTGCATGATAATAGACCCGACCAGGTACATAAGCAGAAAGACCTCAAGGACAATAACGGAGCCTTGAGCCCAATCATCCGGGGCTGCCCCGCGCAGGAACTTAGTAAGACAGATCAGGAAGGAGACGGTGCCCAGGGCCGCACACACCCAGAACCAGAGATCGAGTCCAGCAATCATCATGGCGGGCTAGTCTTCCGTGAAACTAGTTCCGGCCTCAAAGACGAGCACAGGGGCGGCAACATCTTGACGGCGGAAACGGGTATTTTCGATGATGGCAACCAGAACCCCGTTAGGGGCAAAGGCTGCGGTAAGGCCCGTAGTGGTAGGTTTATCGTGCCCACCGGTGGAACCAGTTTTAGTAGTAGCTTGAGTGGCCAGACTGCCCTCAGTGGGGGTGATACGGCGCCCGTTAGCTAAATCAGTGGCTTCAGCCGCAGTGAGATGACGGACGGCAAAAAGGCGGCGAGCTGCCTCTTCTAGAGGTAGCAGGGGGGCAGCTTCTTCAGCTTCACGCCTAGCAATAAGATCATCAAGACTATAGGCATCTTCTGCACGAATCTCGCCAATGGCGGTGCGGCGCAAGGCAGTAAGATGGGCGCCGGTTCCCAGGGCCGCACCCAGGTCGCGGGCTAGGGCACGAATATAGGTACCGGCAGAGCAGACAACGGTCACATCAAGGTCAAGGACGCTGGTGCTCACCTCGTCTTCACCTAGCTGGTAGGTGCCCTGGGCAGGGCGAACCTGGTGCAGGTCAAAGGAATGTACGGTGATAGGCCGTGCATCCAGTTCTACCTCTTCGCCCGAGCGTACCCGCGCATAGGAGCGCACCCCCTGGACTTTGATAGCCGAAACGGCAGAGGGCACCTGCATAATATCCCCGGTGAGAAGAGCAAGCTGCTGCCTGATGGCGTCCTCACTAATCTGGTCCAGGGCACCGGCAGCAGCGATTGCCCTTGCCTCGCCCTCTGCATCATCGGTGAGGGTAGAGACACCCAGGCGGATAGTGGCGGTATAGGTTTTAGTCTCCCCTACCACCCAGGTCAGAAGGCGGGTTGCCTTATTGACACCAAGAATGAGCACCCCCGTGGCCATAGGGTCAAGAGTTCCGGCGTGCCCTACTTTGCGGGTACCAGCAATCCAGCGCATTTTAGAAACGACGTCGTGGCTGGTTAATCCGGCAGGTTTGTCGACAACAATGAGGCCAGAGGGCCCGGTGGGTGCTTTCTTGGCCACGGTTTAGGCTTCGTCTTCCTCAGTCTCGGTGCTCTTGTAGGCATCCTCGCCACCGGCGTATTCGGCCCCTTCACGAGCAGCAAGAAGCTCAGCGTCACGTTCCTTAGTTTTGCGGAGCAAATCCTCAATGTGGGCCGCGTTAACGGGCACCTCATCGGGAACAAAGGTCAAGGTGGGGGTCAGACGGGCAGTGATGTTCTTACCCACCTCAGAGCGCAAAATACCCTTAGCTGATTCGAGGGCAGCCTTGGTGGAGGCCTGCTCTTCTTCAGAACCAAACACGGTGTAGTAGACGGTGGCGTGCTGCAAGTCGTTGGTGACGCGGGCGTCAGTGACGGTGATGAAGCCGAGGCGGGGGTCCTTGATACGACGTTCAAGGGCCTGGGCAACGATGACCTTGATACGGTCGGCTAGGCGGGCGGCGCGTGCGGGATCTGCCATGATGTTCTCCTTCGTAAGAGATATTTCTATCTTTAAGTGTAAAGGCACCCTAGGGTTTGCTGCGAGCGCGAACCCTAGGGTGCCTAAGCGTGATTGCTAGGTTGTGTACCTGGTATGCCGGCGGGGCGGGGTGCCCCGCCTGCCGGCGTCCTTAGTATCAGCCAGGTAGAAGCCTAGACGCGGGGTTTTTCCTGCATCTCCCAGGTTTCAATAACATCGCCTTCCTTGATGTCGTTGAAGGAACCCAGGCCGATACCACACTCGTAGCCCTCGCGGACCTCGGTGGCGTCGTCCTTGAAACGGCGCAGGGATTCGATGTTGAGGTTATCTGCAACCACAGCACCGTCGCGTACCAGGCGTGCCTTGGAGTTGCGCTTGATGATGCCGGACTTGACGATTGAACCGGCGATATTGCCCCACTTGGAGGAGCGGAAGACTTCGCGGATCTCGGCTGAGCCCAGTTCAACCTCTTCGTATTCAGGCTTGAGCATACCCTTGACGGCTGCTTCAACTTCTTCGATAGCGCGGTAGATGACGGAGTAGAACTTCATTTCTACGCCTTCACGGTCGGCCAGTTCTGCCACACGCTCGGCGGGGCGGACGTTGAAGCCGATGATGATTGCGTTATCGACAGTTGCCAGGTTGACGTCGTTCTGGGTGATTGCGCCAACGCCGCGGTGGATAACACGTAGCTGAACTTCGTCGCCACCGGCCTCGATCTTCATCAGGGACTCTTCCAGTGCTTCAACAGCACCGGAGACGTCACCCTTGATGATGAGGTTGAGGGTGTCCATCTTGCCTTCTGCCACGGCGGCATCGAAGGATTCGAGGGTCACACGCTTACGGCGCTTAGCAAGCTGGGCGTTACGGTCAGCTGCTTCACGCTTTTCAGCGATCTGGCGGGCGGTGCGCTCTTCTTCGGTGGAGAGGAAGGTGTCACCTGCGCGGGGCACGGTGTTCAGACCCAGTACCTGTACGGGGCGTGAGGGGCCTGCTTCTTCCACATTGGTGCCGTTCTCATCGAACATGGCACGGACGCGGCCGTAGGCGGAGCCTGCAACGATAGCGTCACCTACGCGTAGGGTACCGGACTGGACCAGTACGGTGGTGACAGCACCACGGCCCTTATCGAGGTTAGCTTCGATGGCCACACCGCGGGCTTCCTTGTTGGGGTTAGCCTTCAGTTCCAGGGCACCGTCTGCGGTTAGGGTGACAGCGGCGAGCAGTTCGTCGATGTTCTTACCCTGGCGGGCTGAGACCTCAACAAACATGGTGTCGCCACCGTATTCTTCGGGTACCAGGCCGTATTCGGTGAGCTGACCACGAATCTTCTCGGGGTTAGCGCCTTCTTTATCAATCTTGTTGACTGCAACAACGATCGGCACGTTAGCTGCCTGGGCGTGGTTGAGTGCTTC
Source organism: Rothia sp. 32237D007AR (assembly GCF_053544675.1). Lineage (NCBI taxonomy): Bacteria > Bacillati > Actinomycetota > Actinomycetes > Micrococcales > Micrococcaceae > Rothia > Rothia sp. 32237D007AR. Next base: position 253,669 of record NZ_JBPPUO010000001.1, on the reverse strand, counting down.
AACGGTCTGGGGCATGACGCCGTCGTCCGCTGCAACAACCAGGATTGCGATGTCGGTGACCTTGGCACCACGGGCACGCATGGCGGTGAAGGCCTCGTGACCGGGGGTGTCAATGAAGGTCAGGTAGCGCTCTTCGCCTTCAACTTCGGTGCGAATCTGGTAGGCACCGATGTGCTGGGTGATGCCGCCAGCTTCACCGTCAATGACGTTGGTGTTACGGATAGCATCGAGCAGGCGGGTCTTACCGTGGTCAACGTGACCCATGACGGTTACAACCGGCGGGCGTACTTCAAGTACCTCTTCGTCCTCAGCCTCAGCTTCGGCAGCCAGGTTGATGTCGAAGGATTCGAGCAGTTCACGTTCTTCGTCCTCGGGGGAAACGATCTTTACGACGTAGCCCAGTTCGGCACCGAGCAGTTCGAAGGTTTCCTCATCGAGGGACTGGGTCTGGGTTGCCATTTCACCAAGGTGAATCAGGACGGTCACCAAGGCTGCGGCGTTTGCGCCAATTTTCTCGGCGAAGTCCATCAGTGAGGCGCCGCGACGCATACGGATCTCGGTGGTGCCGTCACCGTGAGGTACGGCTACGCCACCGATAGTAGGCTGACGCAGCTGCTCTTCACGACGCAGAGCTGACTTAGTCTTGCCCTTCTTCTTTTTGCCGCCACCGCGACCGAAAGCGCCCTGGGCGTTGCCGCGACCAGCACCGGGGCCACCGCGACCGGGGCCACGGTTGAAGCCGCCACCGTTACCGCCACCGGGGCCACCTGAGCCACGGCGGGGGCCACCACCAGCAGATGCACCGGCGCCGCCACGGGCACCGACGTTACCGCTCATCTTGGTGGGCATCATGTTAGGTGAGGGGCGGTTGCCGCCGCCACCTGCGGGGCGGGGTGCGCCACCGGCAGGGCGAGGCCCACCGGCACCTGCGCCAGCAGGGCGAGGAGCGTTGTTGCGGCCACCTGCGGGGCGGGGGCCACCGTTACCGCCACCGGCAGGACGAGGCCCACCGGGGTTGTTACCGCGGCCGTTACGACCACCTGCGGGGCGGGGGCCACCTGAGCGGCCGCCTTCGCCACGCTCGTTACGGTCATTGCGCTTACCCATGCCCTGTGAAGGGGCAAAGGGGTTGTTGCCGGGGCGGGGCCCAGGCTTAGCGCCAGCAGGACGAGGGGCAGCAGGCTTAGGAGCAGCCGGCTTGGGCGCTGACATGCCCTGGGTGGTGGAGAAGGGGTTGTTGCCGGGGCGGGGGCCAGCAGGCTTGGTGGCGGCGTCCTTCTTCTCAGCAGCAGGTGCAGCCTCGGTAGCAGGCTTAGCTGCGGGGGTAGCCTTCGGTGCAGCGGCCCCAGGCTTGGGGGCGCTTGAACCGGGCTTAGGTGCGCTAGCAGGCTTAGGAGTGCCAGCAGCCTTGGGCGCAGCAGCAGGCTTCGCTGACGTTGCCCCAGGCTTGGGAGCTGACGTGGAGGCAGCAGCCTTCTTCTGTTCTGCCGGGGCCTCAGTTGAGGCAGTAGCGTTGGGGAAGGCAGCACGCAATTTTTTAACTACGGGCGGTTCGAGGGTTGATGATGCACCCTTGACGAACTCGCCAAGTTCTTGAAGCTTAGCGACAGCTTCTTTGGATTGAATTCCGAGTTCTTTAGCGATCTCGTGAACGCGGGGCTTAGCCACTTTTCTCCTGTTCTGGTTCGCACCGAACAGGGGCGAACCTTCAGTTTGTATGAGGTTTCAGCTGGTTTTCAGCTGGGTTTTTGCCGGTGGGTGAGCACAGGAAAGTACTCATTGCGCGGCACTCATCGGGTTTCCATCAGTTTTCTGACTCGCTTTCGTACACAGTAAGTCGTCAAACTCGTTGACATTATTGGTTCGCCACCCCTGGCGGGGTTGGACCGGCTACCCGCTGGGCGGGAATGACCAGTTCCTTGGCATCGACCCGGGTTCTAAAGGCCCTGGCCAGCGCATTCTTTTTGAGTGCGAGGGCAAGGCATTCGGGTGTGTGGTGGAGCCAGGCTCCACGCCCCGGGAGGTTTTTGGCCCGGTCAAAGACTGCACACGGTGGTTCAGTCTGTGTGAGGGCAATACGGGTGAGGTCAGGGGCAGGTGCTGTGGTTCGGCAGCCAATACAGGTGCGGACGGGGGTGTGCAGCTCAGGCGCTCCCTTCGTGTTGTTAACCTATCTTCTGCTAGCTCTTTTGGCGGAGCTTGCAGACATGGCTGGGCGCTTGCCAGTCATGAGCACCCTCTGGTGGTGTGACCTCAATAGACCAGTTTAGCCCCCTTGCGGGGGCTAACGGCAAATATGTTAGTCAGCTCTCTTATTCTGCGCTAGTATCGAGGGCTTCTTCATCATCTTCGGTACCCGCAGCTCGAGCTGCTGCCATGGCAGCCTCGTACTTAGATGCTGAGATGATATCAATACGCCAGCCGGTGAGCTTAGCAGCTAGACGGGCGTTCTGCCCTTCCTTACCGATAGCCAAAGAAAGCTGGTCATCAGGTACGATAGCGCGGGCTGAGAAAGTCTTACGCTCGGTTACAGTAACGTCACTGACCTTAGCCGGTGAGAGAGCAGCAGCAATAAACTCTTCAGGGCTCTCAGAGTAATCGACGATATCAATTTTTTCGTCGTTGAGTTCGCCCATCACAGCACGCACACGCGCACCCATCTCACCAATGCAAGAGCCCTTGGGGTTTACACCAGCTTTAGTGGCACGCACCGCAAGCTTAGTGCGGTGCCCAGCCTCACGGGCAATAGCCATGATCTCTACCGACCCATCAGCAATTTCAGGGACCTCGTGCTCAAAAAGACGACGCACCAGGTTGGGGTGAGAACGAGAAAGCACGATTGAGGGGCCCTTGGGGCCACGCTTCGCTTCAAGCACATAAGCGCGCAGACGGGTGTTGTGAGTATAACGCTCCCCCGGCACCTGTTCGTTAGTGGGCAGTACAGCTTCTAGGGTGCCCAAATCAACGTGAATCATGCGGGGGTTAGGGCCCTGCTGAATCACACCTGAAATCAACTGACCTTCACGATCCTTGAACTCACCGAGAACAGCTGAATCCTGGGCATCACGCAGACGCTGCTGAATGACCTGGCGGGCAGTTGAGGCGGCAATACGACCAAAGTTATTGGGGGTATCGTCAAACTCACCAATCTGCTCATCGTTCTCATCAAGTTCAGGAGCCCAAATGGCGACTTTACCGGTGGTACGGTCAAGCTCAGCGCGTGAGCCGCGGATAGCACCGGGCTGCTTCTGGTAGGCCAGCAGGATGGCGCTCTCAATCATCGGGATCAGGGTGTCGATTGAGATGTCGCGCTCTTTTTCGAGCAGGCGGAGATTGCTCAAATCAATGTCCATGGTTGGCCCTTCCGTGTAACACGGTGCCGGGGCAAAGAAGCTCCGGCACCGCTTGCGGTGTATGTTCGCGCGTATGCGGCGCGCTGCCTCAAAAAGTATTGAGGTGCAGTCTTGTCTTTATATTCTAGCGATTACTTGCTAGCGGTTGAATTCAATTTCAACCTTTGCCCCAGAAATTGTGCCCCAGGGCAGGGTAACAGGGTCACGGTAGCTCTCAGGCTGACCCTTCTTGGTCTCCTTCTTCCGGCGCAGTACTGGCCCCTCATCGGTCACAACATCGAGCCGGGCCAGGTACTTCTCTCCCCCAGCTTCAGTAATCTCAATCAGACGGCCAATAGAACGCTTCCAGTGACGAGTCTCAAGCAAGGGGCTAGTCACACCGCGCGATGAGACTTCAAGAGAGTAAGGCACCTCACCATCATCAACGGCGTCAAGAGCCGTAGAGAGGGCCTGAGAAACCTCAGCAATAGTATCGAGAGACAGGGCATCAGTGCGGTCTTCAGGGTAGTCCACCACAATTTCCAAGGTTCGGTTAGCACCACTGCCCTTAGCAGTGAGCTTCTCCAAAACCAGCTTGAACTCCTGCTCTACCACCTGGGTAACAGCTTCACGCACACCCTCAACACTCACAAAGCTACCGGCAGGGGCTTTTTGGGTGATGCCCTGCTCGGCACGGGCAGCAGCCCGGCGCTCACGGGCGTTGGGGGCGTCCTTTTTACTGGCTTTAGGTGATGCCATCGCGCGTAACTCCTGGTATTGGGGCTCAAATATATTCACTCCAGCCTACCACCGGTGCCCTAGCAGCCTGCTAGGAATTCGCTGAGGGCGGGCGAGTCAGAGCACTTTTTGGCAGAATGGGGAGGGTGGGCCCTTGCCTGCACTGTTTCTTGTGAGAGGTAGCTACCTATGAATCGCTCTATTCGTCTAACCCCCGTGCTCCTGGCAGCCCTCTTGGCTGGCCTGCTGGTAGTGCTCCTTGCGATGGGCTGGTTCTCCCAGCGTCAGACAGAACAGATACGGGCTAACTTACAAGACCAAAGCACCATGGCTACCCAGCTCACGGCCCTGCAGCAGTCAGCCAAGGATGCAGGGAAAGATGATTTGGCCCAGGCCACCCAGGGCGCCCTTGAATCCCTAGCCCCTGCGGCCCAAGAAGTAACCGTAGGAGACTATGAACCGGTTGACCAGCAGCTTCAAAGCACGATCTCGGTGCTCCTTGAGCTAGGGTTTACCACCGAGGACGCCGGCGATCGGGCCCGCGCGCTCACAGCCCTTGCCGACCTGTGGCAGGCTGCCCGCCAGGACGGCCTGGTTTCTGCTGCCTACCCCGATGCCCTGGCTGATGATGTAGAAAAAATCAGCAACTACACCTGCAGCGATGAAGGGCTTGCCGCCGGTGCTCCTGATAATTCAGGTAGTGAAGAGGCTGCACAACCTGTCTCGCTGGCGCTTCTTCAGCAGAGCATCTACCAGCTCAACTACGTGAGCGAAGTCTATGCCGCCCGAGCCCAGCAGGGCTATGGGGCGGTAGCCTCCCAGGCTGGCCAGCTAGCGCAGGCCAGCACCGGCATGAGCCGCTTAGCTGCCCCCGTACTCACCTGCTACGGGGTCTTTGAGGCACCGGCGGCGTCCTACCCCCTAGTGGGAGCAGCGGACGCACCCCAGCACCTCACCGACGTCACCACGGCTATAGAGTCCAACGCGCGGGCCGCTCTTGCCGATCAGAACCTGGCAAGGTCAGCAGATGACCTTGAGGCCCTGGCGCTTATGCTTACCCTCGATGCCCAGGAGTTAGCGAAACTTCAGCCAGCACCTCGGTAACGGCGTCCTCAAGGCTGACCTCGCGGGCCTCACCACTACGGCGGTCCTTAATTTCGACCTTACCCTCAGCAAAGCCACGGCCAACTACCACAATGGTAGGAACACCCAGAAGTTCAGCATCACCAAACTTCACACCGGGTGATACCTTGGGGCGGTCATCAAACATGACATCCAGCCCAGCAGCTTCAAGGTCAGCAACCAGCTTCTCAGCGCCCTCTGCAACCTCAGCGCCCTTGCCGGTCATGACCACATGCACATCGGCCGGGGCCAGGTTACGGGGCCAGACCAGGCCTTTATCATCGTGGTTGCCCTCAGCAATAGCTGCCAGGGCGCGAGTAACACCCACACCATAGGAGCCCATGGTCACGGTCTGTAGCTTGCCGTTCTGATCCAGAACCTTCAGGCCCAGGGCCTCAGCGTACTTACGGCCCAGGGCGAAGATGTGGCCCATCTCGATACCACGAGCAGCAATCAGGGGGCCAGAACCATCAGGAGCCGGGTCGCCCTCGCGCACCTCACAGGCCTCAATCACACCATCAGCCTCAAAGTCACGGCCCAGTACCAGGTCGTAGACGTGCTTCTGATCCTCGTTAGCACCAGTAATCCAGGCAGAGCCCTCAACGACGCGGGGGTCAACAAAATAAGGAATACCGGTAGCTGATTCAGCACCCAGGAGCTTCTCACTCAGCGCCAGACCGGGGCCAATGTAGCCCTTGACTAGCTGCGGGAACTTCTTGAAGTCTTCCTCGCTCGCAGCTTCAACCTCAACTTCACCGCCAACACCCAGCAGGGCGCCCACGTTCACCTCAACACGGCCCAGATCAACGGCACGGTCACCGGGCACACCAATAGCAACCAGCTGGCGGCTACCATCAGGCAGAATAACGGCCAGCACCACGTTCTTCAGGGTGTCAGCAGCGCCCCAGGGCTCACCCTCGCGCGGGTGCAGGACGTTGGATTGTTCAACGAGAGTGTCGATAGTCGCTGAGTCAGGGGTCATCTCCACGTGGGCAGCTGGGGTGGAAGAGGCGTCCACAGGCTCAGGCACCACGGTAGTAACAGCCTCAACGTTAGCCGCGTACCCGCCCTCAGAGCGCACAAAAGTATCTTCACCAATGGGGGTGGGGTGCAAGAACTCCTCAGAGCGGGAACCACCCATCGCACCAGACTGGGCCTGCACAATAGCGATTTCAAGGCCCAGGCGCTCAAAAATTTTGATGTAGGCGGCACGGTGAGCCTGGTAAGCCTCTTCCAGGCCCTCATCATCAACGTTGAAGGAGTAGGAATCCTTCATGATGAATTCACGGCCACGCAGCAGACCGGCGCGGGGGCGGGCCTCGTCGCGGTACTTGGTCTGAATCTGGTAGAGATAAACCGGCAGGTCCTTATAGGAGGTGTAGAGGTCCTTGACCAGCAGGGTGAACATTTCCTCATGCGTAGGGGCCAGCAGCATATCTGCGCCCTTACGGTCTTGCAGACGGAAGAGGTTATCGCCGTATTCTTCCCAACGGTTGGTTGCCTCGTAGGGCTCGCGGGGCAGCAGGGCCGGGAAGTGTACCTCTTGGGCACCGATAGCGTTCATTTCTTCACGCACGATGTTCTCAATCTTGCCCAGTACCTTCAGGCCCAGCGGTAGCCAGGTGTAGACGCCGGGGGCAGCACGGCGGATATAGCCGGCACGGACCAGTAGTTTATGGCTGGCAACTTCGGCATCGACGGGGTCTTCACGCAGGGTGCGCAGGAACAGGTGTGACAGGCGCTGGACCAAGTGGTTTCTCGCTTCTCTCGTACGGGGCCCACCCACCGGCGCAAAAGGCGGGAGCGGGCATACTTACCTACCAGTTTACCGCCTACCTGCACGGGCTGTACCCGGTTTTAAAGAAAGGACGCCGGCGCCCCACTCCCCTGCCTTAGGGCAGGTAGGTAGGTGCCGGTATCCGCGCAGAAGAACCTGCGAATTCTAGGGGCTTAGAGGCCCAGGTCGTTGTACCAGGCTAGCTTGGCCTTGCCCAGGTCGTTGAGTTCAGCCTTCATGAAGATAGAACCCTTAGCCCAGATCAGGGTGCCGCCTTCAAACTGCTGGGTCACGGTGGTGGTGCCATTGACGGTTACTTCAGTTGCATCAGCAATGGGAGCGCCCAGCATGGTCATCTCGTTCCAGATGTTCCAGTCGCCACCGGCAGCCCAGTCGTTGTAGGAGGAGAAACGGCCACGATCAGCGAGGTTGAGGGCCTCAGTCAGAGCTGAAGACTCAACAGGCTGGGCACCGGCCAGGGGCTTACCGTTCGCGTCAGCCTTGATGTAGACAACCTTGTTAGCGTCAAGGCGCAGTTCAAGAACCTGCTGCAGGGGAATGAACTTAGCTGCTGACCAGTCGTAGGTGGCGTCGATCTCAGTACCGGTTGCGGTACGGTCCATCAAACCAGCGCCCCAGGTAACGGGAGAGGCAACGGTCTGGTTATCCCAGTTGATGCAGGTGCCGTAATCGTTGTACTGGATAAAGTAGTGGGAGATGACTGCGGTGCCAGAAGAGAAGAGGGCATAACCGTGATCGTCCCAGGTAACAGGGGTGGAGCACTGCTCAGCGGTGGTGTTGTAGAAGAGAGCACGCAGTTCTAAGGCCCCGGTCTTCCAGTGCTTGGTGTACTCGTTCTGGTAGAGGTAGGTGCCGTACTCACCAGGGTTAGCCAGGTAGATTGCTAGCGCGTCAGTGTTGATCATCAGCGCGCGGTCCTGGGAAATTGAGTAGATAGCTGAGATGTTGCCACCGAAGTTCAAGGTGACCAGGTCAGAGGTGACCTTAGTGAGTTCACCGCCGTTTTCAGCAACGACTACACCCTCAGCAAGAGCAAGGGCGCGGGCCTCAGCAATCTTGTTGGCAGCATCGCCAAAGTTAGTATCAGCCGGAGCTTCAGGGGCTACCGGAGTTTCAGGTTCTGCGGGAACTTCAGGAGCAACCGGAGCCTCAGGTTCTGCCGCTACTACGGGAGGAGTGACACCTTCAGCGACAGGCTCTACAGGAGGGGCGATACCTTCAGCGACAGGCTCTACAGGAGGAATGATACCCTCGGCAACGGGTTCTACAGGGGTAACGCCTTCTGCAAGGGGGGCAGGACCCTCAGCTACTACCGGCTCAGGCTGGGCACCGTAGACAACAGGGGCGGCAGGGGCAACCGCGTTATTGGTAAAGCAGGAACGGGTCTTAGAACGCTCTGCCTGCCAGGCCTTTGCCTCAGCAGAGTTCAGGTTAAGGTAGGAGCCTGCCTGAGTCTTCTCATCCAGCACAACAAGCCAGCGAGTCTTACCATCGTGGGTAGTAAGCGAAAGGCCACAGTGGCTGTGCTTCCAAGGGGATGATTCAGCGTTGCCGAACTTCTCAGCACCGCCTGCCTTAAGGAAGGCTGCGCCAGCTGCACCAGTGACAGCCTGAACACCGCCGTACTTACCCTGGGTTACAACGCCGTTTTCAAAGGTTTGCTGGGTGGCGCCGTTAGCAAAAACCTGCTGTTCGCCGGTTGCTGCACCTAGGACGTCCTGATGCTGCTCCCAGTAGGCGCCAATAGGGGTGGTGGTATCAACAGCAGCGTCAACGGCAAAGGCGCCGGGAGTCAAGGTCAGTGAAAGACCGATCAAGGTGGTGAGGCCAAGAGATGTGCGGAGGCTCTTCAATGCTTTCCCTCAAAGTTTCGTAAATAATGGGGTGCTCTGCGTCCGAAATTGGGGTGATTGGGGTTTCCAGACCTGCGATGCAGAGGTAAAAGTGTGCACCATTAAAACTACCAGTTACAGCAGGGCCAGAACACCACCCCTTTAGGGGACATGTGTAGTCTCACTGGGGGATATTCCTCTTTAGAAGAGAACTGTTGCAAAGGTTGAGCGCTGCTTCCAGCCCGTTGCAGCATAGAGGGCACTGGCCGGTGCGTTGTAGTCATTAACATAGAGCGACAGGTGCGGAAAACGCTGGCGAATCAGCTGACAAGCCTGCGCCAAAAGAACAGGCGCTAACCGCTGACCACGGTAGGACGGGTGCAACCAAACCCCTTGAAGCTGGCAGCTTGACCCATGCGCCAAACCCACATCAGTCTTAAAGACCACCACATTTTCACTATTTACCGCCACTAAGGTTCGGCCAGTGCGGGTGAGCTCATCAACGCGACGGGTGTAACCGGCCGGGTCACGCGTCATGGGGTCATAGCCCACTTCTTCGGTAAACATAGACACCGAGGCCTGTATGAGGCTGGGCCTATCATCAGTTCTAGCCCAGCGCACCTGCTCCACCACAGCAGGGGCACCCAAGGAGGGGCGAGCTAAAGTCGCACCGGCTATGTGGCTTAAATCAGTGGTCACAGGCAACTCAAGAAGAGGCTGATTTTTGCGCACATCAAAAGGGGCTGGCATGCGATGAGCAAGGTAACTCCATATACCCATGACAGGTTCCTGGTGACCAAAAATGGAGCCTATCTTGCGATTATGCCTCCAGATGTAGGCCGCCACCTGCCGGTGGTAGGTTTGCGGCACAGTCAGAGGGACACAGTTCGCACCTAACCAGAAAGCCCCCACCAGGGCATAACGAGGTTGGCCCTGAGACGGCGCAGGAGCAAAAGTCTCAGCTAGACCCGGCATAGGGGCTGCGGTGCGAGGGTTCGGCTCGGCGAAGTGCGCTCCAGCAGAGCGCCCAACCAGAGCCCCAGTTTTAGACCATAAGCCATTGAGGGCAGTCTTGACTTTAGCGGGCAGCCTCTCCCCTACAGGCAGGGTCAGGCCAGCAGAAGGCTGGGTGCTCCCAGCCCCCTGGAACCCTACCTCCGGGTGTATTTCACGGGGCACAAAAACTCCCATAAAACCTTGAGAGACCTTCAAAGAGGTCAGGGCGCTGGGGGCCGGTAAACCGAAGTGATGCAGGTGCTCAGCGGCAAAAAGGAAACCCACCGGGTCCGTCTCAATCATGGTTTCAAGTTCCGCCCGGTCATCCTTAGTCAGGGGGCGGATCAGGGCGTCATCTGCCCCGCGGGGGAAAGGTGAAAAGACGGTCACGGTGGATTTTCTTAAAGGTACTTAGGAGACGGAGACGGTAGGTTCACCAGAGAGGTCAATTTCGCCGCGCTCTTCCATTTCGCGGGCAATACGGTTGGCCTCTTCAATCAGGGTCTGCACAATATCCTCTTCAGGCACAGTCTTAATGACCTCACCTTTCACGAAGATCTGGCCCTTGCCGTTGCCGGAGGCAACACCCAGGTCAGCTTCACGAGCCTCACCGGGGCCATTGACAACACAGCCCATAACAGCCACACGCAGGGGAACCTTCATACCTTCAAGACCCTTGGTGACGTTCTCAGCCAGCTCCCAGACGTTCACCTGGGCGCGGCCGCAGGAGGGGCAGGAGACAATATCGAGCTTGCGGGGGCGCAGGTTCAAGGACTCAAGAATCTGAGCACCGACCTTAACCTCTTCAACCGGAGGAGCTGAGAGGGAAACACGGATAGTATCGCCAATACCCTCTGAGAGGAGGGCGCCGAAAGCAGTAGCCGACTTGATAGTGCCCTGGAAGGCAGGGCCGGCCTCGGTCACACCCAGGTGAAGGGGCCAGTCACCGGCAGCCGCAAGCTGACGGTAGGCCTCAACCATGATGACAGGGTCATTATGCTTAACCGAAATCTTGAAGTCGTGGAAGCCGTGCTCCTCAAAGAGAGAAGCCTCCCACACAGCAGATTCAACCAGGGCCTCAGGTGTTGCCTTACCGTACTTTTCCAGTAGGCGCTTATCGAGCGAACCGGCGTTCACACCGATACGAATAGAGGTGCCGTGGTCCTTAGCGGCTGCCGCGATTTCCTTAACCTGGTCATCAAACTTACGGATGTTACCGGGGTTCACGCGCACCGCCCCGCAACCGGCTTCAATAGCAGCAAAGACGTACTTGGGCTGGAAGTGAATATCGGCAATCACAGGAATCTGGGACTGCTTGGCAATGATGGGTAGGGCCTCTGCGTCCTTATCGGTAGGGCAGGCGACACGCACAATATCGCAACCAGCTGCGGTCAGCTCAGCAATCTGCTGCAGAGTAGCACCGATATCGTGGGTTTTGGTGGTGGTCATGGACTGCACCGAAATGGGAGATTCTGAGCCAACCCCTACACTACCGACCTTAAACTGGCGGGTTTTACGGCGCGGAGCCAAAACGGGCGGCGGAGCAGCGGGCATTCCAAGGGCGACCGAGGTCAAATCTTCCTCCAAAGGTTCTTTGGCGGTGCGAGCAAGGCGCACCTGTTCAACTATCTATTGTGCCACGCTTCAGCTCAAAGAGCGGTTGAGGTAAAGCACACAGGGTAGGCAGGGTGCCCTGGCAGCCGACTAACCCTAAAAAATACTCACCGGCTTGAAAATATCGGCAGCCACCAGAATCACCGTCATCAGCAGGAAGGCCCCAGCAACGAGGTAGGTCAGGGGCAGCAGCTTAACCGGGTCGAAGGGGCCAGGGTCGCGGCGTCCTAAGAGCTTTGCGCTCTTGCGGCGGAACCCCTCCCAGAGGGCACCTAGCACATGCCCGCCATCAAGCGGCAGCAAAGGAATAAGGTTGAAGAAAAAGAGCATGAGGTTCATCTGAGCAACCAAAGAGACCAAAGAGGCGGCCTTATCGCGCAGAATAATCTGGTCGTGTGAAGCAATTTCACCGGCAATACGGCCTACACCCACCACAGATACCGGGCTGTTGGCATCGCGCTGGCCGTTGGTGATAAGGGTGGTAGCTACCCCGTAGACGCGGGCTGGTAGCTTGATGAGGGCAGCCCCAATGCGGTGGAGCGACTCCCCTACAGTGGGTAGCACCTGGTCGATGGTTCCAGGGGTTAGCTCCGTGCTAGGGCCAATACCAATGAAACCGACCTCATGGGTCTGGTAGCTTCCATCAGGGTTGGTGAGGTAGGTGCCTGTGAGTTCATCGTAGATGGGGCGCACGGTCAGCATGGGGGTAATAGTGAGTTCAAGGTTCTGACCCTCACGCTCGACGGTGAGAGGCACCTGGGTATTTGCGTTGGTGCGGATAAGCTCGGTGAGTTGGTCCCAGCTGGTAATACTCTGACCTGCAAAGGTCCTAATAGTATCGCCCGGTTGTAGCCCGGCAGCGTTAGCTGGGGATTGGGGGTCCTGGGCCCCACATTCGGTAGGGCTAGGAGCACCTACAGTAGTGGGGTCAATAACCTGCACGCACTGGGCAACGCTCTGGACGCTGGTGGTCGGCTGGTAAGAGCCAAAACCAGTGATGAGCACGGCGGTAGCCACCACCCCAATGAGCAGGTTCATAGCTGGCCCGCCCAACATAATGATGATGCGCCGATAGACCGGTAGCTGATAGAAGAGCCTGCCCTGGTCAGTTTCGGTGACGCGTTCAGCATCCGCTGCTCGTGCCTGGCGGGCAAGCTGCTGCAAGGGGCTGGTGCCGCCTGCGCGCCCGTCCTTACCGTCGTTGCCGGGTGGGTACATGCCAATCATGGAGATATAGCCACCTAACGGTAGGGCCTTGAAGCCGTACTCGGTTTCGCCGCGCCGCCAGGAAAGAAGGGTCTTGCCGAATCCAATCATGTATTGGGGTACGCGCACACCAAAGAGTTTGGCTGGTACCAGGTGCCCTAGTTCGTGCAGGGCGATAGATGCGGCGATAGCTAGGGCCATCAGCACTACACCAATGATGAAAAGTAGGACGGTCACGCGAGGGTGCTCCTTAGAGGTGCGGCGCCCACAGGGGTTGGGCAGGTCATCTGTTAGAGTACGCCATAGTATGAGGGGCTGTCGCTTTGTGGGGTCTTTGAATTTACCCATAATGTGGCAAGGTGCCTGGCCCTTTGAGGTGGTTTTCACCTTTACTTTTAGGTCAGAAAAGCCTTTACGTCACAAAACGTCAAAGAGAAGATTTCCCTCCCCTTTATTTGGATAGAAAATACGGATTATCAGGTAGGCCAACTACTAAAGACCCCCAGTGACCTGCGAAAATATCAGCCACTACCACATCAAAACATTTTTAGGTATGAAATATACCTATTTGTTTTAAGGGCCAAACTCAGCACAATAAGAGGTGAAAACGCGCTACCCAACAAACGAGCGCCACCCCATCACTTCACTAGGAGCACTCACTAATGACTGCACAGGTTGAAGCCCCCTCAACGGGAGTCTTTGTCAACGACCAATCCGCCGCCGCATGGGAAGGGTTCACCCCCGGCCCCTGGCAAGACAGCATTGACGTTCGAGGGTTCATCCTCGAAAACTTCACCCCCTATGAAGGTGATGCCTCCTTCCTGGCAGGGCCCACCGAAAAAACCCTCCGCGTCTGGGACACCCTCGAAAAGGACTACCTCTCCGTAGAACGCAAGCAGCGCGTCTACGACGTAGACACCCACACCCCCGCCGAAATTGACGCCTTCCCCGCCGGCTACATCTCAGAAGACGACAACGTCATCGTCGGCCTACAGACCGATGTGCCCCTCAAGCGCGCAATGATGCCCAACGGCGGCTGGCGCATGGTCGAAACCGCCATCCGCGAAGCCGGCAAAGAACCCGATGAAAACATCAAAAAGATTTTCACCGAATACCGCAAGACCCACAACGACGCCGTCTTTGACATCTACACCCCCCGCATCCGCGCAGCCCGCTCATCCCACATCATCACCGGCCTACCCGATGCCTACGGCCGCGGCCGCATCATCGGTGACTACCGCCGCGTTGCCCTCTACGGTGTCGATAACCTCATCGCCGACAAAGAGCGCGCCAAGCACGCAGTAGGCGACCAGGGCTTCTCCGAGCACTGGGCACGCTTCCGCGAAGAACACTCAGAACAAATCAAGGCCCTCAAGCGCCTCAAGAAGATGGCAGCCCTCTACGGCTTCGACATCTCGGGCCCTGCCCGCAATGCCCAAGAAGCAGTCCAGTGGACCTACTTCGCATACCTAGCCTCCGTCAAGTCCCAGGACGGCGCGGCCATGTCCATCGGCCGTCTCTCCGGCTTCCTGGACATCTACTTCGAACGCGACCTAGCCGCTGGCCTCATCACCGAAACCGACGCCCAGGAAATGATCGACGCACTCGTCATCAAGCTCCGCATCGTCCGCTTCCTGCGCACCATCGACTACGACCAAATCTTCTCCGGCGACCCCTACTGGGCAACCTGGTCAGACGGCGGTTTCACCGATGACGGCCGCACCCTAGTCACCAAAACCTCCTTCCGCCTGCTGCAAACCCTACGCAACCTAGGCCCCGCCCCCGAACCCAACATCACCATCTTCTGGGACGAAAACCTGCCCAACGGCTACAAGGAATTCTGCTCCGCCATCTCCATCGAGACCTCCTCAATCCAGTACGAATCTGACCCCCAGATCCGTAACCAGTGGGGCGACGACGCCGCCATCGCCTGCTGCGTCTCCCCCATGAAAATCGGTAAGCAGATGCAGTTCTTCGGCGCCCGCGTCAACGCAGCAAAAGCCCTGCTCTACGCCCTCAACGGCGGCCGCGACGAAATGAGCGGCAAGCTCATCGTCGAAGGCTACGAGCCCATCAAGGGCGATGGCCCCCTTGACTTCGATGAGGTCTGGGTCAAGTACGAAGAAATGCTGGACTGGGTCATCGCCACCTACATCGAAGCCCTGAACATCATCCACTACAGCCACGACAAGTACGCCTACGAAGCCATCGAAATGGCCCTGCACGACTCAGACATCGTCCGCGCTATGGGCTGCGGCATCGCAGGTCTATCCATCGTCGCTGACTCACTAGCAGCCATCAAGTACGCCACCGTCACCCCCGTCCGTGACGAAACCGGCCTAATCGTTGACTACATCACTGAAGGCGACTTCCCCGCCTACGGCAACGACGACGACCGTGCCGACGACATCGCCGCCACCATCGTCCACACCGTCATGGAGAAAATCAAGGCCATCCCCCTCTACCGCGATGCCATCCCCACCCAGTCCGTCCTGACCATCACCTCCAACGTGGTCTACGGTAAGGCAACCGGTAACTTCCCCTCCGGCCACCGAGCAGGTACCCCCTTCTCCCCCGGCGCCAACCCCGAAAACGGTATGGACACCCACGGCATGGTTGCCTCCATGCTTTCGGTCGGTAAGCTGGACTACGAAGACGCCCTCGACGGCATCTCCCTAACCAACACCATCACCCCCACCGCCCTCGGCCGCACCAAGGACGAACAGGTCAAGAACCTGGTCGGCATCTTGGATGCAGGATTCATTCCTGAAGAGGACTAAAACTCAATAGATTCAGCAACACCGGTAGAGGGGTGCCCGCCAGCACCCTTAACGCCAGCCCCGAGCCAGCTGGCTGGCACCCCTCTACCGGGCTCGCAACCTCATTAACTCACCACTAAGGAGAACATCATGGCAGTTAAGTCATATGAAGAGCGCCTGGCTTCAATGAAGCAGAACCGCGCATCAAAGACCGCCCCCAAGGGCCTCTACCACGCAAACATCAACGTCCTCAACCGCGAAACCCTCGAGGACGCCATGGAAAACCCCGACAAGTACCCTAACCTGACCGTGCGCGTCTCAGGCTACGCCGTCAACTTCGTCCGCCTCACCCGCGAACAGCAGATGGACGTACTCTCACGCACCTTCCACCACGGGGCCTAGGGATTACCCATGTCTCAGGACGTCCTCGGTGATGTCACCGTAACCGCCGGCGAGCAAGAATTTGCTCCGCCGGCGGACCGGCATACAGGGGCCGGAACCTGGGGTCTCGGTGAGCTCACCGACCTAGAACGCTCAGCACAGCTCAAACTGATGCGGGGAGGTCAGCTTGGCTCCGTTCACTCCTGGGAGCTGGTTACCGCCGTTGATGGGCCTGGCACCCGCATGACCATCTTCATGAACGGTTGCCCCCTGCGTTGCCTCTACTGCCACAACCCCGACACCTTCAACATGAAGGACGGGCAGCCCGTCCTAGCAGCTGACCTCATCAAGAAGATTAAGCGCATGCGCAAGGTCTTCCGCGCTACCGGCGGCGGAATCACTATCTCAGGTGGCGAAGTGCTCATGCAACGGGCCTTCGCTGAGAACATTTTAATGAGCGCCAAATCCCTAGGAATTCACACCTGCATCGACACCTCAGGTTTTCTCGGTGCACACGCCTCTGATGAGTTCCTCGACAACGTTGATCTGGTGCTACTAGATGTGAAGTCCGGCTCTGAGGAGGTCTACCAGAAACTCACCGGCCGAGCCTTGCAACCTACCATCGACTTTGGCGACAGGCTCTCAGCTCTGGGGAAGAAAATCTGGGTCCGGTTCGTACTGGTTCCTGGCTACACTGACGCCCCTGAAAATATTGAGAAAGTGGCAGATATCGTCTGCCGCTGGCGCAAGGTCGTTGAGCGCGTTGAGGTGCTGCCCTTCCACCAGATGGGCACCGACAAGTGGGAGACACTAGGCTACGACTACCAGCTCAAGGACGTCCACCCACCCAGTAAAGAAGCCACCGAAGCAGCCCGCGACATCTTCCGCGCCCGCGGCCTCACCGTCTTCTAAACTCTATCCATCAAACGATGACCCCCTTGTTTCTCTCTTCACCCCATGGATTATCTCAGGGTGAAGAGAGAAACAAGGGGGTCATCTCTAGAGACATATCTCTGCTGGAGGAGCCCTAGCCCTGCTCCAGAATCTGGTTGGCGCGGGTACGAGCCCAACGTTCAGCCTCCAGCACCGCTTCCAGAGTCAGAGAACCAGACTCGGCCAGGGCCGAAGAGCTAGCGTGCTCATCAAGAACCCGCCCCGTGGTCTCAATCATGTCAGTGAAACGAATTCTACCGGCGTGGAAGGCAGCCACAGCCTCCTCATTCGCAGCGTTGAAAACCGCCGGGAAGGTACCGCCTCGCTGGCCTGCCCGCTTAATCATCTCCACCGCGGGGAAGGCCTTATTGTCCAGGGGCTCAAAGGTCCACTCGGTAGCCTGCGACCAGTCACAAGGCTCAGCAATCCCAGGGATACGGTGAGGCCAGGTCAAACCCAAGGCAATCGGTAGCAGCATGGTGGGCGGGGAGGCCTGAGCAATCGTTGAGCCGTCCACAAACTGCACCATAGAATGAACCACCGACTGGCGGTGAACCGTCACATCAATACAATCCAAGTCAATACCAAAGAGGTGGTGAGCCTCCAAGACTTCCAAGGCCTTATTGACCATAGAAGCCGAGTTAGTAGTAACCACCAGGCCCATATCCCAAGTGGGGTGAGCCAGAGCCTGAGAAGGGGTGACCTCCCGTAGCTGCTCATAGGTCATCCCCCTAAAGGGGCCACCAGAAGCAGTCAGCACCAGCCGGTCAATCTCCCGATCAGTACCCGACGCCAGAGCCTGAGCCAGGGCTGAATGCTCCGAATCTACCGGAACCATAGGCTGTTCCAGGGGTGAAGCATCAACAGCGGCCTTGACCAGCTCACCACCAGCAATCAGGGACTCCTTATTAGCCAGAGCCACCTGGGAACCAGCCTGCAAGGCTGCCAGGGTGGGTTCCAGGCCGATAGAGCCGGTGATGCCGTTGAGGACGACGTCCGCTCCGGTACGAGCAGCAATGGTGGCAGCATCCGCCCCCCACTCAATCTGGGGGCTGTACCCGGGGGCTAGCTCAGCTAACAGCGAGCGCAAGGTGGCTGCGTCCGCTTCGGTGCCGCTGGTGGCAACCAGGTGCGGACGCAGGCGGGCAGCCTGCTCTGCCAGAAGCGGCAAGGAGCGGGAGCCAGCTGAAAGGGCAAGAACGCGCACGGGAGCGTCCTTGCTACCGGTTTCGGCTCCTGCTAGGGAGTTGAGGTGGTCAATGACCTGCACCCCCTGGGTGCCGATGGAGCCGGTGGAGCCAAGCAGGGTGACCGTCCGCCCGCCTTTCAGAAAGTCTGCTAGCTGGTCGGTGAGAGTATCGCGGGAGGCGCCAAAGCGCTGAGTTGAGCCAAATCGCATACACCTATTTTCTCACAGGCCTAGCGGTGTGACAGTAGGCGCCTCACTAGGCACCTCACCATGCCCTGCCCAGGCCCTAAGAAGATGAGCCAGTTACGCTCAGCCTTTGGGGCTTTAAAATACCGGGTGCCCCAGAACCCAACATGGGCAAGAGTCGCGCAGGTAAGTGCAGCAAGAAGAGCTTTCTTCACAGGTATCTCCTAGAGGTTGGTTTGGGGTATCTACCCCACAATATCGAAGCTCTGCAGTTTCTTCTTGCCGGCTTTCCCGCCTGTAGTTTGCAAACCCAACAGCTCAGCGTAGATACCGCCAGAGGCGGCCAGGGCGGCGGGGCTACCCACCTCATCAATACGCCCCTCTTTGAGGGTAACGATACGGTCCACCGTTGCGATGGTCGAGAGGCGGTGAGCAATGATCAAGGAGGTGCGGCCCTCCATCAGCTCGTCTAATCCCTTCTGTACTGCCCTCTCAGCCTTAGTGTCTAGGGCGCTGGTGGCCTCATCGAGAATCAGGATGGGGGCGTCCTTGAGCATGGCCCGGGCGATAGCGATACGCTGCTTTTGCCCACCAGAGAGCTTGAGGCCGCGCTCGCCAATGAGGGAATCGTAGCCTTCTGCGAACTTTGAGATGAAGTCGTGGGCGTTGGCCTTGGTTGCTGCCTCGATAATCTGCTCTCGGGTTGCTCCGGGGCGGCCGTAGGCGATGTTTTCGGCGATGGTGCCTGAAAAAAGTGAGGCGTCTTGAAAGACCATGCCGATGAGTGAACGTACTTTAGCTAGGTCGCTACCGGCAATGTCCATTCCATCGACCAGCACTCGCCCTTCACGGGGGTCGTAGAGACCTTCAAGTAGGGCCATGAGGGTAGATTTACCGCCGCCGGACTCCCCCACGAAAGCAATGCGCTCACCGCGTTTGATGGATAGATCGATTCCGTGTAGTACGTCTTCTTCTCCCTCATAGCCGAAGGTTACCTTCTCAAAGCGGACGAGTTCTGCACCGGGTTCAGCATTCAAGGCGGAGGCAGGTTTCTGGGAAGCCGGACGCGCGCTAGTAGCCCCAGCGGTGATGGCCAGGGCGCGGGCGTCTGATTCTCGTTCCATGACCTCGAAGTAGTCTTTAGAGCCGGTCACTGCGCGCTGGGCTGTATCAACGATCCAGGATAGAGAATTGATGGGGGCAACGGCCATGGCCAGGAGCTGGATGAGGAGGACCATGTTACCGATGGTGAAATCCCCGGCTAGGGTGCGCAAGAAAATGAGGAGGTAGAGGGCAAAGAAAATTAGGTTAAGAAAAGAGAGACGGGCGACATCCATAAAGTGCCAGAATTTAGATTGTGAACGGGTCAGCCCGATAGTCTTTTCAAAATGTCCGCCGAAGTCGGTGAGTTCTCGGCGTTCGCGGCCAAATGATTTCACCACGCGAATCTGCCCGATAACCTCAGCGAAACGGCCTGAGGCGATATCGATATTCTCGTTCTTTTCGCCTTCCCAAACCTGCCATTTTTCACTGGTTTTACTGGTCAGCCAGAAATAGACCGGGAAAATAATAATGAGAAGTAGCCCCAGGGGCCAGTAGTAGATGGAGCTGATGACAATCACCGAGACCGTGGTGAGTACCAGGGAGATGAAGGTGTTGCTCATGGTCTTCACGAAGTTGGTGACTTCGGTGATGGATCGGTTGAGCCGGGCAATGATGGTGCCGGTGAGCTCTGTATCGAAATATGACAGGGGTAGGGAGAGTAGCTTTTCGTAGTAGCGTACCGAGAGGATGGTGCGCATACGCTGGCTCATGACATCGCCGATGTAGCCACCAATGTTGGTGGTGAGGACGCTGACCAGTTGGGCTGCCAGGTAGGCCAGGGCCAACCAGGTGATAGTTGCTGCGGTGGTTGGTGCTGAGCCGTTGAGGTGGCCGACGACGGCATCTGCTGCCCCAGCGACGATAAAGGGTGCCAGTAGAGAGGTTGCGCTGGTGAGTACCGCGCAGATGATGATTCCAATGAAGTAGGGCCATAGTTCTCGGGTGGCTCTGACGATTCTGGCGATACTTTTCATGCTTCTTTACCTTCTGGGGGCAGGGTGGTAGGTCTACTGGCGGTGGGGTGGGCATGCTAAAGGGCGGGTGCCCTAGAATTTTCTAGGACGCCCGCCCTGTATTGCAGCTCTGTGCCATATGAGCTTTGAGCAAGGCTTCTTAGTGAGCCTGTGCGGGGGCTATATTATGCGCGGCTGTTCTTGGTGACTGCGCCGTAGATGCCCAGAACAATCAGTGAACCAACTACAGCGGTGAAGAGGGTACCAATGCTGAAGCCGTCCACACCATCGGAGAGGATGGGTAGGAAGGAGCCCAACCATCCACCGAGTAGTGCGCCAACGATACCGAGAATCATGGTGACGATGATGCCGCCACCCTGACGGCCAGGCATAATCAGCTTTGCCAGTGCGCCTGCGATCAGGCCAAGTATAATCCAACCAATCCAAGTCATGATGTTTCCTTCTTTCTGTGCTTGGTGTTCGGGGCTATATACCCTGAACAATCAGTACCCTTTGAGTATAGCTCAGAATTTTTCAAAATGCTAAGCAAACTGCATGTGTGTCGAATTTATACCTCTTAATTATTTTCAGGTTCTCCCTCATAAAACCCAAAAGTCACCTTAGAACACCGCAACACAGGTTGAGCAATCACAGAATATTACTCAAACCGAGTATCACCTAGATACTCAATCGCCCTATCCAAAAAAGCATCCACCTGGGTCTCCTCATAACAGAGATCACCGGTAGCCGGGCTAAAAGCCGCCGCCCTAATATCAGCGGGGGTAAGGACGTCCGCCCCCCGAAAATGAGCCAAAAGGCGCTCGCAGAGGGCATCAACCTCTTTACTGAAGTACCCCTTCGTCAAACGCCTAGAAGGTCTGCGGAAGCGCTGACCGGCAGGCCGCCGCAGACGCCCCAGCAGAAGCTCTCGCAGCTCCTCTACCGCCTGATTCCAGGTCTGCCGCCCATAACGCTGCACATACAACTGGTGCTCAAGCTCGCAGAAACGGTCCTCAACCTTATCGAGGGCAGCGTCCACATCGTCCGGCGCATAGCCACCCTTCTCAGACTTAAAAACTGCTGCACGTATCGTACAGGAGTTATGCACCCCCGCGCCCAGTTCTCCCCCGGCGAGCAGAAGCTCATAGTCGTCAGCTAGACGCGTGAAAAAAGAATCCACGCTAGCTATCGAGTACCCCTTCTCTTCGGGGCTAACCCGGCGAAACTCTCCGGAAGATTCAGCCTGATGTTTCATTGAGCCTCCAATATCTGACAGCACCGGGCCCTAAAAGAGGGCTGTAAGCACCGAGAAAATCACGTAACCAATAGCAATAGCGAAAACAATAGAATCTAAACGATCCATCACACCACCGTGACCCGGCAGAATGTGCGACATATCTTTAATACCAATTTCACGTTTAACCATGGACTCCCCCAGGTCACCCGCAGTAGATGCAACCACCAAGAAGACAGCCACAATAAGGCCATACCACCAGGGGTCACCCATAAGAAGGGAACAAATGATACCCACGATAATGGAACCCACCATCGACCCGGCAAAGCCCTCCCAGGTTTTCTTCGGAGAAATTTTAGGGGCCATAGGGGTCTTACCCCATTTGACGCCAGCAATATAACCCCAGGTGTCATTACCAATAGCCATGAGCAGAATCATAAGCACCTTACCGGGCCCTGAATCCTCCCGGTAGAGCAAGAGGGCCAACGAAATCATGAAAGGCACCCAGGACATCACAAAGATAGAGCCCATGATCGACATAATCATGCCATCACGCTGCCCCACAATACGCCAGCCAATCAGCACCAGAATCGAGGCCACCACAGTAAAAATCAGCCAGGTACCGCCCCCATAGTAGGCGGCAAAAGGCATAATCAGCGCAGTGGCAACAGCGGGAATAACAGGAATTCCCATACCGCGCTTATGGTTGAGCCCGTGGCAGACCTCCCAGGTGCCTACCGAGACAGCGGCCGCCGCCAGCAGCACCAGCACGAAGGGAACAAAAAATAAACCCACCGCCAACAACGCGCCCAGCACAAGGCCGACGGTGATGGCGGCGGGTAGGTTCCTGCCGGCTTTAGAGGCCTGGGGCGGCTGTTCTTGAGAATGAACAGTCATACAGATTTAGACCTCGAGCAGTTCAGCTTCCTTGGACTTCAGCAGCGCATCAACAGTGTCGATGTGCTTCTTGGTCAGAGCATCAAGCTCTTTTTCGCCGCGTGCACCCTCGTCCTCACCGATTTCGCCGTCTTTGACGAGCTTATCGAGAGCAGTCTTGGCGTGACGGCGAGTGTTGCGCACAGCAACACGGCCTTCTTCGGCTTTCTGGCCGGCCATCTTGATGTATTCCTTACGGCGCTCTTCTGTCATCTCAGGCATGACAACACGCACCACGTTACCGTCATTGGCGGGGTTGGCCCCAAGATCTGAGTCGCGGATAGCCTTCTCAATGGCACCCAGGGCGCTCTTGTCGTAAGGGGTGATGAGCACGGTGCGAGCTTCAGGGGTCTGGAAGGAGGCCAGCTGCTGCAAGGGGGTGGGAGCACCATAGTAGTCTGCGGTGAGGTTTGCAAAGAGTGCGGGGTTGGCGCGGCCGGTGCGGATTGAAGCGAATTCATTCTTCAAGGCTTCGACAGACTTATCCATCTTTTCGCCGGCTTCGAGCAGGGTTTCTTCAACCATCTGTTGTTAGTCCTTATAAGGTTGTGCCCGTCAGTGGGGCGCTTTATCGGTAGTCTTTATCTAGTCTAGTGGTCTTGGTGCCCTTAGGCAGTAACCAGGGTACCAATCTCTTCACCTAAAATGGCCCGGGCCACATTTCCTTCACCCTGCATACCAAAGACGCGCATGGTCACATTGTTGTCCTTGCACAGGGAAAAAGCGGTCTGGTCCATCACACGGATGTTGCGCTGAAGGGCTTCATCGTAGGTGAGCTTGTAGAGGCGCTCAGCGGTGGGGTCTTTTTTGGGGTCAGCAGTGTAGATACCGTCTACCCCGTTCTTGGCGACAAGAACTTCATCGGCGTGAATTTCCAGGGCACGCTGGGCAGAGACAGTATCAGTGGAGAAGTAGGGCAGGCCCGCACCAGCACCGAAGATAACCACACGGTCTTTTTGCATGTGGCGGATGGCTCGGCGGGGGATGTAGTTCTCTGCAACCTGCTGCATGGAGATAGCTGACTGCACGCGGGTGTCGATACCGGCCTGCTCCAGGAAGTCCTGCAGGGCCAGGGAGTTCATGACGGTACCAAGCATACCGATGTTATCGGCGCGAGAACGGTCCATGCCTGCTTCTGAGAGTTCAGCGCCACGGAAGAAGTTACCGCCGCCTACTACTACAGCAACCTCAACATGGCCGATGGTTGAGGCAATCTGCTCTGCGATGCCGCGCACAACCTCGGTGGAGATACCGACTTCACCGCCGCCAAAGACCTCGCCGGAGAGCTTGAGTAGCACGCGGCGGCGACCGGTGGCGTCTCGTTGGATGGTTCGGGTTGACTCTGCCATGATGGCCCTCCTGAAAAGGTCAAAAATTTTTTGCGGCATCAGGTGCGCGCTTTGTCTCTAGCATACGGCAAAGGGGAACCCCTGTGCGGGGCTCCCCTGAGCTATGAGCTTTTTTGGTGCTCAATCACACCTGAAGAGTATTAGGCGCCGACGCGGAAACGCTCGAAAGCGGTTGCGGTTGCACCGTTCTCCTTCAGAACTGCTGCAACAGACTTGGATGAGTCCTTAGCGAAGTCCTGGTCAAGCAGGGTGTTTTCCTTGTAGAAAGCCTTGAGCTTACCTTCAACGATCTTGGGGATGATCTGCTCAGGCTTACCTTCGCCGCGTGCGGTTTCTTCAGCAACGCGCTTCTCAGCCTCAACGTCCTCAGCGGAGATGGAGTCTGAGTTGAGGTACTTGGGGCTCATTGCAGCGATGTGAACAGCAACGTCGTGTGCAACTTCGTCGGTGTTGTCGCCAGCTACTGCAAGCAGAACGCCAACCTGTGCGGGCAGGTCCTTGGAGGTCTTGTGCAGGTAAACTGCAACGTTCTCGCCCTCAACGCGAGCTACGCGACGAACAACGATCTTTTCACCCAGCAGGGCACCTGCTTCGGTGGTGAGTTCTTCAACGGTCTTGCCCTCGTAGGAAGCTGCCTTGAGCTCATCCAGGTTGGAGGCATTAGCAGCAACTGCTGCTTCCAGTACGTCGTTACCGAACTTGATGAAGGGCTCGGACTTAGCAACGAAGTCGGTTTCTGAGTTAACTTCAACCATGAAGCCAACGCCGTTCTCAACGCGTGCAGCGACGAGACCTTCTGCGGTTGCACGGCCTTCGCGCTTGGTGACGCCCTTAAGGCCCTTCACGCGGATGATTTCCATTGCCTTCTGCTGGTCGCCGTTGGCCTCGTCGAGGGCCTTCTTGACGTCGAGCATGCCTGCGCCGGTCTTTTCGCGCAGTGCCTTGATGTCGGCTGCGGTGTAGTTCGCCATGGTGAACTCCTTATATTTTGAACAGATTAGGGAAATCTATCGCCCCACTATGACGGTGGGGTGTGTGAGAACGGCACCCACCGAATGTGGGCGGGTGCCGTAACTCTCTATTAAGCTTTACTTAGCTTCTTCAGCGGGTGCTTCTGCCTTGGCAGCTTCGTGCTGCTCCAGCAGTTCGCGTTCCCATTCAGCCATGGGCTCTTCAGAAGCGTTAGCTGACTTGCCGGTCTTCTTGTTTTCGCGTTCCAGCAGACCCTCAGCAACTGCATCCGCGATGACGCGGGTGAGCAGGTTGACGGAGCGGATTGCGTCGTCGTTACCGGGGATGGGGAAGGAAACTTCATCGGGGTCGCAGTTGGTGTCGAGGATAGCAACTACGGGGATGCCCAGCTTCTGAGCTTCGTCAACAGCCAGGTGTTCCTTCTTGGTGTCAACAACCCAGATCAGTGAAGGTGCCTTGGTGAGGTTGCGGATACCACCGAGGGTCTTCTCGAGCTTCTCGTGCTCGCGGCGAAGAAGCAGCAGTTCCTTCTTGGTGAACTGTGAGCCTGCAACATCGTCAAAGTCGATCTGCTCGAGTTCCTTCATGCGCTCAATACGCTTGGAAACGGTGGCGAAGTTGGTGAGCATACCACCGAGCCAGCGGTGGTTAACGTAGGGCATGTTCACGCGGGTAGCCTGCTCAGCGATGGCTTCCTGAGCCTGCTTCTTGGTACCAACGAACAGAACGGTGCCGCCGTGAGCAACGGTTGCCTTAACAGCTTCGTAAGCCTGGTCAATGAAGGCCAGTGACTGCTGCAGGTCGATGATGTAGATGCCGTTGCGCTCGGTGAGGATGAAACGCTTCATCTTGGGGTTCCAGCGGCGGGTCTGGTGACCGAAGTGGACACCTGAATCGAGAAGCTGGCGCATAGTTACGACGGGCATGTCGTCTCCTTAGTGTGATGGGTGCCGGGCGGGCCCCTGATTCCAGGCTAGCCGCGCTCCGCGCATAGTAGTTATCGGTTTACATGTGGAGCGTCTTAGGCCAAGGCCCGCTCCCCTGGTAACGCTCAGACTTTTTCGTTGGAGTGACGAAGCAGTCTCAGACCTTCACCGGCTTATGCCGGACCGAAAGTTCCTTATCAACTAGAGGCTAGTTGCTTCACGTTACGCGATGTCAGATCCTAGATGAAGCGCGCGTAAACGGCTCCTCAAGGAGAGGTCTCTATGTAAAGGGATTCCCCTTGCCCCCAGCGCCACCTATTTTTAGGCAGGGTGCAGGGACAAACTGCAATCAACAACTATACCCCATCATTGGCTTTTAATCACCGAGTTTTTAGCTCTTGTGATGGCAGGTTTCCAGTGGTAAAGATAGGAGCAACCGATGATTGGCGCCACCTAGGGTAAGGGGCGGGCACCGACTAGAAGGTTTCTTGCCATGTCTTTTCTTCCCCTCCCCGCTCAAGCAGTGACGAGAGTTCTAGGGGCTTGTTCTTGTGCCCTGCTACTCATAGGTGCAGTAGCTCCCCTAGCTTCAGCACAGCGGACGCACCCCTGGCAGGCCCCATTAGAAGGGCAGCAGGTTGAGGTGATACGCGGCTTTGAAAAGCCCGCCGCACGCTGGTCAGTTGGGCACCGTGGAGTTGATCTTACACTCCAAGCAGGCGGGAACGTCCTGGCACCCTTTGAAGGGGAAATAGTTTTTGCCGGCACGGTGGTAGACCGCCAGGTACTCACCATCGAGCACCCAGATGGGAGGCTGTCCTCCTTTGAGCCGGTGAACAATCCCCTACCTCTTGGTAGCCAGGTGCAGGCCGGGGACGTCATCGCCCAGCTTGACCCAGAAATTCAGCACTGTGCCCCACGCTTTTGCCTGCACTGGGGTGTAAGAGAACCCGCCACCGGGTCTAAGACAGCAGACAGGGGGCTCGACTATACGAACCCCCTGCTTCTTCTCGGGCTAGATGGCCCTAGTGTGCTCCTACCAATTGGTGATGATTTCGCCGCCTAGCGTACTCGTTGCACTCCGGTCTCAGCCGTCCACCGCAACTGAGCACCACTCGTAAAGCTAAGAACAACCGACCCATCAGCCTGAGCAACCTCATCCGAGGTGGGATAACCAAGCTGCCCAATATAACCGTTATTCACCCAATACCAGTACAAGCCACCACGGCCATTCAAAACCTTCGTACCCGTACCAGGTGACCAAACCATCACAGTTTCTGTACCAGCAGCCGTCCTAAACCGCTGCTGCACACTACCCATCACAGCAGTCTCATCTGACACCGGGAAGCCATAACGACCAACACCCCCAGAAACGTTATACCGGTACCCAATAGAACCAGCTTCCCACACAGCATGAGTCCGATAAGTAGAAGCATCCCAATACACAGCCGTAGTACGCCCATCAGCCCGAGCAAAACGCTGCATCACTCCCCCAGGCACAGCCATCTCAGCCATAGTGGGGTACCCATAGCCATGCTCATACCCAGCAGAACGATACTTAGCACCAATAGCACCATTGAAATTAACATGGAAGGCCCCCTGTCGAGCAGTCCAATAAATGACCTGATTCTTGGCAAATATCTGAGCTACCCCACCATCACGCAAGGCAATCTCAGCAGTGGTAGGAGCACCAAACCTCTCGTAGGCCCCATTTCTCCAAAAATAGTGGCCAATGGCATTCACCAAAGCAAACTGGGAGCGAGTATCGGCAACCGCTGAGACAGCTCGAGGCGCATTCACCAGGCGGTAACCGTTCACGCTCGTACCAGTATTTTTGAGAATAGAGCGAATCTGCTCAACGGTGAGATTAGGGTCGCGCTCCTTCATCAAAGCAACAATGCCAGTGACGTGAGGGGCCGCCATGGAGGTACCATTCAGAGGCCCATAGCCTGGCCCCACCTGGGTATAGGCGCCAGTATTGACCGTAGACCAGATATCGGACCCAGCCGCCCCACCAGGGGCCACCACATCAAGCATGGGCCCCCAGTTAGAGTAACCAGTCATCCTATTCCCGCTGGCAGTTGCGCCCACCACGATAGCGCCCAGGCAGTTAGCCGGTGAAGTTCCAGCAGCATTAGCACCAAAGTTACCGGCTGCCGCAACGACCGGAACATTCCGGGCATGAGCTGCATTGATAGCGTCCTGAAGCACCTGAGGGCAGGTCGGTGAATAGAACCCCTCAGAATAGTTCACCACTGCCGCAGGGGTCGGGTTTGCCGGTGCCCCAGGCACGGGCACACCCGCACTCCAAGCAACACCAGCAGCCTGATCAGAAGTATAGGCTCGCCCGTTCACACCCATAATGCGAGCATGTTGAATACGGGCGTTAGGCGCAACCCCAGCAACACCCACACCGTTATCGGTAAAAGCAGCAGCGATACCAGCTACATGGGTGCCATGCCACATAGAACGCGGCACCTGTGGGCCCCAGTCCCCCTCATCATTGGGGTTAGAGTCCCAACCGTTACCGTCCCTACTCTGATCAGCCGACACAAAATCGTAGCCTGGCAAGGTCTTAGCAGCCAGCTCAGGGTGCCAGGTCTGCCCGGTATCTGCCACACCGATCACCACGCCCTCACCCGTAGCATACTTCCAGGCCCCAGGGG
Source organism: Rothia sp. 32237D007AR (assembly GCF_053544675.1). NCBI lineage: Bacteria > Bacillati > Actinomycetota > Actinomycetes > Micrococcales > Micrococcaceae > Rothia > Rothia sp. 32237D007AR. The sequence goes on along the minus strand of NZ_JBPPUO010000001.1, from coordinate 225,443 downwards.
CATCAATAGCTCTCATATTCCACTGGTAACCAGCGAAATAGGGGTCATTAGGTGGGTTTCGGGGAGTAGCTGCCTGCCCAGCGCTAATGATGAGATCAGGCTCAGCGTATTCAACCTCAGGTTGCTCTTCTAGAAGCTCAACAATCTGCGCCTGCTCACTGGGGGTCATCATCTCTTGAACATCTACCACTTGAGCCTGTTCAACTGTCTCATGGGAGATTTCAGCGACCTCTACAGCAGCGGTGGCCTCTGCAATATCATCAAGAATCTCAGCCTGCTCTTGCTCCACCACCCCCTCCTTGAACTTCACAACCAGACGATCCGTATCAGGTTCTACCCGCGGCTGGTAGCGGGTGGTCATCTCACCGGCGGTACCAGCGTCCGGCCCTCCTGCTACCTGCCCCTGATAAGCAGCATCGCCGAAGGCACCCTGCGGGGGTGCCGCCTGACCGGCAGTAGGTAGGGCAGTGACCAAAAAGCCCGTTGCAAGCACCAAAGAACAGGTGCCTGCAACGGACTGAAAAAACGGTGAACGAGACATGCTTACTCCCTCAAAAAATGTGTGTCCTTACACAGCATACGGTACGAGGGAGCTACAGAAGCTCAAACCTAGAAACGAGCGTAAGCTACCGGGGTAACCTCACCAGTCTCAGCGGACCACACCAAAAGGGTCTCAACGCCGTTAGCTGCCCGGAAGAGCTGCTGGGCGCCACCGGTGATGGCGTACTCGTTAGCGACAGGCTCACCAAAAACCTGGGCACCACCGTGGGTGTAGAAGTAAGCCCCAATACCGCCAATAAGCTGCGGCTCAACCTTATCAAGGGCCTCTTCAAGGATGACGGGGAAATCATAGTTGTGGTGCTCGATACCAGGGATCACGGTGAAATCTACATTCTTGAAACCGGCAGCAGAGTAGATGCTGTGACCGTTTTCTGCTGCGCCATAAGCTGACCAGGCAACAGGCCAGGTTGCGCCCACGCCGTCCTCAGAACCGATGTACCACTGGAGGGAGAAGTCTTTGGCAGTCTCTGAGGGTAGAGTCTGCAGTCCGTTGCTATTACCGCCGCCGACCATGACCGAACCGCCACCAGTGCGCCAGGAATCCTGGCTATCAGCCAGCAGCTCAAAACCGGTGATTTCTGCGCCACCAGAGTGGCCGATAGTCCATACGTTGGAAGAATCTAGGCCGGTTTCAGCAATGAAGGAGCTAGCGAAAGAACGGAACCAGTCGCCGTTGGCGTCCATGGACTGCCACCAGGTAATACCGTTGCCGGTGGCGTCCTTATCAGGGGAGATGACGGGCACAAAAACCATGTTGCGCTCATTAGCGACCTTAGCCATGCCCAGCAGCTGAGAGTTGTTGGGTGAGTGCACCTTGGACTGGTTAGTCTGCCAGTAGTCTCCATCGAGGTAGAAGACAACGCCCACAGGCTGGTTCCAGTCAATGTTCTCAGCATAGACGTGGTAGTTGGAGTGCACGCCAGCTTCTGAGGTGTAGCTGGCGAACTGGGCGGGGCTAACTGCCGCCTGGGCACCGGCAGAACCGGCAAAGGCCAGAGAGCCTGCCAGCAGACCTGCTGCCAGGACGCGCGCAGTAATGCGCTTGAGGGAGAAAGACATAGTTTCCTCTGAGTTAGGTGGGGGACGAATGAGAGAAAGTAATAACTTTCCTCAACAAATGTAGCATCTCGCAAGGAAAAACACGGGAACTGTATGAGAATACAGGGTGAATGGAGTGTGTCGTTAAAGCCTGGGGCAAGGCTTTCTGTAAGTGCCCACACATACGGGGAGAAAAGTATTCCAAGAAAAAACGCCTCCCACCTTTTGCTAGGTGAGAGGCGTACTAGTAGGGCCTGCGGGGCTTGAACCCGCGACCAAGGGATTATGAGTCCCCTGCTCTAACCAGCTGAGCTAAGGCCCCACAGCACCAGGCTCTAGCGAGCGTGACACTGCCTCTAAGAATACCGAAAAAGGCAGATGAAACCAAACCACAGGTGGCTCTAGCGCCCCGCCAGGAACCGTTCATAAGGCTCATTTGAGCGGTAGAGAGACTCAAAAGTTTCCCAGGTTTTCTCAGCAGCATGACGGGCCACCATCTGGCGGGAGCACTTCCCCATGGCCTGACGCTCCGCCTCAGGCAGGCTCAGAATATCGGCCAGATGCCCCGCCAGCTCAGCGGTATCACCGGGCGTAAAAAGGTAACCATTCTTCCCCGAATCAACCAGATGAGGCAAGGCCAGCGCATCCGCTAGAACCACAGGTTTTGACGCACTCATAGCTTCTAAGGTCACCAGCGACTGCAGCTCGGCAGTGCCAGGCTGGCAGAAAACATCAGCGCGCAGGTAGCCTGCGCGAAGCTCCTCATCAGAGACATACCCTAAGAAACGTACCCGATCAGCCACGCCGCAGTCAGCGGCCTTAGCCTGCAACTCGGCTAATATTTCGCCAGTACCGGCCACCTCAAGCACGGTTTTCTGCAAAAGGTCAGCAGGCAGACCTGAGAAGCCCTCAATGAGCACATCAATATTCTTTTCAACCGCTAGTCGCCCGGCAAAGAAAACCGTCAGTTCACCGGCAGGCTTATCAATGCTCTCCCCCGGGGCAAGCTCATAGTCAGAGCTTTGAATACCGTTAGAAACTGGCATGACGGGGCGAGAGAACTTACCGCCGCTTTCCATGGCGTCCGCACCAATCTGGGTGGGGGTAGTCACCACGGCTGCCTGGCCTAGCACCCGGCGCATATCGCCCCAGGATATTTTCTCTAGCACAGAATTGACTCGGTCATTGAAGGGTAAGAAGGGGGTGATGTTCTGGGGCATGACGTGGTTGGTGGCAATTACTCTCACACCGCGTTTAGCGCCGATACGGGCCAGTACGCGCCCAATCAGGTAGTGGCACTGAATATGAATCACATCGGGCTGAATTTCTTGCACCAGGCGGTCTGCCTCAGCATAAATCTCCCAGGGGAAGTTCAAGCGCATATAGGGGTGGGTAATAACCCGGTGCGAGCGCATGCGGTGCTCCACAATGCCGTCGACTGTGTGGCAGCTGGTGACACCTTTTTCTTGTTTGGGTGCCATGACGTGTACGGTGTGGCCGCGTGCGGTCATTGCGTGGGCAAGACGGGATGAGAATTGGGCGGCCCCGTTGATGTCGGGTGGGTAGGTGTCGGCGCCAATGAGGATGGTCAGGGGCGTGTCAGCCATGTGGGGCCTTTCGGGGTCTCTTCGTTCCTTGTCACACTGACCTTACCGGGTTTTTCGCACTGGCGCACAGCCCGGTGGTCGGTTGAGTGCGGGAAAACACCAAGCCCGCCCCGGCGGTGGATGCTGGGGCGGGCTTGTGGCAAGGACGCTTGTGCCGCCTTTTCTGAGGCGAGACAAGGGTTTTACTTGCGGCGGCTAATGAGTTTACCCAGGAAGAGGAAGAAGGCTCCCAGGGAGGTTGCCAGGGTTGCGAAGGACTTCCAGTGGGCCTGGAGGGTCTCGGGGTTGGAGGCGTTGACGGCCAGTTTGCGGCTGCTTTTAGCTGCGTTTGCTGGGGCGTTCTTAGCGGAGGCCTTGGCGTTGTTGACCAGGTTCTGGGTGCCAACCTGTACGTTGCGTGAGTAGGTTTCGATGTCATCGCGCAGGGTCTTGAGGTGCTCGCGGCGCTGCTTGGTGCGCTGGATGAGCTGTTCCTTGCTGGGGTTGAGGGTGGCGTGAGTCTGCTGGTCGCTGCCGCCCTGGGCATTTTCAGAGGCCTGCTTTTCAGCCTTCTTGGCTTCAGCGCGTTCTTCTTGCTCGCGCTTGACGCGCTTGGCGGTCATGGCGGAGCCTTCCTTGAGCACGCCCAGGTCGTAGAGCAGGCCGAAGATAGCTGATTCAGGCTTGAGAGGCATCTGGGCCTTAATCATCTTGAAGGCTATGAAACCGGCGATAGCGGCGAGAAGGAGGAAGAGCACGAAGAGCACGAGGGCAGCGGCCCAGTTGGGCATGAGGGCAGCTAAGCCGACGTAGGCCAGGATGATGAGGGCGATTGTCATGAAGAGTGCAAAGATGAGGGCGATGGCGGCAACAGCGGCGCCTTTGCCTAGGGCGATGCCCTTTTCTTTGACTTCGATTTTGGCAATCTGGATTTCGTCTTTGAGCTGCTTAGGGGTTAGGTTGGTGAGCACCTTACCGGCGTCAACCACGTGTTGTGCGCTAGCTTTGAGGTTATTATAGCCAGCGCGTAGACCCCGGGCCCGGACGGAGCCGTTTAGATCGTTGGGAGTGGTCATGTGCCACCTCTCTTAGTGTCAATAAGCGTACTTGCATCTTACATTTTCTAAATAGTAAGTTTACCGTCTTTTAGGTGCTTGTGGCGACTAGGCAACGGAATATAGCGTGTTTATGCAAGGTGTAAGTAGTTAAAGCAAAAGACCTAGCCGAAGCTAGGTCTTTTCTCTGGTGGCTCCCCCGACTGGACTCGAACCAGTAACCCTTCGATTAACAGTCGAATGCTCTGCCAATTGAGCTACGGGGGAATGTTGTTTGCGATGTTTTCATCGCCGCAACGAGTAATAACTTTACACGGGGTTCCCGTACCGCGCAAACCGAGAGCAGGTTAGCTCAGTCACAGTCTAGTCTTGGCCTTGCATCTTACTACGACGACGCAACTCAAGAGCAAGCAACTGCTGCTGTATCTCCCGGTAAGCCTCAGCATCATTCTGGGGCGAAAGGCGCTGTAGCTGCATCAGCAAATCTGACTTTTGGCGGGTAATTTCCTGCTCAAAGAGACGATTGAGAATATCCCGCGAATAACGCATCAACTGCTCATCGGTACGAGCCGGAATAGGGGCCACAGTAAGTTCCGCCAGAAGAGTATGCACAGGCTCAGGGGCATAGGCACGCACCGTATTAACCCAGGTAGCCCCAGCCGCAGGAGCCATCATCGAAGCCGCCCCAATAATGCCCTGAGCAACCCCACCATGGGCCCGGTAACGGTAATGCACACCAGCCAACTCCTGCCACTGCTCCACAGAAAGGTACTGAGGGTACTGCAAGACAACTTCAAGAGCCTCCCGCTCAGTGCGGGCTACAGGGTCGCACATATCAGGGAGCTCATAGGGGTCCTCCACCGGTGCCGGGGCTTCTTCTGCAGCAGCTCGGGCAGCACGCTCAGCTTCTGCGGCTTCAGCTCGCTGACTGGCGGACGCCTGCGGGTAAGCTGCCGCCGCACTCACCGCTCGTTGAACTTCAGCAGCGTCCAAACCCAACTGCCCAGATACCTGCCGCACATAGGCCGGGCGCAGGGCAGCGTCCTTAATGCCAGCAATAATGGGGGCAATAGCGCGCATACCGCGCACCCGCCCCTCCAAGGTACTCAAATCGTAGTTGGCAAGCGTGGCATCAATAGCAAACTCAAAGAGCGGACGCCGGGAGGCAATCAAAGAACGCACCGCAGCGTCCCCGCGGGTAAGGCGCAAATCGCAAGGATCCATACCGTCTTTAGCCACAGCAACAAAGGTCTGAGCAACAAACCGCTGATCCTCCGAAAAAGCAGCCAGGGCAGCCTTTTGCCCCGCAGCATCCCCATCAAAAGTGAAAATCACTTCGCCGCCAGTGCCATCATCAGAAATCAGACGACGCACAATTTTGATGTGATCAGTACCAAATGCGGTGCCGCAGGTAGCCACAGCAGTATCAATACCGGCAAGCTGGGCAGCCATAACATCGGTATAGCCCTCCACCACCACAATCTGCTTCTTCTTAGCAATAGGGCGCTTAGCCAAATCAAGGCCATAGAGCACCTGCGACTTCTTATAGAGAGCAGTCTCAGGGGTATTAAGGTACTTGGGGCCCTGGTCATCATCGAAAATACGGCGGGCACCAAAACCAATAGTCTCACCAGTAATATTGCGGATAGGCCAGATGATACGCCCACGGAAACGGTCATAGAGGCCCCGCTGCCCCTCAGAAAACATACCCGTTTCACGCAACTCATCGGTGGTGAAGCCCTTATTCATCAAATATTTGAGCAGGTTATCCCACCCCTTAGGGGCAAAACCAACCCCAAATTTTTGGGTCGCTACAGGGTCAAACCCGCGGGCACCCAAAAACTTCTGGGCCTCCACGGCAGCAGGAGTATAAAGGTTCTTCTGGAAGAACTCCGCCGCAACCTTATGGGCATCCAGTAGCCGCTGGCGGCGTCCTACCTCTTCCCGGCTCATACCGCTACCCTGCTCATAGTGCAGCTCATAGCCAATGCGGGCAGCTAACTTCTCCACCGTTTCAGTGAAAGAAGTATGGTCCATTGCCATGAGGAAACTAATCACGTCCCCCGACTCACCGCAACCAAAGCAGTGGTAGGTGCCCATCTGCGGGCGCACATGGAAACTCGGAGTGCGCTCATCATGAAAAGGGCACAGGCCCTTGAAAGAGCCAATACCTGCAGATTTGAGGGTCACATACCCTTCAATGATTTCGCGAATGTCGGTGCGAGAGCGCACCTCGTCAATGTCTTCTCGTTTGATTAAGCCTGCCACGGGTTCAATTTTAGTCTGCCCCGTCAAACTACGTCATCAAACTGAGTCGTCATCCAGCGGCCCCCGACGGGTGCGCCCTAACCCGAAAGACTCCGGCGAAAGCGCTATAAGCAAGGTGACGATAAAAGAACCCACACCAACCACCCAAAGGCCCGTCACAGCACCCGCCAGCAACCCAACAAGCACACTAGCTAGAGCAGCCACAAAAATCTCTCTCAAAGATTTCTTATATCTCATACTGATTTTCCTTTTCTATCAACACTTACCAGAGGGGCTTATCGCCCACCGCCCAGTGAGTCCCAGTAATCCGCTTAAACAAAGCAAGCGCAGAACGATCGGTCAAACAGGCAACCTGATCAATGACCAGGCGCAAACGGGCAGTATCATCATGACGGCCCAACTCCTGCAAATCAGCGGTAAAGACCGGGTCAAGGTAATCAGGGTTCTCATAGAGAGCATGAACCAAGAACTCCAAAATCTCCTGCTGATTACCATCTGTAGCCTGAGCCGCCGCGTCCCGCGGTGCCATCACAAAAGCAGTAGCAATACCCTTCAGCACAGCAATCTCATGCTCCGTCTCTTCTGGCACAACCAACTGGGCCTGGTAACGGGTTAGCGGCTCATCCCCATACACCTCGCGGGTCGCCACCATAGCACGAGCAGCAAAACGCCCAATCACAGTAGAGGTAAGCGCCTTAAAAGATGCCATAGACGAGCGAGTCCCCGTCATATTAGGCAACCAACGGTCAAGGCCCTCCAAACGGGTCAGAGCCCGGTCAAGGGTGGCGTCCTCAACCCCCGGCAGATACCAGAGCCGGGTCTTCTCAAAAACCTGCTGGCGGGCGTCCGCATTTTTTAGATCATCAAGCTGCAAGTGACCACCAAAGACAGCGTCCTCAACATCATGCACCGAGTACGAAATATCATCAGCCAAATCCATAACCTGCGCCTCGATACACTTTTGGGTCGGTGCAGCCCCAGCCTCAACAGCCCCGGCACGGAACCAGTCAAAGACGGGCATATCATCGGCATAGACACCGAACTTGCGGTTGGGTTTACCGTCAGCGCGGGCAGGGGCCTTCTCACGGGCCCAAGGGTACTTGCAGGTTGCGTCCAGGGACGCCCGGGTCAGATTCAGCCCAGCCGGGCCCCCATCATGCCTAATCACTTTAGGTTCCAGGCGGGTGAGCAGGCGCAGAGTCTGGGCGTTGCCCTCAAACCCGCCAGCATCAGCCGCCAGCCGGTCAAGGGCAGTTTCACCATTGTGCCCAAAGGGCGGGTGACCCAAATCGTGAGATAAGCAGGCAGTATCAACAACATCAGGGTCACAGCCCAACATGCGCCCCAGCTCACGACCGACCTGGGCGACCTCAAGGGAATGAGTCAGGCGCGTGCGCACAAAATCATCGGTATCAGGGGCAACCACCTGGGTTTTAGCGCCCAACCGGCGCAGGGCGGCCGAGTGCAACACACGAGCGCGATCGCGCTCAAAAGGTGAACGGTAAACAGACTTGTGATGTTCAGGCACCCACCGTTCGGCGTCCGCCTCGGTATAGCCGGGGCTTGGCGCGGGCTCACTGGGTGAGTTTTCAATCAGTTGCTGTGCACTTGGGGTGGTCTTCATGGTTTAAGTCTAGTAGCCCCTATCCAGCTGACAACGGCACATCAAAATCTGCCGACTCCAGCTTTCTAGAACAAATCGAGCCTAATCACAGCATTCCTAGCCAACAACACCCCCACAATAGCCGCAGCCCAGAGGATGGTTACTTTGGCTTCGTATTCTAAACGCGGCATTATTTTGAAGATTTTTTCAAAGGCACGGTCACCCCACATGCGCGCACAACAACCGATGAGAGCCGCCGGTGCCACCATCACCAGGCAATAGAGAGCCAGCACCACCAGCTGCGCTCCGAAAGATACTTCTAACGATTGAATAATGCCAATAGCAGCCAGGTAGGGCAGCATAGTTGCCGTCTCTAAAACAGCCGACCCAACAGCCAGGCTCATAACCCCTAACAAACCAGCTCCCCTCCGAGCCGTAAGGTTAGTCTGGCTGGCGCGAGCGTCCATGATCTCATCTGCTGTTTTCTTCACGGGGTTCGGTGAGAAAACTCCAAAGATGAACAGAGCTACACCCAGTACCAGCGTTATCCAGCTGAACCATACGGTGGTTGCTACCTGACTGAAGGCTTCTATCACCCATCGCATCCCAAAGAAAAGAGCGACACCAATCAGAAGATAAGAGACGGATATTGTGGCCAGGTAGGTGCCATATGGAAGTACCCGTACCCGCCTCCATTTGAGAAGCAGGATTATAGGAATCACCAGGGTCCCCAGGCTGAGGCTATCAATTAACGCCAGCCCAAAGAGTGGAAAGTAACTGGCCATAACCCGCTCCTTCATACGATCGTATAAGACATTATCATACGAACGCATGAGAAAATAAGGTTAAGGCCTCTTCGTTGATAAAGTGCATATATGTCTGATATATCTGCTCAAGAAACCTCCATAAGTGATGCGGCAATCCGCGTGATTGTCACACAAGGTTTTGATGTAGTGAGTGTGCGAAAAGTAGCCCAAGAAGCAGGCCTTACCCACGGCACCGTCCAGTACTACATGGGCACAAAAAATCAGTTGCTCGAAAAAGCACTCCTGCGCTCTACAGCACGGCAACACGAACGGGTACAGAATCTACAATTGCCCGCTGACCCCTTGGAAAGACTGACGACTGCCCTACTCGAGCTTCTACCGATTGGAGAGGTACAACGAGAGGACGCCACGCTTTGGATTATTATGGGCGCAGCAGCTTCAACTCGCAGCGGGCTAGCCAAGTTATATCAGCAGGAGCTAGCAATTTTCCAGGATCGTCTAATACAGGGACTGACCGCCTGGCAATCTACCGGAGAGCTGGGAATCGCCACTGAAGATCTTGCTCGCACTGCCCGGCTTCTAACAGCCTTTATCAATGGCCTGACCCTAGATTATCTGAACGCACCAAGCCAACCAGGGCTAGTCGATGAGATTAAAGCTGATGTCAGAAGCGGCTTGAGGAAAATCCTGAGCTAGAGGTACGAACGTCCTATCCCCCCCCAAAAAAAAGAGCGCATATTATTTACTACCTGCTGCCCTTTAAACCTACCTCCCCGCAGCGAGATGCTACGGGGAGATGAGTTTTTACCCTTCAGGGACGGTCGCCAAGTAGTACGGGCTTACTGGTGTGCTACTTTTTAGACTGCCGGGCACCGTCATCACAACGGAAATAATGGCGAGGACCAAGAAGACAAAATGATATGTACTGGGTTTAGTTCCCACCCCTAAAATTGGAAACCAACAACCCAAAGAAACTTTACCCATGCCCCTCAAGATACCCCCAAGAACTCAAAACCAGAGCCCTACACCTACCCTCTGGCCGACGAGAAAACCACCCAAATGAACCCCTCTACACCTCCTGCAAAGAAATCGCTGAACTACGCAGAGCCAACGAAATCCTGAAAGCCGCTTCAGCCTTTTCGTAGCCGAGCTCGACCGTCCGGCCCGCTGATAATCCGCTTCATCGACACGCACAAGAATCTCTTCGGGGTCGAACCTATTTGCCGGGTACTAGCAACCACTTTCATCGGTGGGTTTATCACCTCCCGTGGTTACCGGGCTGCTAAGGCCCGTGTGCCAGTTGCCAGAACACTAAGCGACCAGTTGCTCATCCCGGAACTGGTCAAAATACACCAGGAGAACTACGGTGTCTACGGGGTGCGCAAACTGTGGCGGGGTGTCCCTCGCCTACCTCCCTGACCTGCGATAAGAGGGCGGGGGCGTCCGTCCGCGCGTGCACTGCGAACCCAGCGTCTACCAGAATCGCGCAGCGTCCACACACGGCGTGGGCACTGCGCGATTCTGGTAAGCACTCAATGTAACCTACGGTTTGCGCCCCCTACTGGAAGGTACAGTCGTCTTCTATGAGCGAGAAGTACGTACCCAACTATGGCGATTTGGAGCATTTTCGCTATGAAAGGTTAGTCCGAACCAAGTCCAGGGCCTACCAGATAGCCTGCTGGCAGGGCTACCTCGGCACCCACGAATTCTTCCTGGGTAACACCTTCAAAGGCTGGGCTACGCTCCTACTCTACGAGCCATCGCCGCATCAGACCCAGCCAGCGACATCTACGGTGAAGAGTGCGGAGCTGTCTTTCATAGCCTCCACACGATGAGTCTCTTCTCCATCATATGGGGTATCAACCTGTGGAAAGACAAAACACCCACCGACCCTCCGCCGCCCGACATGGACTAGCCGGGGCGGGCGTCCGCTCCGTACTTAGCCGCCGCTAATATCTAGTTCGGCGTCCACCAGACCCAGACGCTCAGCGTCCCCCAGGAGGCGGGAGTTCAGCCAGCCATCAGGCAGGTGAGGCTTCTTGGGGTTACCTGCACGGCCACGCGGCCCCTCAACAGCAGCACCAGGGTAGCCGATAGAGTGATCCAGCTCAGCCAGGTACTCACGGAAAGCTTCGAGAGTGGGAACAGTAGACATCTTGGCGCGCAATTTACCGCCCACCGGGTAGCCATGGAAATACCAGGCCACATGCTTACGAATCTCCCGCAGGCCACGGGACTCATCACCAAAAGTCTCAACCAGCAGCTCAGCATGGCGGTAAATCATGTCAGCCACCTCAGATACAGAGGGGCGGTGGCGCTCTTCAGACCCTTCAAAAGCATTCTGCAAGTCGCCAAAGAGCCAGGGGCGGCCCTGGCAGCCACGGCCCACCACGATGCCGTCCACCCCGGTCTGTTCAACCATGGCGATGGCGTCCTCAGCAGAAAAAATATCGCCATTACCCAAAATCGGCACATCGGGGATAGCCTCACGCAACCGGGCGATAGAACCCCAATCGGCCTTACCAGAGTAGTGCTGGGCGGCAGTGCGCCCGTGCAGGGCGATAGCCGCAACCCCCGCGTCACGAGCTATTTTGGCTGATTCAAGGTAGGTCAGGTGGTCCTCGTCGATGCCCTTACGCATTTTGATGGTCAGGGGAATATCGTTGCGGGAAGCCTCACGCACCGCGGTCTGGACAATAGCCGTGAAAAGGTCAGTCTTCCAGGGCAGGGCAGACCCTCCGCCAAGCTTAGTGACCTTGGGGACGGGGCAGCCAAAGTTCAAGTCGATATGGTCGGCGCGGTCTTCTTCGACCACCATGCGAATTGCTTTGCCCACGTTGACGGCGTCCACCCCGTAAATCTGGATAGAGCGAATTTTCTCGTCGCCGTCGTGGTCAATGATGCGTAGAGACTCAGGGTTGCGTTCGACCAGGGAGCGGGCGGTCACCATCTCGGTTACATAGAGCCCGCCGCCGTAGTCGCGGCAGAGCCTGCGGAAGGCCTTATTGGTAACGCCTGCCATGGGGGCCAGCACTACCGGGGTGTCGATGGTCTGTTTGCCTAGCTGTAGGGGCGGCAGTTTTAGCTGCTTAGCGCGGGCCGGCATCTGCCCGGTCCCAAGAGTCTCTTCTGTCATAACCTACCAATTCTGGCATAAAGGCCACCTGGTGCGCTGTTAGCTAGAGCAATAGGTAAGGACACCCGCCCCCACTCCCCGGCCCGGCACCGGTTAGGGGCGGGGTTGGGAAGGTGGGGGCGAGCGTCATGAGAGATAAAGGGGGTGTGTGTCTTTAGGGTGTGGGGCGCCCGCCGGTAAGGCCCAGTGTCTCACCCGATACGTAGCTTGCCTCATCTGAGGCGAGGTAAACATAGGCCCCAGCGATTTCGGCAGGCTGGCCGGCTCTGCCCAGGGGCGTGTCTTGCCCGAATTGGGTGAGCTTTTCTTGGGGCTGGCCATGGCTAGGTTGCAGTGGGGTCCAGAAGGGGCCGGGGGCGATGGCGTTGACGCGGATACCGCGCGGGGCTAGGGCCTGGGCCAGGCCCTTGCTGAAGTTGTTCATTGCCGCCTTAGTCAGGGCGTAATCCAGCAGAGTTTCGCTGGGCTCATAGGCCTGGATTGAGGAGGTGAAGATGATAGCTGACCCAGGCTCAAGGTGCGGTAGTGCCGCTTTGGTGACCCGGTAGGAGGAGTAGACGTTAGCTTTCATGGTGGAGTCGAAGTCTTCGTCTGAAATGTCTTCGAGTTTTTCGTGCCAGACCTGGCGGCTGGCGTTGTTGACCAGAATATCTAGCCCACCAAAGGCTTCTACTGTCTGCTTAACGATCTGCTGGCAGTGTTCACGTTCTCGTAGGTCCCCGGGTAGTGCTAGGGCTTTAACACCGGCTTGCTCAATCTGTTCGATGATGAGGCGGGCATCTGGCTCTTCTTCTGGCAGGTAGGCGATAGCGACATCGGCGCCTTCGCGTGCGTAAGCGATGGCAACTGCTGCCCCGAGGCCGGAGTCCCCACCGGTGATAAGGGCGCGGCGCCCTTTGAGTCTGCTGTTTCCTTTGTAGGTGTCGATGCCTAGGTCAGCTTTAGGGGTCATCTCTGCGTCGAGGCCGGGTTCGGGCTGGGTTTGTTTGGGAGGGGCGATGACGGGGTATTTGCTGCGGGGGTCTACGAGGTAGGCCATTTTTCGTCCTTTGGGGTTGGGGCTTATAGGAAAGGGCCCCGTGTGGTTTTCCCGGGGCCCTGCGTGAGGCTGTTCAGCGCTAGAGGCTTAGTCTAGTGCTTACTTCTTGTCGCCTTCTACAACGATTTCTTCCTTGCGGACGTCTGCTGAGACGCGCTCGGTGTCGGTGTGTACTTCCTTGCCTACAGAGACGCGCTCAGTTGCTACGGTCTCGGTGGAGACTACGGGGCGCTCTTCGTGGGCGGTGACGGTGACGTCTGCGTGTGCCTCTGCGGAGTCGAAGTCGTAGTTATTGACGACTTCGCCGTCCTTGAGGTTGGTGCGCTCAACGACGATTTCTTCCTTGCGGACGGGCACCTCGACGGTTTCGGTGTCGGTGCGGACGACCTTGCGCAGGCGGACCTGGCCGGTCTGGGTTGCGCTGGTGGCAGTGCCTACGTTGAGGCGCTCTTCGTGAGCTACAACGTCGCCGTGTTCAGCGGTGTTGGTTGCATGGGTTGCAGGTGCGCCGGTGGCAGGACGCTCGGTGTGAGCTACGCCAGCGGTTGCGGTGCCAGCGGTTGCGGTGCCTGCAGTAAGTGAGTAGTACTCGTAGAGACGCTGCTCTTCAGCGGGTGAGAGTTCGCCATCTTCTGCGATGTTGGGGGCATCCTTGACGAATTCCTTGGTGTAGGGGACGTGGATTTCGTCGCCTGCATAGCGGGCCTGGTCCACGGGGATGAAGGATTCGTTGGTGCCGAAGAAACCGGTGTTGACGGTGACGAAGGTGGGTTCGCCGGTCTGTGCGTCCAGGTAGAGCTCGCCTACGTGACCGATCTTTTCGCCGTCGGTGCCGAAAACGGTGCTGTTGCGCAGGGTTTCAATGGTTTCGTTGGTAGCCATGAGCTATTGCCTTTCTTTGCGACTCTCAGTACGAGTTGTTGCTTCAGCGATAGACTCCCTATGAGTGCTATCAGTAGGCTGAACAACTGTTTATAACACTACATACTTTCAGTAGACTGAGCAAGTTCATAAGCGGGCTTTTTAAGAAAAATGACAAGATTTCACTCTGAGACAAAACAAAGAACACCATAAAGCCAAACAGTGTATATACAGCACCAAGGCACCTAGTCACCATCTTCCTAGCAGGTATTACCCAACAAGGTAACGCAGGTCTATTTTTAAGGTAAACACCCTCTAAAATCATATTTACCATCGGCACATAAGAGGCACTAGGCGCTTGTAGGACGTCAAATAATATCGGCAGATACACCCCGTCCGCTCGACCATAATAAAGACCCCTTGGTTCTCTCTTCACCCCCTCAAAAAGTATGGGGGTGAAGAGAGAACCAAGGGGTCTTAGAAAAAATGTCTGGGTTAGCCGTCCACCAGCACCAGGGACTCGCTGGTCACGGTGGCAGCCCCCATCTTCACGAGCTGGTCAATCAGTACGGCTAGATCCTCCATAGAATCATCAACCTCAACCTGCACCGCATAGGTACCAGTCAGCACCGAAAGCAGCTGCATAATAGCCTCACGGGCACCAGGGTGACCCACCCGGTAACCGATAGTGATCTCAGTAGCATCATCTTCTGAGACAGGCATCTGCCCGGCATCAACCTCAATAGGGCGGTAGCTCACAGCAAAGGCGATAATATCGCCCTTCTTACCATTAGCCTGGGCACGCAGCACATCATCCCGCAAGACCACAGCCCCCAGAGCCTCAGCCTCATCAGACAGGAAAAGACGGTTAACCCGGCCGATAGGCATATCGGCTGGCTCATCCCAGGTGTGCACGGCCCGGTAGAACTCCCAGAAACGCTGGGTTAGCTCCACAGACCCGGTAGCTAAATCTTCAATCGCCTGGGTAATACGCTCAGATTCATCCTGGCGTAAGGGCACCGAGGGCACCGCCCCAGCTTCAATACGCACCATACGCGAGCGCTGGGCGACGGTGAAACCGCGGGCAGAAGCAAAGTCTAGGCCGGTGGAGGTTGGTTCCACCTTGGTTCGGAAAGCCGAAGCCGCGCTGGGGGCTGAGGCGGCAGCGTCCTTAAGATTCTGCAGAAGTAGGCTACCTAGGCCTGTGCGGCGGTGTTCAGGGGCTACCTCGATGTAGCACCAGAGGCGGGCCGGGTGCAGGTCAGTCTCGTAGATGGTGCCTGCGGCTACGGGCACCCCCTGGTGTTCGGCAACAAGGGTGCGGGAGAAGCGGGCGTCAGAATCTGGCCCGAAGGATGAGCGGAAGGCGGTTACCTGCCGGTTTTCAGCATCGTGCCAGTACTCTAAGAGGGCTAGGGTATCGCCCTCGCGCCAGGGGCGTAGAGTGTAGGTGTTCTCGGCGGTGCTCACGATAGTACCTTTCAGGTAGCCGGTGGGTGTACCCATCTACTTTAGCGCCCCTGCCCTGCGCGCGGGCACCTACTGTAGGGGCATAGTGCACGCTGAGCGTGAAACGGCCAGCAAACACCTTGATTTCACCGGACTGTCACCGGATAGACTCGAAGGGCTTGAAGTTTATTTGAGTCTATTATTTAGCGTGGTGTTATGACTTCTCCCCTTGCCCACAAACCCACCCTCTCAGATTCACTGGTAGAGCTTCGCCCTTTCACCGATGAAGCAATCGATGCCATGATCAGTATTCTGCAAGAGCCCGAGATGCTCCTGAAAACCGGTACCGCACACTCGCGAGTGACCCAGGGCCGCCCTTTCAATGAGACGAAAACCCGCCAATGGTATTCGCGCCGCAATGAGAAAAAGAAGCGGCTTGACCTTGCTATCTACGCTTTAGATCAGAAAAAGTATGTGGGCGAAGTGGCGTTTAATGAGTTCGACCCCGACAACGGGTCAGTTAATTACCGTATTGCTATCGGTGAAGCTGGCCAGAATAAGGGGTACGGCACAGAAGCTACTAAGCTCATGGTCGATTACGCCTTTGAGAAGCTGGGGTTGCACCGTATTGGGCTTGAGGTGCTGAATTTTAATGAGCGCGCCAAGCACGTCTATACCTCCTGCGGGTTTGTGCCTGAGGGGCGCCGCCGTGAGGCTTACCTGGTCGATGGGCAGTACCATGATGCTGTTATTAAGTCTGTACTGCGCAGCGACTGGGAGGCTTCCCGTTCGGTCTCAGGCCACCTGGCAGTGGACTTGGAGCACGTCGAAATCTAAGGCAACAGCAAAAGGACGGACGTGCGGAGAGCCTGCTGGCTCGGGGCTGGCGTGAATTGGGGCGAGCGCCCCAGCGCGAGCCCCAAGAGGGTCAGCAGGCGAACGCACGTCCGTCCTTTTGTGTATCTAAACTACGCTACCTACTTGGTCAGCTTGTCTGCTAGGTAGGCGGTGACCTTGTCCAGGGAGACGCGTTCTTGGGTCATGGTGTCGCGTTCGCGGATGGTAACTGCCTGGTCTTCGAGGGTGTCGAAGTCTACGGTGATGCAGAAGGGGGTACCGATTTCGTCCTGGCGGCGGTAGCGGCGGCCGATGGCGCCGGAGTCGTCGTAGTCGATGTTCCAGTTGCGGCGCAGCTCGTTAGCGAGTTTCTTGGCGGTGGGCACCAGGTCTTCCTTCTTGGACAGGGGAAGGACGGCGGCCTTGACCGGGGAGAGGCGCGGGTCGAGTTTGAGTACGGTGCGCTTATCTACCCCGCCCTTGGTGTTGGGGGCTTCGTCTTCAACGTAGGAGTCCACCAGGAAGGCCATCATGGAGCGGGTCAGACCGAAGGAGGGCTCGATGACGTAGGGGACGTAGCGTTCGCCGCTGCCCTGGTCGAAGTATTCGAGCTTGGCGTTGGAGTGTTCGTTGTGGACGCCCAGGTCGTAGTCGGTGCGGTTGGCAACGCCCATGAGTTCGCCCCATTCGGAGCCCTGGAAGCCGAAGCGGTATTCGAGGTCGATGGTGCCGTCTGAGTAGTGGGCGCGGTCTTCTGCCGGGACATCGAATTTGCGCATGTTGTCGGGGTTGATGCCCAGGTCGATGAACCAGTTCCAGCAGTCTTCTACCCACTGGTCGAAGTACTTTTGTGCGTCGTTGGGGTGCACGAAGTATTCGATTTCCATCTGTTCGAATTCGCGGGTGCGGAAGATGAAGTTACCGGGGGTGATTTCGTTGCGGAAGGCTTTACCGATTTGGCCGATGCCGAAGGGCGGACGCTTGCGGGCGGCGGTGACGACGTTGTTGAAGTTGACGAAGATGCCCTGGGCGGTTTCGGGGCGCATGTAGTGCAGGCCCTCTTCGTTATCGACGGGGCCTAGGAAGGTTTTCATGAGGCCGGAGAAGGCTTGGGGTTCGGTCCAGGCGCCTTCCTGGCCGGTTTCGGGGTCGCGGATATCTGCTAGGCCGTTGGCTGGTTCGTGGCCGTGCTTGGCGACGTAGGCTTCGATGAGGTGGTCGGCGCGGTAGCGCTTGTGGGTGTGGAGGGATTCAACGAGGGGGTCGGTGAAGGTTGCTACGTGGCCTGAGGCTTCCCAGACTGCCTTGGGCAGGATGATGGAGGAGTCCAGCCCGACCATGTCTTCGCGGGCGCGGACGAAGGTCTGCCACCACTGCTGACGGATGTTTTCTTTGAGTTCGGCACCGAGCGGGCCGTAGTCCCATGCTGAGCGGGATCCACCGTAGATTTCACCTGCCTGGAAGACGAATCCGCGGCGTTTTGCCAGTGAAATAACGTTATCGAGTTTGGACTTCGGTGCCATAGGTGTTTTTTCTCCTGTGAGCCTGCGCCACCGGTTGTGGCGTGCTTGGATGTGAAAGGACGTGGGCCGGGGTGGCGCACTCGCTCTTAAGCCTACCGCACCTAGGGGCGTGGGTGCTGGCGCAGGTAGAGTGGTGGGTATGAGTATTGAGTCTGTTTTTATTCGTGATGAGATGATTCGTCTGGGCCAGTTTTTGAAGCTGGCGAATCTGGTGGAGAACGGGGTGCATGCCCGTGAGGTCATTCAGGAGGGCCTGGTGAAGGTGAATGGGGAGATTTGTGAGCAGCGGGGGCGTCAGTTGCATGCTGGGGATACCGTTGAGCTTAACGGCATGACGGTGCAGGTCGAAACTGACTAGCCCCCTCTCCTCTTCTTCGGTGTGGTTCTCCTAGGGGAGCACTTTTTCTTTCAAGAAGGCTGAGATGTGGGCCAGTTCTGCTGCTGCGACACTGTGCCCGATACCGGTGTAGGTTTGGGCGGTGACTGTAGCGTGCTGGGCGGCCCATTCTTGGGTTTCGGCAATATTTGCGGCGGGGATGATGGGGTCAGCTTCGTCGCGACCCCAGAAGAGGGGCAGGGGGTTAGCTGCTAGTTGTTCGTCCTTGAAGTAGCCCTCTCCTCCGGTTACGGCGTAGCCGGAGAGCCCCACGACGGCTTTGACCATATCGGGGCGGGTGCGGGCTACCGAGGTGGCAAGTGCCATACCCTGGGAGAAGCCTAGCAGGGTCACGCTTTCGTAGTCGGCGGCGATAGGTTCAAGCCAGCCAAGGAGGTAGTCTACGGCTAGTTTGATGGCGGTGAAGCCGACGGTTTCTAGCTGCTGGTTGAGGGGCCACCGCCACCACTGGTAGCCGGTGGCGGGTGCCGGGACGTAGGCGGTGCTGGCGTCCGCCGGTAGCGGGTAGCCGACGGGCTGGGGCGCGCGGACGGACGCGTAGGTCACTGCGTCATGTGGCAGGTAAGAAGTGAGCCCGAGTAGGTCGCGCTCGTGGGAGCCGTAGCCGTGTAGGAGCACCACCAGGTGGGTGCCCCGGCGGTAGGGTTCGGCCTTTGAATATTCAACCGTGTACTGGCTCATGAAACTCTCCTAAGTATGTCTCGGTATGAAGGGCAAGCGTAGGCAGTCTATCTTCCGCAGGTAAGTTTTACGAGCGCCAGCAAGCAAATGTTTGAGCCCTAAGGGTAGATTGCCGACCAACTAGCTGGGGCTTAGGGCTGGTTCTCTTGGCTTGCCTCCAGTCTGGTCTAAGGGCCTGGGGGCGTTCTAAAAGGGGTCAAAAGTTTCTGCATGTATCTTTGTATTGCATAAGTTAGGCTGTGTGAACGTCCTTTAGAATGAGGGGAAAGCGAGTTTTTACGAAAGGGCTCATGATGTCTTTAACTCCTCCTCTTGCCAAGCGTGTACCGGTTGAACGTACCCATCACGGCGATACTTTTGTGGACTACTATGAGTGGCTGCGGGATAAGGGCAATGAAGAGGTTCTTGAGCACCTGCGCGCTGAGAATGCTTACACCGAGGCTGTGACAGAAGACCAGCAGCCCTTGCGTGAGGCTATTTTTGAAGAGATTAAGGGCCGCACCCAACTAACTGATATGTCGGTTCCTTCCCGCCGCGGGGCCTGGTGGTACTTTAACCGCACGGTTGCCGGTGAACAGTACCCGGTTATGTGCCGTGTCCCTGCCCTGACCGAGGGCAGTGTGGAAGAGCGCTACCGGCCGCCGGTTATCCGCCCTGGTGAGCCTCTTGAGGGTGAGCAGGTGGTACTGGACTGCAACGAGTTTGCCCGCGGCATGGCCTTCTTCTCGCTGGGTTCTTTCCAGGTCACCCGTGATGGTTCTCTACTGACCTTCGGTGTGGACGATTCAGGCGATGAGCGCTACACCCAATACTTTAAGAACCTTGATACGGGTGAAATTCTTGATGAGAAGGTAGAGGACGTCTTCGCGGGGGCTTTCTTTGCTTCTGGCGCTAAGCACCTGATTTATTCGGTGGTTGATGAGGCCTGGCGCCCCTATGAGGTGCGCGCCCATGCCATTGGCACTAATGCCTCTGAAGATTTTGCCCTCTACCGTGAGGATGATCCTGGGCTCTGGTTGGGTGCTGGTATGTCCTCCTCCCGCACCCATGTGGTGATTACTTCTGCTAATTCGGAGTATTCAGAGACCCGCATTATTAACATTCATGAGTTGGGGCAGGTAGAGCCCACACTCATCATCACACGGGACGCCGGTATTGAGTACTCCACCGATGTTATCGATATTGGGGGCACCGGCTACCTGGTCATCGGCCATAACTATCAGGCCCCCAACGGTGAGGTAGTGCTGGCACCCCTGCGCGAACGCTACGTCCCCTTTGACGACTTCAAGGCCAGCTGGGTGCCCTTGGTTCCCCACCGGGCGGACGTCCGCCTGGAAGGCTTCAAGTTCTCCCGCAACCACCTGGTGCTCATGGCCCGTGAGAACACCACCGTCAAGGTCTTTGTGGCCCCGCGTAGCGCCCTGGCTGAGCAGGTGGCCAGCGGCCACCCCCAGGGTATTGAGCTCTATGAGCCGGGAGGCTTTACCGAAGAGCTTTACACCTCAGCTTTCTCTGGTGTGAATATCATGTCACCGGTCATCCGGCTGAACTACACCTCTTACCTGACCCCCAACAGTGTCTACGACTATTTCCCAGACACCGACGAGCTGGTGCTGCGCCGGCGCACCCCCGTCATTGGCTACCAGCCAGAAAAGTACATCTCTTACCGCATGTGGGCACCGGCAGCAGATGGGGCCATGATTCCCCTGTCTATCATGCACCGCGCCGACCTCGATAAAACACGTGAAAACCCCGTGATTCAGTACGGCTACGGGTCCTATGAGTCCTCCATGGACCCTTATTTCTCCACCGCCCGCCTGAGCGTGCTAGACCGCGGCGTCATCTTCGTTGTAGCCCATGTGCGCGGCGGCGGTGAGATGGGTCGTGCCTGGTACACCGAGGGGAAGAAACTGGCCAAGAAAAACACCTTCACCGACTTCATCGACGCCACCGACTTCCTAGCCTCCCAAGACTGGGTGGATGCCAACCGTATCGGCATCATGGGCGGGTCAGCTGGTGGCCTGCTCATGGGCGCTGTTGTGAATATGGCCCCTGAAAAGTATGCAGTCTGCCTGGCCCAGGTGCCTTTCGTTGATGCTCTCACCACCATTCTTGACCCCGACCTGCCGCTCTCGGCCCTGGAATGGGAAGAATGGGGCAACCCCATTACTGACCGGGAGGTCTACGACTATATGAAGTCTTATACCCCCTACGAGAACATCCGTCCCGTCACATACCCGGCCATTGCTACTGTCACCTCCTTGAATGACACCCGCGTCTTCTACGTCGAACCGGCCAAATGGGTAGCGGCCTTACGCGAAACCATTGACCCGGCCTCCCCCACTCCCCTGCTCAAAATTGAGCTGGACGGCGGGCACGGCGGCGGGTCAGGACGCTACACCGCCTGGCGCGAAATCGCCTGGGACTACGCCTTTCTCCTCACCCACCTGGGTGCCAGCACCCTCTCTGAGTAACCCCGCCCATGTCACCGTCCGCTGATCTGGTAGATCTGACCCCGCGCGTCCCCCACCAAATCCTGCTCTCCCTGCTCAACAAGCCGCCCTATCGGGAAAAATGGATGCGGCACGTACAAAGACGGCGGGGTAACTCCATCAACCAGCGAGCCGTAGCCACCTTCATCGCCTACGAGCTCTCAGACTACCTCGAGCACGACATTGACCCAGCCACCATCAAAGACAGGGTTTCACGGGCCCTCAACGGCGAAGCAATTTCGGATGCCACCGCCCACATGTTCATCACAGCCTTCGAGTTCACCGCAGCCGAAGCTAGAGAACTACAGCGGGCCCTCTCTACCCACAGCCTTAGCCGTAAGCTAGCCCAGCGAGCAGAAACCCTCACCAGAGCCGAACGCACCATTGGTACCCGCAATTACACCTCCCTCTCCACTCTCATGGACGGGCACGTCGATGCGTTCGGGTTCATGCGCTACTTCATTGTCACCGAGATCATCCGCTCCGAGATTGATGAGCTCACCCTCATCTGCCCCCGTTTTGAGTGCACCGACTCAACCATCACCCTGATTGAGGGCGGCCAGCTCATCTCCCGTAACGAGCAGACAGGCGCTCACATCCACCACCAGGAAAACACCATGTGGCAGCTCGCCATCCAGCCACCAGCACCTATCCGCTACGGCCAGGTGCATCAGATTCGCTACCGCATCGACATGGACATCGACCCCATGCTCGTTGAGCAAGAAAAATTCAACTACGCATCCCTAGGCCCCTTCACCCCAGCCAGATTCAACACCAGCCTGGCCCTAACCTTCGATGCCCCACCCACCAACATGCACCAGAAAATCTGGTCCCACACCATGAGCGATCAAAACCTCATGGAAGTTATAGAACTACCAGCCCAGCTACGCTATTCCATGAGCTTCCCCATCACCGAAGACACCATCTTCGCCTACTTCTGGGAATGCAACTATGAAGGAGCTATCCGCCACTACCACGGAAATGCCCCCTCCTGGCTCTCCCGTCTCACCACCAACACCACCACACCCCTACCATGAGCAGCACACCCACATCAGATTCAACTACCCACCTGGTCAGCTCCCTCCTGCGCTCAGAACTCCTTGAGCCCTACGTCCGCGAAACCTGGGAACGCTACGTTCACCACGAAAAACTCGGCGAATCCAACCCCTTTTCTATCAGGGCAATCGCCCGGGCCATCAGCGCCCACCAGCACACGGTCTACGGCCTAGAAATCCCACCTTATAAGTACAAAGACCGGGTACGGCGGGCCATCACCGGCGAACATATAAGCAGCGAAACCATCGACCTGTTCAGCGAAACTTTCAGCTTCGACGAACGCACCCAAAAAGCCCTGCACAAGGCCGCAACCCAGGGCTTCGACGACTCCGAAACCCTACAGTTTCTCCGCAATAACCCCCAGGTGCTCACCTCAAGCTGCTACCTCGATATCCTCCTTGACCCAGCAGACCTAGAAGCTTTCACCCTCAACGCCACCTACACCCTACTGAGCCTAGAATCAGGGTGCTCCGCCTTCGTCTTTGCCCTCCCCCAGGGCCAAGAACTCACCTGCACTAACCAGCACTTCACCGTCTCGCGTGTGAGTAAAGACCAAGAATGGGTCTTCACCCCCACCAGTTTCATCCCACCCTTGCAAACCTTCATGCTACGCTTTAGCGTCCGCGGTAGAGTCCACCCACCAGCAGATGGCAGCTACCAGCTACTGTTGCCTTTCACCCACCGCAGCTACTCCGCAGCTATCAAACTCACCGCAACCGGAACCCCCTTGACCGTGAGCTTCACCGAACAGGCAAGCGGCAGTAAAGCCCCTGCCCGCACTACCTGCGCTCAGACCATCACTGACTACCTCTCCCACTTCTACCCCAGCCTCAAGGACACCACCCTCACCCTCAGCTGGGCACCAGCAACCACCTAGGTAGCACCGCTGTCAGCCGGCTTCGTCTGCCCCCGTGTTAAGGCTCGCCCTAGAACTGCGATATAAGCGAGACGTAGCAGAACATAACCTAATACGTGTAAGGCATGGTGGATGTGGTAACCACCTTCCCTTGCACTCGATTTTATAACCGGTGCAGGAGGCTCAGAGCTTCTGAAAGGCAGCACGCCCCTGGTGCATGTTTTCGCTCCTAGTTGTCCCCCCTTGTACTAGTGTGAGAGCCTCTCACCGTGTTAAATCGAGAACCCAGGTAGCTTCAGTGCGATTTTTTTGCTACCTACCCTGGCGGCCGGTCAACCTTCCCTAGTGCACCGGCCCTTGGCCGCGTAGAGCTCTTCACCTCAGAGCCCTACCCGCGGTACATATCAATAAGGCGCCCCTCCTTCCCAGAGCGGGCGCCTTTTTGT
The DNA here is from genome assembly GCF_053544675.1 of Rothia sp. 32237D007AR. Taxonomy (NCBI): domain Bacteria; kingdom Bacillati; phylum Actinomycetota; class Actinomycetes; order Micrococcales; family Micrococcaceae; genus Rothia; species Rothia sp. 32237D007AR. The sequence continues at coordinate 201,792 of NZ_JBPPUO010000001.1, read as the reverse complement.
ACCCATGTACACCAAGCCCGCACACGCCCCAAAGACCGTTGTGCCAGCACACCCCAAAGACCGTTGCGCCAGCACACCCCAAAGACCGTTGCGCCAGCACACCCCAAAGACCGTTGTGCCAGCACACGCATGAAAAGAAAAACCGGGTGCCCTCCCTTTGAAGAAGAGCACCCGGTCAGCACATTAGCTAGCTAGTGGGATGTTTAGCCCTCAACACCCAGCTTTTCAAGAATCAGCTCGCGCACGCGTCCGGCATCTGCCTGGCCACGGGTAGCCTTCATGACCTGACCAACCACAGCGCCAGCAGCCTGAACCTTACCGGCACGAATCTTATCGGCAACATCAGGCATAGCAGCCAGGGCCTCATCGATAGCAGCGGTCAGGGCCGAATCATCAGACACCACAGCCAAAGAGCGCTTCTCAACGATCTCAGCGGGGGTGCCTTCGCCTTCAATGACGAAACCCAGCACCTGGCGGGCGATCTTATCGTTAATCTTCTTGCCCTCAATGAGCTGGTTGAGCTCAACGATAGTAGCGGCGGTTGCACCGGTTTCAGTCAGCTCAACCTCACGCTCCTTGGCGATACGGGCAATCTCACCCATCCACCACTTACGAGCAACAGCGGCAGGGGCACCAGCGGCAACGGTCTCTTCAATGGCGTCCATGGCACCAGCGTTGACCACATCGCGGAACTCCTCATCGGAGAAGCCCCAGTCAGCTTTGAGACGGCGGCGACGCTCAGCCGGAGGCTCAGGAAGCTCCGCGCGCAGACGCTCAATCCACTCAGCGTCAGTCACCACCGGAACCAGATCAGGCTCAGGGAAGTAACGGTAGTCATCAGCGTCAGACTTGGGGCGGCCGCTGGTGGTCTCGCGGGTGTCCTCATGCCAGTGGCGAGTTTCCTGCACAACCTTTTGACCAGCGTCCAGAACTGCTGCGTGACGCTGAATCTCATAGCGCACCGCACGCTCAACCGAGCGCAGAGAGTTCACGTTCTTGGTCTCAGAGCGGGTACCGAACTCGGTGCTACCCTTAGGCATGAGCGAGACGTTAGCATCGCAGCGCACGTTACCGCGTTCCATACGGGCATCAGAAATACCCAGGTTCTTCACGATTTCGCGGATAGCTGCCACGTAGGCGCGGGCCAGCTCAGGGGCCTTATCCCCTGCACCCACGATGGGGCGGGTAACAATTTCAATCAGGGGCACACCGGCACGGTTGTAGTCCACCAGGGAGAAATCTGCACCCTGGATACGGCCAGCAGTACCACCCTTGTGGGTCAGCTTACCGGCGTCCTCTTCCATGTGGGCGCGCTCAATATCAATGGTGAAGACGGTGCCGTCCTCCAGCTCAACATCCAAGGACCCGTTAGCGGCGATGGGCTCATCGTACTGGGAGGTCTGGAAGTTCTTGGGGGTATCGGGGTAGAAATAGTTCTTACGGGCAAAGTGGCTGATAGGTGCGATCTCGCAGCCCAGAGCCAGACCCAGCTTGATAGCAGACTCAACAGCCTTACCGTTGGCCACCGGCAGCACACCGGGCAGGCCCAGCGAGACGGGGGTGACGTTGGTGTTGGGGGTATCACCAAACTCGTTAGGAGCGGCATCGAACATCTTGGTCTTGGTGTTGAGTTCAACGTGAACCTCGAAGCCCAGTACGGGGTCGTACTTCTCCATGGCTTCTTCAAAGGACAGGATTTCCTCAGACATTTACTTAGCTCCCTCGAAGTCAAAGTCACGAATCAGGGCGGCAGTATCAGGTAGCTGCTCGTGCAGGTAGCCACCCCACTTGGCGGTCAGCAGGGCCTCCAGGCCAGCACCGGCGCGGTAGAGGCGGGCGTCCTCATGGGCAGGTGCGGTGAACTGGATGCCTATCGGCAGACCGTCCTCATCTGCCAGGCCACCGGGCAAGGAAAGTGAGGGCACACCGGCAAGGTTAGTGGGCACAGTGGCAATATCGCCCTTGTACATGGCCATGGGATCGCCCTTGGTCTTCTCCCCCAGCTTGTAGGCGGTGGTAGGAGCAGTGGGGCTAATCAGCACATCTGCGACCTCAAAGGCCTGAGCGTAATCGCGCTGAATCAGGGTACGCACCTTCTGGGCAGAACCGTAGTAGGCATCGTAGTAGCCAGCAGACAGGGCGTAGGTACCCAGAATAATACGGCGCTTAGCTTCTGCACCGAAACCGGCTGCACGAGAGGCAGCCATGACGCGCTCAATCGTGACGTTACCCTCTTCAGGTAGCTGACGCAGACCGAAACGAACACCGTCATACTTAGCCAGGTTTGAGGAAACCTCAGAGGACATAATCAAGTAGTAGGCCCCAATAGCTTCCTTAACGGAAGGCAGAGAAACCTCAACGATTTCTGCACCGGCTTCTTTGAGCAGTTCCAGGGACTCATTGAAACGAGCCATCACACCAGCCTGGAAGCCCTCACCGGTGAGCTCCTTGATGACGCCAACGCGCAGGCCCTTGAGGCCACCTTCAGCAGCACCGGCGCGAGCAGCATCCGCATAGGCGGGCACTGGCTCGTTCAGGGAGGTAGAGTCCTTGGGGTCGTAGCCGCCGATAACCTCGTGCAGCAAGGCAGTATCGAGGACGGTACGGGCACAGGGGCCTACCTGGTCCAGGGAAGATGCCATAGCAATCACACCGTAGCGGGAGACAGAGCCGTAGGTGGGCTTCACGCCGACCGAGCCGGTAACCGCTGCGGGCTGACGGATAGAACCGCCGGTGTCAGTGCCCAAGGCCAAGGGAGCCTGGAAGGCTGCCACAGCGACCGCGGAGCCACCGCCTGAGCCACCGGGAATACGGTCCAGGGCCCAGGGGTTGCGGGTCACGCCAAAGGCTGAGTGCTCGGTGGAAGAACCCATAGCGAACTCATCGAGGTTAGTCTTACCCAGAATAGGCATGCGAGCCTCACGAATCTTCTGGGTGACGGTGCCGTCATAGGGGCTCATCCAGCCTTCAAGCATGCGGGAGGCAGCAGTGGTGGGCTGGCCCTTGGTGACAATAAGATCCTTGACAGCGATGGGGACGCCTGCCAAGGCAGGGAGTTCTTTACCGGCTGCACGATCTGCATCGACGCTAGCGGCTACCTCAAGGGCTTCTTCAGCGTTCAGGTGCAAGAAAGCGTTGAGACCGCTCTTACCGGCTGCGCGGTTTTCTGCATCTAGGGGTTCACCGTCGGTAGCGGTGATGTGGTCAATGTAGGCCTGGGTCGCCTCAACAGAGGTCAGTTCGCCAGCGGCCAGCTTCTCAGCAAGTTCTGCTGCAGAAAGTTTGATGATGTCCTTCATGCCCGCTCCTTAGTCTTCGTCCAGAATTGCCGGAACCTTGAACTTACCGTCCTCAGCGTCGGGGGCACCTGAGAGCGCTTCCTCAGCACTCAGGGTTTCGCCCACCACGTCCTCACGGAAAACGTTCTTCAGCGGGATGGGGTGGCTAGTTGCCGGGATGTCGTCTGAGACAGCGTCTGAGACTGACTTAACGGATTCTACGATGACGTCGAGCTCAGCGGCCATAGCGGCTAGCTCTTCATCAGTCATCTCGATATGAGCCAGCATGGCAAGGTGTGCCACCTGCTCACTCGTAATAGCAGACATAATCACTTCCACGAGTTAGACATAGGTTTTCATTGTCTATCTTAGCCCGCCGACGGTCATAACACGATTTAAAAAGAATTGCCCCCTAGCCTGCACAGGCTAGGGGGCAACAGTGTGAGATCAGAATCCGCTCAAAGGATAAGAACCGGGAAGGTCTTACTTAGCGGGGATGGTCAGAACCCAGCCAACTTCAATGACGTCAGCGTTCTGAATCAGGTCAGCGTTAGCTGCCAGAACTTCGTCCCAGCCGTTGAAGCCGTGAGCGTAAGCGATTTCTGACAGGGTGTCGCCAGCCTTGACGGTGTAGGTGTTAGCTGCAGGTGCTGCTTCAGCAACTGCTTCTGCGGCGGGTGCCTCAGCAACAGCAACCTCGGCTGCAGGAGCTTCTACAGCAACAGGGGCAGCTTCTACAACAACAGGAGCTACGGCAACTTCGGTCACCTCGGTTGCCTGGGGTGCTACAGCTGCAGCAGGAGCAGCAGGTGCGCCTGCGGTGCCGTAAGCGTAAAGGTTCAGCTTGGCAGCGCATGCAGGCCAGGCGCCCCAGCCCTGCATCTGAAGAAGGTTTTCAGCAACACGAATCTGCTCTGCCTTTGAAGCAGCTGCGGGGCTACCGGTGCCACCGGCTGCGTTCCAAGAGGTCTGTGAGAACTGGACGCCACCGTAGTAGCCGTTACCGGTGTTAATGGCCCAGTTGCCACCGGACTCGCACTGTGCGAGGGCTTCCCAAGCTTCGAGGGGAGCGGCGTTGGCTGCGGGGGTAGCTGCCAGGCTTGCTGCTGCTGCGCCACCGATTGCAAGTACTGCTGCTGAACGACGAATGTTGGAAGTCATGAAATGCTCCATTAGGCCACCTTACGCTCTTTCCATCCCTGGACGTCTTTGCGTTGCCGTCTACCCGTAATCGTAGATTGGATTCCTTGAGGCTTTACCCTGTAGACGGCATCAGGTGTGCGGTAGAGCCCAGCATGCGCCCACAGCTTCCACTGTGAGCTATTGACCGTTGCGAAGTGGTTCGTGCCGGTCGTTTTTGATTCGTTGATAACGATAACGTAACGATTTCAGCTTTGCCAACCCCTGTTTGAAACAGATCACCGCACTCCGTGCCTGCCGACACCTCCCCCACCCTCTGGGTGAAGATGTTTTAAAGACAGGCTTGTATCACCCTTAACACCGACACAAAGCGTGTATTTCTGGGGTTTAAATGGGGACAAAAAATTTTAATCACGAGAAACTTGTCTGTTTTTAAGGTAGGTTGCTGCAGCCTTAAAATTTTTTTAAACTTCCCACCACTTCCCCCGTGGCGAACAGGGGCCTAGGTCACATTTAGGTTACAGGTTTATACGTCCCCGTGACCTTCCTGTGACCTAGCACCTAAACAAAGGCGTCCGGCCCCTGCGCCAAGAGCAGCTCAAAACCCTCTTCATCTAGCACCGGAACCCCCAACTGCTCAGCTTTATCTAGCTTAGAACCAGCAGACTCACCGGCAACCACAAAACTAGTCTTCCTAGAAACCGACCCAGAAGCCTTCCCACCACGCACAATAATGGACTCTTTAGCACTATCACGAGTAAAGCGGGCTAGGGTTCCAGTGACCACAATGGTCAGCCCCTCAAGGGTGCGCTCCACCGACGCATCGCGCTCATCTTCCATCCGCACACCCGCAGCAGCCCAGCGTTCCACAATTTCCCGGTGCCAGTCTTCGGCAAACCACTCTTTAAGGGAACGAGCAATGATGGCACCTACACCATCAACATTTGCCAACCGTTCCTCACTAGCTGAACGAATCGCCTCCATAGACCCAAACTCGGCCGCCAAGGCCCGTGCCGCGGTAGGGCCCACATGCCGGATAGACAAGGCAACCACCACCCGCCACAGGGGCTGGCTCTTAGCTTTCTCCAACTGCTCAAAAAGCTTTTCAGTATTACGGGTAGGGGCACTCGGCTTCTTAGCAGTGCCCCGGGTATAGAAGTAAGGCACCAACTCCGTCTTACCAGTAGGCTCACCTTTGACTTTCTTTTCCCGCTCGATCCGCACCTCAGCAAGATCCTGGGCGGTCAGGTCAAAGAGAAAAGCCTCTGACACTAAAGGAGCCTGCTCGGGGGCTGCCGGGTTTGTCAGCGCCTTAGCAGCCTCATACCCCAGAGCCTCAATATCAAAAGCCCCACGGCCTGCCAAGTGGTTCACGCGCTCTGTGAGCTGGGCCGGGCAAGAGCGGGCATTGAGGCAACGGATATCTACATCCCCATCCTTAGCAGGAGCTAGAGGCTGCCCACAAGAAGGGCAGTCGGTGGGCATGACGAACTCCCGTTCACTCCCATCACGCAGAGCCACTACCGGCCCCACAATTTCAGGGATAACGTCCCCCGCCTTGCGCAGAACCACGGTATCGCCAATCAAAACGCCCTTAGCTTTGACGACGTCCTGATTATGCAAGGTAGCCATCTCGACCGTTGAACCAGCAACCTTCACAGGCTCCATCACCCCAAAGGGGGTCACACGACCGGTACGCCCCACCCCTACCCGAATATCCAGCAGCTTAGTATTAACCTCTTCAGGCGGGTACTTATAGGCCACAGCCCAGCGGGGCACGCGAGAAGTGTAACCCAGGCGTTCTTGGGTAGAAAAGTCATTGACCTTAATAACAATGCCGTCAATTTCATGCACCAGGGAGTGGCGTTTCTCCCCGTAAGTTGCAATGAACTCAAGGATCTCTGAGCGGCTGGTCAGCAGTTGGGAGTAAGGGCTGACGGGTAGCCCCCATTCTTGCAGCTGGGTGTAGGTTTCAAACTGGGTGGCGATATCTAAGCCGGTGCGGGCGCCGATTCCGTGCACGAACATGCTCAGGGGGCGCTCGGCAGTCAGGGCGGCGTCCTTCTGCCGCAAAGAACCCGCCGCCGCATTACGCGGGTTGGCGAAAGGAGCCTTGCCCTGCTCCACCATCTGCTCGTTAAGAATCTTAAAATCGGCTGATGAGATGAAGACTTCACCCCGAATTTCAATTTCTTCAGGGTGATTCTTCCCGGCAAGCTGGGTGGGGATCGTGCCGATAGTCAGGACGTTGTGGGTTACGTCCTCCCCTGTGGTTCCGTCGCCGCGGGTGGCGGCACGCACCAGTTTGCCCTTGCGGTAAAGCAGGTTGACGGCCAGCCCGTCAATCTTGAGTTCAGTCAGCCAGGCAGGGCGAGCGCCCGTCATTTCTTGGGCGTTGGTTTCGGCGCGGTCTAACCAGGTACCGAGTTCTTCGAGGGAGAAGACGTCCTCGAGGGAGTACATGCGGGCCAGGTGGGTCACCGGAGCAAAAGCTGCTGAGGCTTCGCCGCCAACTTCTTGGGTGGGTGAGTCGTTAGCTACCAGTTCGGGGTGCTGGGCTTCGAGCTTTTCAAGCTCACGGTAGAGGGCATCGTAGTCAGCATCAGAGATGGTGGGGGCGTCGTTAACGTAGTAGCTTTGGCGGGCTACTCGCACCTGGTCAATGAGCTGGGCGTATCGCTCCTTAATAGCGGGGGCAACGCCCTGGCCTTCGACCAGGTCACGGTCAACGCCGTGCACGGTTTCTTCTTCTACACCGGGAAGGTCTTTGTTTTCACTCACCCTATCTATTCTGCCCTATGACATCCCTGCTCAACCCTAGCCGTTGATACCCCGGTGCAGTTCTTTTTCAGAGTGGAACTGCTCTTCTTCCGTGGTGGTGGTGTGGGTGTAGTCGTAGCCGTCGATGTGAGCCACAATCTGGTGGGCGTCTGTTTCGGTCAGCGCTTTGAGCTCAGCCTCACGGGCTTCGGATTCTTCTACGGTGATAGCATCTGCCACAATGACGGTGATGTTATCTCGCCCCCCGGCGCGTAGGGCCGCCATCTGGAGTACGTCGGCGGCGTCCTGGGGGTGTTCAACGGTGGCCAGCACTCGTGCCATGTAGTTATGGGAGAGTTCACCAGAAAGACCATCGGAGCACATCATGAGGCGGTCGCCTTCGCGGGCAGGAATGACCCAGAAGTCAGGCTCCCAGTAATTACCGGTGCCCAGGGCTCGGGTGATGACGTTGCGGCGCGGGTGGGTCAGGGCCTCTAGGGCGGTGATTTGGCCGGTGTCTACCAGGTACTGCACCTCAGAGTGGTCTACAGTAATCTGCTCTAGTTCTAACCCCTCGACTGGTCCGTTAGAAACAGATAGAGCTTCTTCAGGGTGTATCTCTTCAGACCGGGCAAGGCGGTAGGTGCGTGAGTCGCCTACGTTGAAGATAAACCACATGGGTTGATTCCCGATGTGGGTGAGCCAGGCACCTGTAACTGTTGTGCCTGCTCGCAGGTCGAGGGCAGCTTTGATGGTCTCATCGGCTTGACCGATAATGTTCTTGATTTTATCGAGAGTTCTAAGAATCTGGCGGTTAAGGGCCGAGGTTTCCTTGCGGCGCTTGCGGAAGCGACGGGTCTGCCCTTCGTCGCTCTGGGTTTCGCTGGCAAGTTCTTGCTGGAAGGTGGCTTCTTCTTCCGTCATACCGCCGGGGAGCGTAAACATCTGGGCGTAGGCTAAGGTTCGGGTGCACAGGCGGGAGGCTACTTCGCCTTTTTCGTGCCCGCCCATGCCGTCTGCGACCACGCAGAGGTTGCCGGCAACGATCATGGAGTCTTCGTTGTTATCGCGGTATTGGCCTACGTCGGTTGACTTGCCCGCGTAGATGGTGAGGTGAGGGGCGTGAGTCATTCGAAATCGATCTCCAGTTCGTTACCGATGCCCGGTGTGATAGCTACGGGCTTAACATTGCCAAAGCCACGCACGTTGCGCACGCCTTGGGGGATAAGTACAAATCGTTTGTCGTCTTCGAGGGTTTCAGCGGTAAACACGTCGGTGAGGACGACTCCGGGTTCAGTGAGTGCCACTAGGCGGGAGGCTAGGTTTACGGTCGGCCCGTAGATATCCCCTAGGCGGGGTAGCACCCTGCCCCAGACAAAAGATACGCGGGCTTCGGGTAGCTGGGGGTCTTCACTGATGAGTTTTGAGAGGGCTAGTGCGATACGGGCACCGTCTTCAGGGGTTTCGACTAGGTACATGACTTCATCGCCTACCGTTTTGATGATGCGCCCGCCGCCCACTGCGATAACTTCGGCGCAGCGTTGCTCAAAGCTTTTGACCAGGCGGGCTAGGGTGCGCTCGTTCATTTCGCGTGAGAGTGAGGTGTATGAGACTAGGTCGACAAAGCCTACTCCGCGGGCCAGTGGTAGGTCACTTTCGGAGAGGTCACTACAGCCTTCTTCATCGCGTAGGGCAAGGCGCAGGATTGCTGCGTTGAGCATGCGGCGGTAGCCGTAGACAGTGATGTCTTCTAGGTCTTCGATGAGGCGAGGCAGTAGGCTTAGAAGTTCGCCGCGGGCTTCGGTATCGGTGAGCCCGCCGTTAATAACCATATCTTCGACTAGAGCTTCAATCTGCCAGACCACCATGCGATCCATCATCTGCCCTACAGAACGGGTCAGGGAGAGGGCTGCTTCTTCGCTGAGTTTTCCTTCTTTGCTTAAGGAGGTAACTGCTGTCAGGGCTTTGCTGTCGGCCTGGGTGAAGTAGGTGTCTTCATCGGTGAGGTTGGGAAGGCCTAGGGAACGCCAAATTTTGCGGGCTGTTAGTAGTGGCACCCCGGCCTGATCTGCAACTTCGCCGCGCTTCATGTTGCGGTTTTCCCCCAAGAGAGCACGTTCGAGTTCTTGAACTCCTTGCCGTGCTTCGTTGCTACGGTAGAGCTGGCTTTGCACATGTTTATGGGGGTGCCTGCTCCGGTTGGGTGCGGTTCCGACCTGTTCGGCGGTGCCGCTACCGGGTGCTGACTTCTCCACTGGAGTCTTCCTTCTTTTGGTGAGTGCTATGTTGTTCTAGGGGCTGTGAGCCCTAGGGCTGAGGCTGCAAGCAGTTAACTACTTCCAGAATACCCATATAGTGTGATACAGGCTACAAAATGTCGTCACTTACTGGGCGCCATCGCCTATTCTATGCCCTCCATCACTTTTTATCGAACCAAGCTAGCTCATCACGACATATCAGCCCCATATTACAAGCTTCACACCGAGGGAGAAGACCCCTTCAAGAGGGCCTGCTGAGCACTACGAATCTCTTGACTAAAACGGTCAGCATACGGCACAGACCGCAGGACGTAGAGGCCCCCGCGAGCATGAACAGTCAAGGCCGCCGCATCCGTCAGGCCCATTAAATGCCGGTTGCCCACGCTCACTCCTTCAATTTCAAGAAGCGGGACGCTCACGTCCTTACCAGATAACAAGCCCCGCCTAATGACTAGCCGCTGATTAGTGAGCAGGTAGCTGGTAGTAGCCCAGCGCAGAAGCCCCCGCGCACCCAACCAGACCAGCCACACAGCCAACCCCAGCCCCAGGTAGTACCAGGCAGGTGCCCCTGTACCTATGGCGGAGGCAAAGCTCCAGGCGGTCATGGCAGCAAAAAAATAGCTCAAAGGGCGCACCAGCAGCACCCCATGGGCGCGGGTAGCGGCAAGGGTGTGTTCTGCTGGGTAGAGCTGACCTCGAAGTTTCATCATCGGTGATTCTAGCGGTGCTTTCTGAAGATTACCCGGTACGCCCAGGAGGTAGCTAAGCCTGGCCGTAGCCTTGGGGACGCACATGCACCACATCCCCCACCGTGAAGCTGCGCTCCTCACCCGTCTCGGCGCGGACGACCAGCTCCCCTTCTGCGGTCAGCTCAACACCGGTGCCCCTAAAAGTCTCATCCCCAGGCAGGTGAATGGTCAAAGTGGCACCCAGGGTACTCATTCGGTTACGCAAACGGGTCAGTAGTGAATTTCCGCCGGTCAGGGCATCCGCTTCAAAGCCGGACGCCGCAAAGTCCCGATAGTAGCGGGCAAAATTGTTAGCCAAGACCGTAAGAGCCTGGTTGAGATCAACCGGCTGACCAGATTCCATGAGGGCACTGGTAGCGGTAGGAACAGGCACATTATCTGGGGTCAGATTCAGGTTCAACCCGATACCCACCACAACAGAAATCTGCCCTTCAGGTTCAATGATGAGCTGGGCCAGAATACCGCAGGCTTTACGGTTACCCAGCAGCACATCGTTAGGCCATTTAATAGAGGGGCGCAGCCCCGCAAGCTGCTCAAAAACATCACAAGCAGCCAGCGCCGCCAGGGAAGTGAACCAGTGGTACTGGTCAGGGGCCACCCTATTCATGGGGTTCACGTGCGGGCGCACAATAAAGCTGGTGGCCAAAGCAGTACCGGCCGGGGCCACCCAGACCCTATCCAGGCGTCCTTTTCCCGCGTTCTGGTCGGCTGTTGATACCAAGGAGAGCTCACCATAGCTGCGGCGCACGAGGGTATCTCCCACAAGAATCTGCCGGGCGTAGTCGTTGGTTGAGCCCACCGACGGTAGAATCTCTACCCGATCGAATCCGCTCACTTCCACTGATGTAGCCTGCAACTGCCCCATAGGTGCTCCTTTTATTTCACATAAGTTCGGCCCTTATTCTACGGGGTCATGCGCCCTTTCACCGGCCTGGTGGTGCAATACTGGAAATGTCTGACCCCTACGAAAGGTTCCACTATGACCGTTTACGCTGTGCAGTATTCTTATGGCCCGGCTGAGCTACAAGCTGAGCACCGCCCCGCCCACCGTGAGTACCTGGCCAAACTCCACGAAGAAGGTAAGCTCCATGCGGCAGGTGCCTTCCTCGATGGGGACCCGGCCGGTGCCCTACTCATCTTCGTCGCTGAAGATCGCCAAGACCTAGATGGCATCATCGCCGCAGACCCCATGAGCACCGGTGGCGTGCTGACCGGTTACACTGCCCGCGAATGGAATGCTGTTATCGGCAAGGTCGGCAAGTAGCCTCAAGAATCTCAAGCAGCTGAAGCAGGCCCCCAGATAGGGTGAGCCTGCTTCAGCCCGTTTTAGCTCACCGAGACACCCCATCTTTATCTGCAAAAACCACTCAAAAACCCAAGAATAATTGGGCGCACGGGGGTGGCCGGTCTATAGTTGAACAGAATGACCCTAATCCCAGGTCACCCCACATCATTGACCCACCAGCGCACGAGGCAGGTACAGCATGAGCGATAACCCCACCACCGATGCCCCCAATTTGACCACCACCGCCGGTAAAATCGCTGACTTCTACGCCCGCCGCGAGCAAACCCTCGCCCCCACCGGCCAGGGCCCCATCGACCGCCAGCACGAGCGCGGCAAGCAGACCGCCCGCAAGCGCATCGACATGCTCCTTGATGAGGGGTCTTTCGTTGAGTTTGATGCCCTAGCTAAGCACCGCACCACGGCCTTTGGTATGGAGAAGAAGAAGCCGGTAGGTGATGGCCTGGTTTCTGGTTATGGCACCATTGATGACCGTCTCGTTGCGGTCTACTCCCAGGATTTCACCGTCTATGGTGGTTCTCTCTCGCAGGTTAATGGTGAGAAGATTGTGAAGGTGCAGAAGTTTGCCCTGCAAAATGGTTGCCCCATTATCGGTATTAATGACGGTGGTGGCGCCCGCATCCAGGAGGGTGTGGCTTCCTTGGCCATGTTTGCTGATATTTTCCGCATGAATGTGCGCGCCTCTGGTGTTATCCCGCAGATTTCAGTGATTATGGGCCCCTGTGCCGGTGGTGCAGCCTACTCCCCTGCTCTGACTGACTATATTGTTATGGTTGATAAGACCAGTCACATGTTTATTACCGGCCCGGATGTTATTAAGACTGTCACCGGTGAGCAGGTTGATATGGAGAGCCTCGGTGGTGCCCGCCAGCATAACGCGGTCACTGGCACATCTACTTACCTGGCTGAGGATGAAGAGGACGCTTTTGATTTCGTCCGTGAGCTTGTTGAGTTCTTGCCCTCGAACAACCTCACCGAGACTTTCCCGCTGGATCATGACCAGGATTCTGAGATTACTGTTGAGGATCTGGACCTTGATACCTTGATACCGGATTCAGCTAACCAGCCCTATGATATGCGGGCGGTTATTGAGGCGGTTGTCGATGACGGGCATTTCTTTGAGATGCAGGCCCTTTATGCCCCTAATGTCATGATTGGTTATGCCCGGGTTGAGGGTAAGACTGTGGGTATTGTGGCTAATCAGCCGATTCAGTTTGCTGGGACCCTTGATATTAACGCCTCGGAGAAGGCCGCCCGTTTTGTGCGTAACTGTGATGCTTTCAATATCCCGATTCTGACCTTTGTTGATGTGCCTGGCTTCCTACCGGGTACTGACCAGGAGTTTAACGGCATTATCCGCCGCGGCGCCAAGCTACTTTATGCTTACGCTGAGGCTACCGTGCCGTTAGTTACTGTGATTACCCGCAAGGCCTATGGCGGTGCCTACATTGTGATGGGTTCTAAGAAGCTAGGTGCCGATATTAACCTGGCTTGGCCGACCGCCCAGATTGGTGTGATGGGTGCCCAGGGTGCGGTCAATATTCTCTACCGCCGAGAGCTAGCTGCCATAGCCGAAGAGGGCGGTGACGTTGAGGCTAAGACCGCTGAGCTTATTGCCAAGTACGAAGAGGAGCTGCTCAACCCTTATCAGGCTGCTGAGCTGGGCTACATTGACGAGGTGATTGCTCCTTCTGAGACTCGTGTGCGTATTATTTCTTCTCTGCGGGCTCTGCGCGATAAGCGTGCGGCAACTCCCGCTAAAAAGCACGGCAATATTCCGCTCTAAGGGGTCGATAGATTATGCCAACTCCCAATCCGCTCTCTCTGCTGGGTTTCGGTAAGAAGCCGGTGCCTGCGTCCGCGCCCGGTGATGCCCAGGGGCAGGACGCTGGTGATGAGCAGGTGCCCGCCCCCGCTTTTTCGGTGGTGCGGGGTAACCCCACTGATGAAGAGTTAGCTGCACTGGCCAGCCTTATAGTGGCTTTGCAGGCTCAGGCTGATTCTCAGCAGGAGACTGCCTCGGAGATGTGGCAGCGCCGCCTGAACAATACCCAGCGTCTGGGTATGCGGCTGCGCCCGGGCCCTGGTTCTTGGAAGCGGGCCCGGCCCCAGTAGTTGGCCTCTCCTTCCCCCCCCGCCCTGTTTTGTGGGTCACGTGGCCTAGAATAGGGGCATGACGCTACACCCAGATTTACCCCAGATTTTCAAGGCCGACCGTGCACAAACTGCGGTCGATCAGATTGCTAACGACTACTACGAGAAGATCCTAGAACTCGACCCGGCTTCTGCCACTATCGAGGGCCGTAAGGGCCGGGAGACTGAGTACCCTGACTACTCTCCTGCCGGTACTCAGGCCGAGATTGATTTGGCCCGTCAGACTTTAGCGGCTCTTGATGGGGTCGAGCCAGCTGATGAGACTGACCGGGTCACTATCGATGCTATGCGTGAGCGTCTGGGCCTGAAACTTGAGATGCACCAGGCAGGTTTGGGCGGTTGGGAACTCAACAATATTGCCTCCCCCGTTCAGAGTATCCGGGCCGTCTTTGACCTGATGAGCCGCGAAACAGCCCAGGACTGGGCGCATATTGCGGGCCGTCTAGGTAAGGTCGCGGCAGCGGTTCGTGGCTATATTCAGACCTTAGAAGCTGCCCGAGCCACAGGTAGGGTAGCGGCGGTACGCCAGGTAGATATTGTTATTGAGCAGGTTACCGCCTACATTGCCCAGGGCGGCTTCTTCGACACCCTGGCAGGTGAGGTTGCGGAGGCAGCCCCTGAGCAGGCTGACCTTGCAGCCCAGGGCGCGGCGTCCGCTCAGGAAGGCTACGGGGAACTTCTCACCTACCTCAAAGAGACTCTACGGGCTGACGCGCCTGAGGCCGATGCGGTGGGCCGTGAACGCTATAGTCTTTACTCTCGCCAGTTTGTGGGTACTAGCCTTGATGTGGAAGAGACCTACGCCTGGGGTGTTGAGGAGCTTGACCGCATCATCGCAGCCCAGCAGGAGGTTGCTGAGGCTATCAAACCCGGTGCCACCATTGACCAGGCTAAGGCCCTGCTGGATGCTGACCCTGAGCGTACGCTCAAGGGTACCGCCGAGTTACAGGCTTGGATGCAGAAACTCTCTGATGCTGCCCTTGATGACCTGGCCAAGGAGCATTTCACTATTGAGGGGCCGCTGCGCAAGCTCGAATGTATGATTGCCCCCACCCAAGAAGGAGGTATCTATTACACCGGCCCGTCCGCCGATTTTGAGCGAGCCGGGCGCATGTGGTGGTCTGTGCCTGAGGGTGAGGACACTTTTGGCACTTGGCGTGAAACCTCAACTGTCTACCATGAGGGTGTGCCCGGCCACCACCTGCAGGTTTCGTATGCAACGGCTATGGCGGAGACCTTGAACCAGTGGCGGGCTAAGGCCGTGTGGGTTTCGGGCCATGGTGAGGGTTGGGCGCTTTATGCTGAGCGTCTGATGGATGAGCTGGGCTATCTTTCTGATGTGGGCGACCGTATGGGTATGCTGGATGCTCAGCGCCTGCGCGCAGCGCGCGTGGTCTTCGACATTGGCCTGCACTGCGGTTTTGAGATTCCCGAACGCTGGGTCACTGAGCTGGGTGTCGAGCCGGGCATCTGGGACGCCGAGAAGGGCTATAAGTTCTTGGAGGCTAACCTGGATCTCTCTGAGGGCCAGCGCCGCTTTGAGTTCCTGCGCTACCTGGGCTGGCCGGGTCAGGCCCCCTCCTACAAGGTGGGCGAGCGCCTCTGGCTCCAGCTGCGTGAGGACGCCCGCGCCGCCGGGATCTCTGACCGCGACTTCCACACCCGCGCCCTACTTCTAGGCTCAGTCGGGCTAGATACCCTGCGCCGGGCGCTAGCTGTTTAGCCTGAACAAGAGAACAAGAGGGCGGGCCCTGCACACCGACCGATGTGCAGGGCCCGCCCTCTGCTATGTGGTAGTGGAGTATTAGGACGCTGCCGCGGCAGGCACCTGGGGTGCCTCGCCAAGACGGACGTAGACGTCCTCAGCTACAAAGCCGCCCTCAGTGCGGGGAGCCTTATAGAGTTCCTCGTTCAGAATACCCTCGCGCTTGGCGACAATCAGGGCTACCAGGGCCTGGCCTGCCTATCTGAAGATTGGTAAGGACGAGGGCGCGAATGTTCTCGTGGGCGGTGAGGCCTGTGAGCTGGGCGGCGATCTGGCGGACGGCTGGTACATTCAGCCTACCGTTTTTGCCGGTAGCAACGACATGCGTATCTTCCAGGAAGAGATTTTTGGCCCGGTTCTGGCTACTACCTCTTTCACTGATTTTGATGAGGCTATGCGTATTGCCAATGACACCGATTACGGTCTAGGTGCGGGTGTCTGGACGCGCGACCAGAAAACACCGTCTACCGGGCAGGCCGCACCATTCAGGCTGGCCGTGTCTGGATCAACAACTACCATAATTACCCGGCCCACGCCGCTTTCGGTGGCTACAAGAAGTCAGGCATCGGCCGCGAGACCCACCTGATGATGCTGGCTCACTACCAGCAGACCAAGAACATGCTGGTCAGCTACTCAGATAAGCCGATGGGGCTCTTCTAAAATCTGCCCCTGATAGCTTGAGGCTTATTCATAAGGGGTTCCACAGGCTCACGCTCCCTTATGAATAAGCTTTCTTAGGCTCCGCCTTTCCTAGACTGGTTTGGCACAGTCCGCAGAAGGAAGGCGGAGCCTTTGCTATCCCAAGCTAGCTACAAGCAATTATCAGGATATCCAGTCCTTAATAATTTTTGACAAAATCACCCCTTCAATTGATTCATCTAATTCTTCACATAAGTTTTCGAGATTGGCATGACGCCATAATGATGAAAAAACATTTTGCTGAAACTCAAAAAATTCATGCGAAAATTGTTCATCAAAACCCCAACCCATCATCTGATTTTCGCCATTAACCCCTCGATGACTCCTCTTTTTTCGCTTCGGGGAAAGCCAAATATATCGAACAATGTCTTTTAATTCATCTGAAAAACAACATCCCTCAGCATAGCAAACAATCTGATTACTATAACGCAAATGCTTTCCCGTTGGGCAGTTTATGTAATTTACCTGGGCATTCTTTTTAAGCTCAACCGCAACAACTAGAGTCACCTCATCACCCGAAGCACTTTCTTTAGTCACGAAAATATCAGGAACATTTTTTACCAAATTCCCAGCCTCATCGCGCCGCCGAAACTTTTTAATCAAGGGATCCTGAGAGGAACGGAGTCTATAGAAACATCCACTCTCAAGCAACAAGCCAGCTTCATATATAAAAAACTCAATAATTCGATCCTCTAGGGATCCATTTGTCGCTAACAACAGTGCAGTTATATCACTTTCTTGAACTCTACCTTCTTGAATCCGACCCCATCTGCTTTCCGACCATGCCTCAACATATCCTTGAAAGAAAATATCTTCATTACAAAAATATTCCTTAATAAGATCCACATTGTACATAAAAATCTCTTCTCCTAACGTATATTATTTAACAAAGTTCAAAAAATTTCTTTCAAAATTTTGCACTTTAATTAAAGATTTTCCAGCTATCACCTAGCCCCACAGGCGTGGTGACACCTCACACTACCCACACTATACTCTTATCTAGTTAAATCAACCAGTTAGAAAAAGGTGTGTCATGAACCCTTCCTCTGAGCAGCCCACTGGACCCACAGACCTGGGAATCACTGTCGGCCAGATTTTTTACCACTTCAACCTGCGCCCCAAGACAAGGAACCGCTGCCCCATTCCCAAAGGGCAGCTCGACCCTTTCGCCCAAACCGGCTTCTACGTCGTCCTGGCGCTCACCGCGCAAACCGTTACGCTCGCCCCTATCAGATGCAATTCCTACAGCGACCTAGAAGCACTCGGCATCAACACCACCTGGCTTATTCCGTTTTCTCCAACACCACAAGAGTTAGAAGTCCTTATCCAGAATCCGCACTGCCACCAGCAAGCCAGACTCAGCCCAGGCAGTACCTACGCAGATTGGAAGCTCACCATCGATATAGAATCCGCCTCCCATACGCTAACCCTCTGGGACGGCTCAATGATTCGAGTCCCCTAGGCCTACCCTTGGGGTAGATCCCACCAGAGAATTGGCTGACCAGGCCCAGAGTTAAGCCAACTAAACCTCACTGCTTCCAGCCAGGGGCCAGCGTCCTGAACCTCAAATGCCACAAGGTCACCCATCTCAGCGGTGATAGCCTCATCCACACCTATAATTTCTCGCCCGGCAACCACTAGCCCGCCCACAGTAATAACAAGAGGAAGGGTCTGCCCTGGGGCTAGAGAACGAATCAAAGACAGGTTAGAAGAGCTAACCTTCCAGGCCATCCGTGAAGCATCTGTTTGGCCTGCTCGAACGGTAGTGTCTTCAGACATTTCAGCTGCCATATCAAACCCATACCAGGTACGCCCTGCCGGGCTTCCAGTAGGTTGGGCATCGATTTGCCGCAAAATAACAACTTTTTGACCCCGAACACCTAGCTCAGCTAGCCGTTGAATGAAGCCCGGCTTATCCCAGCGTGGAGCAGAAGCGAGCTCAGCCACTCGCTCATAGGGGTAATAACGTGACTTAGCGCCGGTGGTGTATGCACGCCCCAAGGCATGAGCCCGGTCCAGTATCTGCACCTGAGCCAGCGGGCGGCCCACCATGTCACTCACCTCTTTAAGAGAGCAGAGTCGGATGTCAGAATACGTCACAAGTTATCTTTCGTTTGTTTAATCCGTGGGGATGCGCACCCAGGCCCTACTGTCTCTTTCGTTGCATTTATGAGTCGGCTAGTCGTTCCAAGGTTTTCGCATCATGTTCAAGGGCATATGCAAGTCCCTCTTCTACCATTGCGCGGTGATCTCTTTCCTCCAGCAGGCGACGGACGCTTTCAACAATGAGGGAGTGTTTAGATGAATGCTCACGCTCTGCTAAATCTGCAAGCTGGTGGTCTAAATCTTCAGGAAGTCGTAGGCTAAGAGCCATATCTCAACAATACCAAGGTGATACCACAGGCTCTATACCGCTTTGCACATTTCACCTGGCGCCAAGGCTTTAGGCTGTAGACCTACTAGACCCCGTTAGACTGTTACCCATGCAAAACCTCACTGAAACCACAGCTGCGCCGAGTGATCAGCCGGTGCGGCTCGTCCTTGCCTCCTCTTCCCCTGCCCGTAAGAAACTTTTGGAGGACGCTGGCGTCCGCTTCACCGTAATTGTCAGCGATGTTGATGAGCAGGCTGCTCTGCGCCAAGCCCAGCAGGCTGCCGATAAGGCGGGGCTGGGTGACATTACCCCGGCCCAGACCGCCCAGTTATTGGCTAAAGCCAAGGCCCAGGCTGTGGCTGCCCTCCCTGAGGCTGCTGGTGCCCTGGTGTTGGGGTGTGACTCTGTGTTTGAGCTCGATGGTGCCGCCTACGGTAAGCCCGGTAGTGCTGAGAAAGCTCTGGAACGGATTACCGCAATGAGCGGACGCAGCGGGCGGCTGCACACGGGCCATTGGCTGGTTGATACTCGGGTCGGGACAGCAGGTCAGGGCGCTGACTGTGGAGAGGCTGGCGAGCTGCGTACAGCTACCGTGCATTTTGATACCTTCAGCCAGGAGGAGGCCCGTGCCTATGTGGCTACGGGGGAGCCCCTGTGGGTGGCGGGGTCTTTCACCATTGATGGCTTTGGTGCGGCTTTTATTAAGGGTATTGAGGGCGAGTACCATACGGTGGTGGGCCTCTCTATTCATGCTCTGCGCAGAATGCTGGCTGACTTTGGTGTTTCAATCAACACCATTTGGAAAACTTCGCGATAAATTTCAAGATACGATATTGTGAGGCGCCGTTTTTCGGCGTCTCACAGCAATGCGTGCTTGCCGGCATCGGCGCATCAACCCGAGGAGCTTTTACAGTGACTGCACACAATGACCTGGCCCAGACTTTTACCCCGGTGAAAGGTCGTCACACCGGCCCCGTCAGCAAGGTACTGATTGCCAACCGCGGTGAGATTGCCGTGCGTGTGATTCGTGCCGCCCAGGATGAGGGAATTTCCACGGTTGCTGTCTACGCAGAGCCTGACCGTGAAGCCCAGCATGTGGTGCTCGCTGATGAGTCTTATGCCCTCGGTGGCGCCACCGCCGCTGAGTCTTACCTGGTTATGGATAAGCTGCTTGAGGTCGCTCAGCGTTCTGGTGCCGATGCTGTGCATCCCGGTTATGGTTTCCTTTCTGAGAATGCCCAGTTTGCTCAGCAGGTCATTGATGCCGGTCTTACTTGGATTGGCCCTTCCCCTCAGTCTATTAACCGTCTGGGTGATAAGGTAGCTGCCCGTCATATCGCTGAGAAGGTGGGTGCCCCTCTGGTTCCGGGCACTAAGGACCCTGTCAAGAGCGTTGCTGAGGTTGAGGCTTTTGCTGACGAGTACGGCTTACCTGTTGCTATTAAGGCTGCTTTTGGTGGCGGTGGGCGCGGCATTAAGGTTGCCCGCGAACGTGAGGGTATTGGTGAGCTCTACGAGTCAGCTGTCCGTGAGGCTATTGCAGCCTTTGGCCGCGGCGAGTGCTTCATTGAGCGTTTCCTTGATTCGCCCCGCCATGTTGAAACCCAGTGCCTGGCTGATGCCCACGGTAACGTGGTGGTAGTGTCTACCCGTGACTGCTCCTTACAGCGCCGCAACCAGAAACTGGTCGAAGAGGCCCCTGCCCCTTACCTGACTGATGAGCAGAATGAGCGTCTGTATGAGGCGTCTAAGGCTATTTTGCGGGAGGCAGGCTACCAGGGCGCTGGTACCTGTGAGTTCCTGGTAGGTACTGACGGTACTATCTCTTTCCTTGAAGTTAATACTCGTTTGCAGGTTGAGCACCCGGTTTCTGAAGAGGTGACCGGTATTGACCTGGTGCGTGAGCAGTTCCGCATTGCCCGTGGTGAGACCATTGAGGCCACTGACCCTGTGGTGCGCGGTCATTCTTTTGAGTTCCGTATTAATGGTGAGGACGCCGGGCGCAGCTTCATGCCTTCCCCTGGCACCATCGACAAGCTGGTAGTACCGGCAGGCCCGGGCGTCCGCTGGGATTCAGGTGTTATTGCAGGCGATACTGTCAGCGGCAACTTTGACTCTATGATTGCTAAGCTCATTGTCACTGGTGCCACCCGTGAGCAGGCCTTGCAGCGGGCTCGCCGTGCCTTGGATGAGCTGGTGATTGAGGGTATGCCTACTGTTGCTAATTTCCACCGTGCGGTGCTTGATGAGCCAGCTTTTGCTCCCGCTGATGGGGCTGATTTTGCGGTTCATACCCGTTGGATTGAAACCGAGTTCAAGAACACTCTACCCTCCTATAATGGTGCTCTTACTCTGGCTGAGGGGGATGATGAGCGCCAGAAGATTACTGTTGAGGTCAATGGTAAGCGGATGGAGGTAGTCCTTCCGGCTCTGGGTGGTACTGCTTCTAAGGCTGCTGCTGCCTCTAAGGCTCGTAAGTCTCGTTCCAGCCGCGGCGGTGCGTCCGGTTCTGCTAACAGTAATGAGCTGACCAGCCCCATGCAGGGCACTATCGTCAAGGTCGCTGTTAAGGATGGCGCTAAGGTTGCCGAAGGTGATCTGATTGTGGTGCTTGAGGCCATGAAGATGGAGCAGCCCATTACCGCCCATAAGGCGGGTAAGGTCACTGGTCTTAAGCTGAAGACTGGCGATACTGTTTCAGCTGGTGCGGTGATCGCTACTATCAAGTAGTCCTTGTGGGGTGCAGGTATTCGCTACACCCCACCACTATTGCTCACATAGTGGAATCTGGGTTTCAGCTAGGGGACATCGGTTTTAGAGTAAAACAATACAACACGTCACGCATACCTCTAGAAAGAGATCTTGTGAGCACACCAGCTGTAACCCCAGCGCCTACTACGGCCCATAAGCCCGTACCCCGCAGCCGCGTCATCTTGGCCTCACTCATTGGCACCACCATTGAATTTTACGACTTCTACATCTACGCCACCGCAGCTGTAGCAGTCTTCCCCGCCCTCTTCTTCACCGGCGAGGACGAAACCGCCAAGCTCCTAGCCTCCATGGCAACCTTCGCAGCAGCCTTTATCGCCCGCCCCATCGGCTCTGTCGTCTTCGGGCACTTCGGTGACAAGGTAGGCCGTAAAGCAACCCTGGTCGGTGCACTGCTGACCATGGGTATCGCAACCTTCTTCATCGGCCTACTACCCACCTACTACCAGATCGGCCTGTGGGCACCTGCCATGCTGACCATCCTACGTTTCTGCCAGGGCCTGGGCCTGGGCGGCGAATGGTCTGGCGCAGCCCTACTAGCCACCGAATACGCTGAAAAGGGCAAGCGCGGCCGCGCCGCCATGTGGCCCCAGCTCGGCGCCCCGTTCGGCTTCATTCTGGCCAACGGCTTCATGCTACTGCTGACCGTCGCCATGGGCTTTACCTCCCTGGCAGCCGGTGACTCCATCGACCACACCTTCTTGGTCTGGGGCTGGCGTGTTCCCTTCATCGCCTCCATCGTCATGGTAGCGGTGGGCCTCTACGTCCGTTTCAAGCTGGAAGAAACCCCTGTCTTCAAGCAGGCCCTCAACCAGAACCAGAAGGTCAAGGCCCCCCTGGCTGAAGCCTTCAAGATTGCCTGGTGGCCCATGATTCAGGGCACCTTCATCATGCTGGCTAACTACGTACTCTTCTACCTGATGACCGCCTGGATCCTCTCCTTCGGTATCGGCAAGCCAGAAGAGGGCGGCCTGGGTATCCCCTACCGCTCCTTCCTTATCATCCAGCTCATCACCATCCTCTTCTTGGCAGCCATGATCCCGGTCTCCGGCTGGCTAGCAGATAAGTACGGTCGCCGCTCTTCCCAGCTGGTCATCACCGCCGCAATTCTGGTCTTCGGCCTCTCCTTCGGCTTCCTCATGGACCCCCAGGTTGTAGGCACCGGCGAGAACGCCAACACCGGCCGTATCGTCCTCTTCATGGCAATCGGCATGATTCTGATGGGCCTCACCTTCGGCTCCATGAGCGCCTACTTGCCTGAGCTCTTCCCCACCCACGTCCGTTACACTGCCTCAGGTATGAGCTACAACGTCTCATCCATCCTGGGTGCAGCCCTGACCCCCTACGCTGCGGTCTGGCTGAATGCTAACGGCGGTGTGGGTGCCGTTGGTCTCTACCTGGCCGCAACCAGCGTCCTGACCCTCTTCTTCATGGCTATCACCCATGAAACCCGCGATGTGGACCTGACCACCATGGCCCGCATCAAATAAGGAGAAGATGAACCTTCACCCATAAGGGAGGGGTAGCACCCGCTCAGCACTGAGCGAGCGCTACCCCTCCCTTCTTCTATGAGGTGTGCTACTGCATGATGTGTAGCTGGCGGGCCGCTTCTGAAATGGAGCCGGTCAGTGAGGGGTAGACCGTGAAGGTTTCGGCTATATCATCAACGTGTAGCTTCTTATCAATAGCTAGGGACAGGGGGAAGATCAGCTCTGAGGCGCGGGGCCCTACCACCACGCCACCGATAACAGTCCCTGAGTGCTTGCGGGCAAAGATTTTGATGAAACCGTCCTCCACTGCCATCATCTTGGCGCGGGGGTTAGTAGCCAGCGGCAACATGACCATATCGGCCTGGTATTTACCTGATTCGATTTCGCTTTGGCTAATACCAACTGTTGCGATTTCTGGGGAGGTGAAAATGTTGGCTGCTACCTGGTGGGTGCGCAGGGGTTTGACGCTATCACCGAGCATGTGGGAGACAGCAACCCGGCCCTGCATGGCCGCTACAGAAGCGAGCGGGTAGACCCCGGTGCAGTCACCGGCTGCGTAAATATTGGGAATATTGGTGCGCGAGACACGATCAACATTAATGTGCCCTGACTCGCTGACTTCGACCCCAGCTTCTTCTAGGCCCAGGTTGTCGGTGTTGGGGATAGAGCCTACAGCGATGAGCACATGGGAGCCTGCGACTTTACGCCCGTCCCCTAGGGTGACGATGACGCCGTCCCCGGTCTCGTTGTAGCAGGCGGCATCAGCACGTGAGCGGGGCATGACGCGCACCCCGCGGCGCTCAAAGACGTTTTCAAGGACGGTGGCGGCGTCCTCGTCCTCACCGGGGAGCACCCGGTCGCGAGAAGAAATCAGGGTGACTTGGGAGCCTAGGCCGTTGTAGGCGGAGGCGAATTCTGCGCCGGTGACGCCAGAGCCGACCACAATTAGATTTTCTGGGAGTTCTTCTAGGGAGTACAGCTGGGTCCAGTTGAGGATGCGTTTACCATCGGGCTGGGCGGTAGGTAGCTCGCGGGGGTGGGTGCCCACGGCCAGAATAATGAATTCGGTGGTCAAATCGTAGGTGAGGCCGGTGGAGTCGGTTACCTGTACGGTGTGGGGGTCGATGAGCTTGCCGCGGCCCTCAATGACTTTGACACCGCTGCGTTCTAGGGTGCGTTTAATGTCGTGGGATTGTTGGTGGGCTAGGTCGATGAGGCGCTGGTTGACCTTGGCCAGGTCAACGGAGATGGGGGGTGGGTTGTCGTCGTCGCCTACTGAGATGGCGAGTTCTTGGGCTTTGCCGAAGCGGTTGCGGGCGTCCGCGCTGGCGATGAGGGTTTTGGAGGGTACGACGTCGGTGAGGACGGCTGAGCCGCCGATACCTTTATCTTCGATGATAGTGACGTCGGCACCGTGGCTTGCGGCGACCAGGGCTGCTTCGTAGCCGCCGGGGCCGCCGCCGAGAATAACAATTTTGTGCGATGCGTAGTCTGTTTTGAGAGTCACCCTTTTATTGTGTCGCACATCGCACAAAGGCTCAACTCTGGGCAGGTTTGATACCGTAGAAGTGTGTTGAACGATTCAAAGATAACTACCCTTTCCACCGCCGACCCTGACCACCCGGCGCTTAGCCGTGCCCGCGAAGCTGCGGAGTTCATTGCCGAGAAAACCGGTGTTGAAAAACATGATCTGGCGCTGACGCTAGGGTCTGGCTGGGGCGAGGCCGCCTCCCTCATCGGAGAGAGCACCCATGTTCTACCTGCCGATCAGGTTCCGGGCTTTCACAAGGCTGCTGTGGCCGGCCACCCCGGCACCCTCACCTCAATTCTGACCAAGGGCGGCAAGCGGGCCCTGGTGATTGGTTCGCGCACCCACTACTACGAAGGTCGCGGCGTAGAGGCTGTGGTGCATGGTGTGCGTACCGCTGCTGCTACCGGCGCTAAGACCATGATTCTCACTAACGGCTGTGGTGGGCTGAACCCCGCTTATTCAGCTGGGGAGCCCATTCTTATCTCTGATCATCTGAACTTTACCGGCGCGTCCCCGCTTACCGGCGCCCACTTCGTTGATTTGACCGATCTCTACTCCCCCCGTATCCGTCAGATTGCCCGCAGCATTGACCCTTCCTTGCAGGAAGGTGTGTATATGCAGTTCCCTGGCCCTCATTACGAGACTCCTGCTGAGGTGAAGATGGCCGGTGTTCTTGGTGCTGACTTGGTGGGCATGTCCACCGCCCTTGAAGCTATTGCCGCCCGCGCTGCTGGCCTTGAGGTCTTTGGTATCTCCCTGGTAACTAACCTGGCTGCCGGTATTCAGCAGACTCCGCTTTCTCACGCCGAAGTGATTGAGGCTGGCCAGGCTGCTGGCCCCCGCATTTCTCGCCTGCTTGCAGATATTGTTGCAGCTCTTTAATACTGCGAAGGGAACCCCCGTGCCACTTTATACTCAGTCACTCGATGCTCAGCCACTTGATATTCAGCAGCTACTAGAGCAAGCCCGCACCTGGGCTGGTCTTGACCCCGATGCCGAGACTCAGGCCCAACTAGAGGGCCTGATCAACCAGGTTGAATCCGGTGATGAAGCTGCTACCGCCGATTTAGCTGACCGTTTTTCAGGGACCCTACAGTTCGGCACCGCAGGTCTGCGAGCTGAACTCGGCGCTGGGCCCATGCGCATGAACCGGGTCGTGGTTCAGCGTGCAGCCCAGGGCCTGGCAGACTACGCGACCGCGCGGGCGTCCGCTGAGGGCTGGGAGAAAATTTCTGCTGTGGTGGGTTTTGATGCCCGCAAGAACTCGGACGTCTTTGCCCTCGATACCGCCGCTATTTTCACCGCCGCCGGCATCGAGGTTCACCTAATGCCCTCGGCACTGCCCACACCCGTTACCGCCTGGGCCACCCGCGAATACGGGGCCGAGATCGGGGTGATGGTCACGGCCTCCCACAACCCACCGAATGACAACGGGTACAAGGTTTACCTGGGCGGAGCAGCCGTTGAGCCTGCTGCTCGCGGTGCCCAGATTATCCCACCCTACGATGGGGATATCGCTGCTGCCATTTCTGCCGTCACTACCCCGGTGCTGGCTACTGAGGGCTGGTCGGTACTGCCTGAGAGTATCGTCAGTGACTACATGAGCCGGGTCACCCCCCTGGTGGAGAAGAAAGAGCGCGACCTCAAAATCGTACTGACCCCCCTGCACGGTGTGGGCGGCAAAACTGCTGAAGCTGTGCTGCACCAGGCCGGTTTCACTCACGTTACCCTGGTGCCGGAGCAGGCTGAACCTGACCCGAATTTCCCTACTGTTGCCTTCCCTAACCCCGAAGAGCCCGGCGCACTGGACCTGGCTATGGCCCTAGCCCAGAGGATTGATGCCGATCTGATTATTGCCAATGATCCGGACGCAGACCGCGCAGCTTTCGCCGTGAAACGTGATGGAACCTGGGTTATGCTCCGTGGCGATGAGGTCGGGGCTATCCTAGCGACCCGGGTGTTGGCGTCCGTCACTGACCCTTCCATCGCCACTTTCGCTAACTCGATTGTCTCCTCCCGCCTAGCCGGGGCTATCGCCAAGGCCGCTGGGGTAACCCACCATGAGACTCTGACCGGTTTCAAGTGGATTGCCCGGGTGGAAAACCTCACCTTCGGCTACGAGGAAGCCCTGGGCTATTGTGTTGATCATGCCCAGGTGCGCGATAAGGACGGTATCTCAGCGGCCCTCGTCATGGCCGATTACGCGCAAGAACTGAAGGACGCAGGCTCCTCCTTCCCAGCTCTCCTTGATGCTATTGCCGCCCAGTACGGCCTGTACGCCACCGACCAGCTTTCTGTGCGTGTTGAAGATCTAGCCTTGATCCCGGCCATGATGCAGCGCCTGCGCGCTCACCCGCCCGCAGAGCTTGCCAACTCCCCCGTGGTATCGGTTGAGGATCTGGCTCAGGGCAGTAAGACTCTTCCCCCGACCGACGGTATGCGCTATTACACGCAGGATTCTAGCCGCGTCATCGTCCGCCCCTCAGGTACCGAGCCTAAGCTCAAGTGCTACCTGGAGGTTATCGTGCCTGTCACCGCTTCTGTTAGTGATGCCCGCACCCTTGCAGCGGCCAAGTTAGCCTTGCTGAAGGCCGATATGACAGCGGCCCTGGGCCTCTAAACGAATCTACCCTGGAGGAAAAAATATAATGACTCTTGACCTTTCATCAGCTCAGCTAGCGGCCATGATTGACCACACCATCTTGGCCCCCTCAGCCTCAGAGGCAGATATCCGCCGTCTCTGTTCCGAGGCCAAGCAGTACGGTTTTGCCTCCGTCTGCGCTAACCCCATCTGGGCTCCTCTCCTGGCAGAAGAACTGGCCGGGTCTACCTCTGTACCCTGCGTGGTGGTCGGCTTCCCCTTCGGTGCCAGCGCCACCGTGGTCAAGGCCTTCGAGACCAAGACCGCCGTTGAGGCAGGGGCTCGCGAGGTGGATATGGTCATCAATATTGCTGATGCCCGAGCAGGTAAGAAGGATGCCCTGGTAGCTGATATTAAGGCTGTAGCTGAGGCTGCCCATGCCGGTGGTGCCTTACTGAAAGTTATTATTGAGACCTCTGAGCTGACCGATGAGCAGAAGGTTCTGGCCTGCCAGGCCGCTGTTGAGGCCGGGGCAGATTTCGTTAAAACCTCCACCGGCTATTCTTCTGCCGGTGCCACCGTTGAAGACATTGCCCTGATGCGCGCTACCGTAGGGCCCGATATGGGGGTGAAGGCCTCTGGTGGGGTACGTACCCGCGATCAAGCACTGGCCATGATTGAAGCCGGGGCCACCCGTATCGGGGCATCCAAGGGCATTTCCATTATTGGTGCGGGCCAGGCCGATCAGGGCGGTTACTAAGACCCCCTTCACCTTTGCACCCATGGTGCACATCACGTCTGTAGCACCTATACTGAGTACTAAAGTACACACACGAAAAGGACTCCCCCATGGTTACGACCTCTACCCAGTCGGATGCTGAAAAACGCTCCAATGTTGAATCCTTCAGAATGGAATCTGGTGCCCCTGCCCGTAGCGGCGCGCCCCAGTATTCAGGCACTCAGGAACTGGGCTCCAATATCGCCCTCTTCATTCTCTGCTTTGTACTACTCTTAGGGTGCCTCTACACCCTGGGCATGTACCCTGAAGGTGGCTGGCTCTGGTGGACCGTAGCTGTTCTCCTTTACGGCCTCACCTTTATCGTCCCCTTATGGATTCTGCCCTCCAAGACCAACGAGAAGCAGCACCTCGGCGGTACAGACCTCTACCTCAAATAGAGAGACCTGACCGTCTAGTTATGTAAGGGGCGGCCCACCTTCTGCAGGTGGGCCGCCCTCCTCTATGAGCCTGAGACACCAGCTTCAAAGATGGCGTGGATGAACTGCTCAGTCCACTCCACCATGGCATCATCTACCAGGTCCTTACCCCCCACAGCAGAGGTCTTAGGGCGGGGCACCAAAATCTGCCAGTTCTCGGTGCCCGGTACTTGACGGTACTGGGCACCGGGGTACATGCGCTCAAGTCGCATCTGACGAGATTCCGGCAAATCATTGACCGGGAAGAAGCGCACCTTGGGGCCCATCGCCACAATCTCAGTCAGACCCACGGCGCGGGCACGATGACGCAGGGCCGCAACCTTGAAAAGATTTTCAACCGGTGCCGGTGGGGTACCATATCGGTCCACCAGTTCTTCGCGGGCCTCTACCAGTTCTTCTGCGCTCTGAGCCTGGGCAATCTGCCGGTAGGCCGACAGACGCAGACGCTCTGAGCTCACATAGTCATGAGGCATGTGGGCATTAACCGGCAAATCAACCTTAATCTCTGCAGGGGCCTCTTCCTTCTCCCCGTGCTGGAAGTTAGCCACAGCCTCACCAACCAGGCGCAGGTAGAGGTCAAAGCCCACCCCGGCAATATGGCCAGACTGTTCACCACCAAGCAGGTTACCGGCTCCACGAATTTCAAGGTCTTTCATGGCCAGACGCATACCGGCACCCAGCTCATTGTGGGTGGCTACTGCCTTAAGCCGTTCATGGGCGACCTCAGTCAGCATTTTTTCGGCCGGGTAGAGGAAGTAGGCGTAGGCGCGCTCGCGGCCGCGGCCCACGCGTCCGCGCAACTGGTGAAGCTGGGAGAGGCCATAGTTCTGTGCCTGATCCACAATCAGGGTGTTGGCGTTGGAGATATCGAGGCCAGTTTCAACAATGGTAGTGGAAACCAGCACATCAAATTTACGTTCCCAGAAGTCCACAATAATTTTTTCAAGACGGGATTCGCTCATACGCCCGTGGGCCACTGCAATGCGGGCCTCAGGAACAAGTTTTTGAATCTCGTTGGCGGTCTCTTCAATGGTGGAGACCCGATTGTGCACCACAAAGACCTGGCCTTCGCGCATGAGCTCACGGCGAATAGCGGCGGTAATCTGCTTATCGGTGCGGGGCCCTACAAAGGTCAGGACGGGGTGGCGCTCCTCAGGCGGGGTGGCAAGGGTGGATGTCTCCCTGATGCCGGTCAGGGACATCTCCAAGGTACGCGGGATGGGAGTGGCACTCATGGCCAGCACATCCACATTGGTGCGCATGGTTTTAAGCTTTTCCTTGTGTTCTACACCGAAGCGTTGCTCCTCATCGATAATGACCAGGCCCAGGTCCTTCCAGTCCACAGACTCAGAAAGAATACGGTGGGTGCCTACAACGACGTCCACTGACCCGTTCTTAATACCTTCAGCGATTTCGGCAGACTCTTTGGCCTTCTGGAAGCGAGAGAGCACCTTGATAGAAACCGGGAAACCGGAGAATCGTTCGGTGAAGGTCTCATAGTGCTGTTGGGCTAGCAAGGTGGTGGGCACAAGGACGGCCACCTGTTTACCGTCCTGTACTGCCTTGAAGGCAGCGCGCACAGCGATTTCGGTCTTGCCGTAGCCTACATCGCCTGAGATGAGGCGGTCCATGGGGATTTCTCGCTCCATATCAGCCTTAACCTCGTTAATAGCAGACAGCTGATCAGGGGTCTCATTGTAGGGGAAGGCTTCTTCTAACTCGCGCTGCCAGGGGGTATCTGGGCCGAAGGCGTGCCCGCGGGAGGCCTGCCGGGCTGAGTAGAGTTTAATCAGGTCAGCAGCAATTTCTTTAACAGCCTTGCGGGCCTTGGACTTAGTCTTAGCCCAGTCCGACCCGCCCATCTTTGAGAGCACCGGGGCATCGCCACCCACATAGTTGGACACCTGATCCAACTGGTCAGAGGGCACGAAAAGACGGTCTTTAGGCCCGCCCCTCTTGGAGGGGGCGTACTCCAGCACCAGGTATTCTTTCATGGGCTTGGGCTGGCCGGGGGTGATGGTGGCCCCGGCGATGGGCCGCTGAATCAGCTCAACGAACTGGCCGATACCGTGCTGTTCATGCACCACGTAGTCACCGGCAGATAGGCTCATAGGGTCTACCGCGTTCTTACGGCGGCGCACCGGCAGTTTGCCGCTACGCAAATCACGGGTGGCATAGGGGCTGGTTCGGCCCAGAATATCTGCTTCAGTCAGCAGGCCCAGCTTTTCACCATCCATCATGAAGCCGCGCCCCATGGAGGCTGTGGTCATCTCGATGAGGCCAGGCTCCGGCAGGCTGGTCAGGCTCTCTACACGAGAGGCTGGGATGTCAGCCTCCTGGAAAAGATCCAACAAGCGGGTAAGGGGGCCGGGCCCGTCAGTGACCACGGTGATCCGCCAGCCGTCCTTAACCTTCTTACCGACCTCGCTCAGCAGTTCGGTCACGTTACCCGCATAGGTGTGGGGGGCACGGGCAGCGAGCTGAACCGAATCGATACCGTCATCGATGGCATCATCTACGCCCAGGGCCGTGATAGCCCACCAGCCCAGCCCTCGGGTTAGGGCACTCTCTCTCATGGAGGCAATGGTGCGGAAGCTACCGGCGCTCAGCCCATCAGAGCCGTTAGCCCCTAAATCGATGGGGGCGTCCGTACTGTCAGTCACCGAATCCCAGGCAGCTAGGAGGAACTCTTCGTTGGTGGCCACCAGGTCGGTCGCACGCGAGCGCACCTTCTCTGGCTCAATAATCAGAGGTAGAGAACCTTGGGGTAGGTGATCGAGCAGGGTGACCATGTCATCGACCAGGAGGGGGATCAGAGATTCCATGCCTTCGACGTAGATACCGCCAGCAATTTTTTCTAGCATGGCAGCAGCGCCGGGGAAGGAGCCTTTGAGTCGGGCTGCTCGGCTCATGACGCTGGGGGTAATCAGCAGTTCACGGCAAGGTGGCGCTAGTAGTTCGGTAGGGTGGTCAGCTGTTGGTAGGGTGCGCTGGTCAGCGACTGAGAACCAGCGGATATTTTCGACCTCGTCCCCAAAGAATTCGATGCGGGCCGGGTGGGCGGCAGTCGGTGAGAAGATGTCGATGATGCCACCGCGCACGGCAAATTCTCCGCGTTTTGAGACCAAATCGACACGGGAGTAGGCGGCTGCTGCAAGAGATTTAGTCAGGGCATCAAAATCGTGTTCTTCCCCCACCCGTAGGGTAACTGGCCGCATTTTTTCTAGGCCGGCAACTAGGGGTTGTAGTACTGAGCGGATGGGGGCCACCAGTACGCGTGGGGCGGACGCGTCTCCCTCAGCTAGGGCGCGGAGGACGGCAAGGCGCTGGCCTACGGTGTCGCTACGCGGGGAGAGCCGCTCATGGGGCAGGGTTTCCCAGGCGGGGAAGAGCTGGGCCTGGCCGGGTTCCAGGATGCTGTTCAGGGCTGTGACGGTGTCTTCAGCTTCGCGGTCGGTGGCCGTAACAGCTAAGAGGACGGGCTTACTCGCCTCGCCCTGGGTGGCAAGTTTTTGGGCTATACCGGCAAGAATAAAGGGGCGGGCCCCGTCTGGGGAGCCGATGAGGAATTCGTCCAGGCGGGCTTTAGGGTCTGCGCCTGCCTGGTTGACGATTGCGGTGTAGCTGGGCTCTTGGGTGAGGGCTTGGGCAAGGCCGCTCAGTGACATCTTCACTCCCCTAGTGTATGGCCGGTTGGTGCAGGCTTCATTATCCCATAGGCCCTTGTGTGCCGGTAAGCCCTGGTGGGTAGAGGGGTGAGGGAATTTTCGCGGTTCTTGAGGCTTGGTGGGGTGGTGAGTCTGGCTAAATTTTTTTGAATTAAAAACTATTTTGTCCCCATAAGTTACTACTGAGTAACCTCATATTTTCCCTCCACATCTACTGACCAGTACAAGAACCAGCCGGTAATATGAGATGACCGGCAAGGCCCCTGGTTGAACCTCGCTCCTATCGCACAGAGCACCAGTAGCCTCCCGCCTTCCTCATCCACGCACCACAACTCTTAGGGACTTAATGAAACGATTAGGGCCATCTCTCTCATCTGCCCTGCGCGCACCCAGCCGACACGCAGGCGTCCTTACCCTCTGTGTCAGCGCCACCCTAGCCCTGGCAGCCTGCACCTCACCTAATAACAGCAGCGAAAACCCCAGCACCGTCACCAGCACCACCGCAAACGCGGTAGCTACCAACAGTGCAGGTGAAACCCTCACCGAAAACTTCGTAGGTTCCGAGGCTCTCGCCCAAGCCAGCGACGTCGCCCTAGATGCCCCAGAGGTTGAAAATGCAGAGCAACTCTACACCGACATCCAAGAAGCCCTAGCAGGCATCGAACCCGCCAGCACCTTGACCAGCACAGAAGACACCTCTGATGAGATCAGCAGCGACACCGAAAACGTCCACATCGATGAGGACGCGGTCGAAAGCTACATCTCCGCCGAAACCACCGCGCAGCTTGAAGCAGCAGCCACCGGTGCAGCCCTCGACCAGTACCTAGCCACGGCAACTGAATACGCGCTGGCGGGCTGGCATGTAGAGGGAAACTCCACGGTAGTAGGCACCCCCCGTGTAGCAGATAGTGACTACCAGGGGCAGGCCGCCAAAGTTCTTGAAGTATGCCTAGATTCCTCCCAGGTCAAGGTACTAGATGAAAACGGCAACCCTGTCAGTGATTCGCAGTTCACCCGCTCACTGAACATTTTCACTCTGGTAGAAGATAACGGGGCCTGGAAAATCGCTTCCCATGACTTCCCCAACGACGCAGATTGCTAAACACACATGAAAAAACCCTCACTCTTAACTAAAATCGCCGTCGGTGCAATCACCTTGGGCCTTGGTATCTCCATTCTGCCCGGTGCTACTGCCACCAATGAGTATGTACCCGACGGTCTGACGAGCGAAACCGCGGCAGCCTCCTGCTGGGAAATTAAGCAGAATGACCCTGAGTCCGCATCCGGTGCCTACTGGCTGTGGACCGATAGAATGGACGCCCCCGCCCAGTTCTACTGCGACCAGGAAACCAATGGCGGCGGCTGGGTCATGATTGGCCGCGGCCGCGAAGGCTGGAGCGAAGACTACGCCGGTAAGGGTGACCCCCGAGAGCTGGCCACCAACCCTGATGGGACGGACGCTTTTACCCCGGTCCAGCTTCCCTCTACCACTGTGGATGCTCTACTGGGCGACACTAAGGTGCAGGACCTTGCGGATGGGGTACGCTTCTACCGTGCAGGTAACGCAGCAGGTACTACCTGGCAGAACATGTACGCACAGCGCACCAAGACCGAGAACTGGTCCTGGACTCTCTCGGCCTACCACCCCTGGGAAAACATCCGCTACGATAACGACCCAACGATGGGTGCTGACCGTAGCTACCCCACCTCGGTCAACCGTATCTCCAACGATAACGACTACTACTACTCCAACACCTTCTACGGGCGCAAAAGCCAGTCCTGGAAGATTGGTTTTGCTTACGGCCGTTTCATCTACGGCACCGACACCCCCACCTCTTACCTGTGGTCACCCCCTTTGGCCGGTTACGCTATCCCCTTCACCCAGGTCTTTGTGCGCCCCAAGCTCACCCAGGCAGACCTGAAGCTGACCGATATTGCCGATAGCGGCACCGCAGAGGCAACCAAGCGTGCCCTGCCTGCCAGCTTCTCTTCCCGCGTCCTTTGGCGCACCAGCGCCAACAGTGGCACAGGCATGCTAGGGGAGCTCAACACCCGTGTGCAGGCCATTAACCAGCTCGGTGAGACCGTCTACACCGGCGGTGACTTCGCCTTCGTTGAAAATGCTGTCACCGGCGAGAAGGTGCAGCAGAAGTTTATCGCTGGCTACAACGTCAATACCGGCGAGCTGGTACGCACTTTTACTCCCCAGCTCAACGGCCAGGTGAAGGCTATTGAGCCCCTGCCCAACGGCAAACTGGCAGTTGGCGGTGAGTTCACCCAGGTCAACGGCCAGCCCGCTAAGGGCTTTGTGATTCTTGACCCGGTCACTGGTGCTACCGATACTTCCCTGGGCTGGGATGTAGTGAGCCGTAACGCTAGCGGTGTTTCCTTCGTTAAGTCCATCACCGTTCACGGCAACTACGTCTATATCGGCGGTAACTTCACTCACGTGAAGGGTTCCACCTCAGATGTTTACGCTTATTCTAAGAACATCGCCCGCTTCCGCCTGAACGATAACTCGGTCGACTGGGGCTGGCGCCCAACCACCAACGGCACCGTCAACGGTGTCTCCCCAAGCGATGAGGGCGTTGCCGTAGCCGGCTACTTCTCCACCGTCAACAATCAGCGCTCCTGGAAACTGGCCTACCTTAACACCACAGACGGCGCCCTCGCCCAGCAGTGGGAGTGGACGCTGTCCCACCGAGCAAAGAACCCCTACCCCCGCGACGGGTTCCAGTTCGATATACAAGATGCCGGTTCAACTATCTGGACAGCTGGTACCGAGCATCTTCTGGCCCAGTATGACAAAGCAAACCTGGCAAACCGTCCCACTACCTATATCACTAAGAGCGGTGGCGACTTCCAGGATCTTTCCATGAACAACGGCGTCCTGTACGCCTCCTGCCACTGTGGCGACTGGATTTACTCAGGAGCCACCACCCACGATAACCCCTGGGATGCCCCGACCTATAAGGGCGTCAACACCATCCGCCTGATTGCCGCTTTCGACGCTCAGACCGGTGACATTCTGCCCCAGTTCAACCCCAACATTCAGGGAGCTAAGGGGCATGGTATCTGGGCTTCTTTCACTGACTCCACCGGTACTCTCTGGGTAGGTGGCGACATCACCCGTTCACTGGGCTACCAGGGTGTGCAGCAGACTGTAGGCTTTGCCCGTTACGCACCTGCTGACGCTAAGGCCCCGGCTGCTGCTTCTAACCTGGCAGTAACCACCGCTGATGCTACCGATACTCTCACCTGGAAGGGTGTATCAGAGCGCGGTGTCACCTACCAGATTCTGCGTAATAACCGGGTCATCGCTTCAACCTCAGAGACCAGCTACAGACTGCCCACATCTGAGGACGCCCGCTACTTCGTTCGTGTTGCAGATGCAGCCGGTAACGTCTCAGCTTCTACCCCGGTAGCTCTAGCAGCTAAACCTGCGCCCGCACCTGAGCCGACCGTAGAACCCACCACCGAAGCTCCTGGTGAGCCGACCGCTGCACCCACGCCCCAGGCACCGTCTGAACCGGCATCTGAGCCGACGACTCCTGCCCCGTCTGCTGAACCTAGCGCTTCGGCTAGCGTCAAGCCTATCGAGGAAATTACCGCAGAACCTGTGCCGCCGGTCATTGAAGATAACCCTGCCCCGGCTGAGCCTGTGGCCCCGGTTGAACCGGTCAAGCCCGCAGATCAGAAGGTTCTTGCCTCAGGCGATGACTGGAATGTTGCTTTCGCACTGACCAATGAGTACGACAAGACCTGGCGTTCTACCAACTACGCCTACAACACCGCCCGTCAGTGGTATGTTTCGCCGACCTCTATTGGTTGGGGGGAATTCTCGCTGGCAACCCACCTGCAGTTCTCCTACTACAACCAGCCCATGTCTATGTTCCTGCGCAAGGAGCTGCAACTAACCCCGCAGCCTAATCAGGATCTGGTCTTGACCACGTACGCAGATGACGGTTTGGCTATCTACGTCAACGGGCGTGAGGTTAACCGTACGAATCTGATGAACGGTGCTGCACCGAATACCCCGGCGCGGAAGCCTGTGACCTATTCTCTGGCCAAGGCAACCCCGATTACTGTGGTTATTCCTGCTAGCCAGCTGAACCAGGGTAAGAATGTGATTGCTGTTGAGGTTCACTCTTACCGCCGTTCTCAAAGCGCCACTTTCGATATGGAAGCGGTTCTGCGGACCAAGTAAGGTTGCTGCCCTGCTTAGTGAGGTAAGCCTGTGGCCCGTGTTCTTAGAACACGGGCCACAGGCCCTATGAAATAGCAGAAGCGTACGAGGCTCTTACTCTTTATTTGGTGGGCTGGTTAGGGGTAATCCCCTGACGTGGAGGGCACATTTTGTGGGCTGGTTTTCGCCTTTTGCTAGTTCAGCTGTTCACCTAAGATTAGGTAGTTGGGCTGGCTACTACTGTGAAGCTACCTGGCTTACCGCAGGTACTGGTAGCACTAGCCGCGGGGGCTTTCTTGGTCTCTCACACACACGTTCAAGGATTATCTAGGGTTTATGACAAGCACTCACATTTTGCCCCCTCGCGGGTTCAGGGAAACATTGGCACAGCTTAACTCCGCCCAAAAATCTGGTGCCGGGGTGCCAGCTTATACCCGGTGGGTTAATCGCCGTATTGCACGCGTTTTTGCTGCAGCTGCGGTCAAGATTGGTCTTGGCCCCAATGGGGTGACAGCCTTGAGCGCCAGTGTCTCGGTGGCAGGTATGCTGCTGATGGTTCTCTTCCCACCCACAGTTTTTCTAGGTTTAGGTGTAGCTCTGCTCTTTGCTCTGGGCTATGCCCTGGACTCAGCAGATGGTCAGGTAGCTCGAGTGACCGGTGCGTCCTCCCCCGCTGGTGAGTGGCTTGACCATGTGGTGGATGCTATGCGCACTCCCGCTATGCACCTGACCATTCTGGTGGGTTTCATCAAGTACCCGGAGGCTTTTCCTCTCACTGGCTGGCAACTGTGGTGGTTGCCCTTGGCCTTTACCGTGCTGGTTGCAGGGCATTTTATGAGCCAGATTTTAGCTGAGCAGTTACACAATCATCGGGGCACTGCGGCCCCTGCTACCGGGGGTACACTTCGATCTTTCGTCAACCTGCACATGGATGCTGGCACCTTCTGCTGGATTTTTATCTTCTGGGGTACCGGTCTGGGCTTTGTGCTAGTCTATGGCCTACTCTTTGTGGCCAATGCTGCCACTGTGCTGCTGTCGATGCGCCGTAAGTTTCTTACTCTTTCTCAGCCGGCAGGTGTCTAAAGCATGCAGAAGGTTTCTGTCATTATTGCCACCAATGGCAAGCGTCCTGAGCTGCTGCGTACTGCCGTAGTTGCTCTTTTTGATCAGACCTATACTGGCCCGGTTGAGGTTCTGGTGGTTTTTGACCATGTTGACATTGATTCTTTGAACGATGTCTCGGTCCCTGAGAACCGCTCCTTGCGGGCTCTTGCTAATACCCGTCCCCAGGGGTTAGCTGGTGGCCGTAACACCGGTATTGAGGCAGCTTCGGGTGAGATTTTAGGGTTCTGTGACGACGATGATTATTGGCTGCCCACCAAGCTTGTTGACCAGTTAGAGCTCTGGCAGCAGGTTCCGCAGGCGGTTGCGATTTCATCGGGTATTCGTGTGCGCTCTGGAGGTAAGGACATTGACCGGCTAGCCCCTGCCCGCGCTACTTTTAAGGATTTTCTGCGTTCTCGTATCACTGAGATTCACCCTTCAGCCATGCTCTACCGCAGGTCAGATTTGTTAGGACGCGTGGGGCTGGTAGATGAGGACCTTCCAGCTGCCTACGGCGAGGACTATGATTTGCTGCTGCGCGCCACAAAGTTCGGCGATATCTATTCGGTAGAGAAGCCGCTGGTGCTGGTGCTCTGGGATCGGCCGTCCTTCTTTGCCGGGAAGTGGGAGAACATGGCTGCGGGCCTGACCTATCTCTTGCGTAAGTTCCCCGAGTTTGAGACTGACCCTCGGGGGTTGGCCCGTATCTCGGGTCAGATTGCTTTTATTTATGCGGCTTTGGGCCAGAAGAAGCTGGCCCTGGCTTATGTGCGTGCTACCTTGCGCCGGGACCTCACCCAGTTGCGGGCTTGGGCTGCACTGCCCGTTGCGCTGGGTCTTATGAGCCCTTCTGCTCTGCTGGCTGCTGTGAATAAGACCGGCCGAGGTCTCTAAATTCTTATGACTGTCTTGACTCCTACTCACCGCCACAACCGGTTTTTAACCGCTGTTGCGCCAACTGCCGGTGCCCCCTTACCGGCTTGGCCTATTCTGGTTCTGCTCTATGGGTTCCCGCTGGTGTGGGCTATGGGTCTGATGCAGTTTGCCCCTACTCTGCTGGCAGCGGTAATGATTGTGCTGATGGTGATGCGCCGTCATGTGCTGGTGCACTCCACCCTATGGGTTTGGTTTGCGCTCATGTTCTGGGGTCTTGTTTGTGTGGTGTCGGTTGATACTGCCTCGGAGTTCTTGGGCTGGTTCCAGCGTTATATGAACCTCTTTAACGTGGGCATCTATACCCTCTATTTTTTCAATGCCCGCGAGCGCGTCCCTAACCATGTTCTGCTCGGCGGTCTTTTGACCGTTTGGTTTACGGTGGTGGTTTTGGGGTATGTGGCCTTGGTTTTCCCGGAGTTTCGTCTGCCGACCCCTATGAGTTTTATTCTGCCGGGGGCCTTGCTCAATAATGAGTTGGTGA
Source organism: Rothia sp. 32237D007AR (assembly GCF_053544675.1). NCBI lineage: Bacteria > Bacillati > Actinomycetota > Actinomycetes > Micrococcales > Micrococcaceae > Rothia > Rothia sp. 32237D007AR. The sequence continues at coordinate 163,351 of NZ_JBPPUO010000001.1, read as the reverse complement.
GGGATTATGTGCTTCCGCCGATGGCTGAGGTGCAGTGGCCGTGGGGTGCTGCGGTGGCTTATATTCGCCCGTCTGCGCCTTTTCCTTACGCTAATTCTTGGGGCCTGGCTTATGCTCTGCTGACTCCTGTGGTGTTTGCGGTGATGACTGGTGTGCGGTCGAAGAAGGTTCAGTGGGGTTTGGGCTTTGCGGTGGCTTTGTCGCTGGTTCCTGCTGTGGCGACTTCTAACCGGGGTATGTTTATTGGGCTTGGGTCTGCCTTTGCTTATGTGCTGTTGCGGCTCTTGCTCAAGGGTGACTGGAGGGCTTTGGGTATTGGTGCTGTGTTGGGTGTGGGTGTGGTGACCTACCTGTTGGTGTCTGGGGCTGTCGGTGATATTTTGGGCCGTCAGGAGTATTCTGACTCTACTGGTGGGCGGGCTTCGCTCTATGAGTTGACCTTTGAATACACTTTGCGGTCGCCGCTGGTGGGGTATGGTACGTCGAAGATGGCCGATAGTGTGGGTGTCTCGATGGGTACTCAGGGGCAGGTGTGGGCGATGATGTTTTGCTTTGGTTTTGTGGGGCTGGGGCTTTTTTTGCTCTATCTGGTGTCGGTTTTGGTTAATACTTGGAATATTGCGTCGATGACCGGTATATGGGTTCATTCGGTGATTGTTTCGGCGCTGGCTGTTGTTTTTTTCTATTCTTTTGACGTGATTCAGTTGACTGTGCTGATGTTGTCGGTGGCTTTGATGATGCGTTCTCGCATGTACGGGGAGGGTCTGTAGTGGCTAGGTCACTTGCCCGCAGTGGGGCTTTTTCTTCTCTCTATGTGATGTATGGTTCTGCCGCAGCTTTTGTGGCGACCCTGATTGTTTCTAACGGGGTGGGAGAGGCCGGTGCTGGTGCTTTTTTCCAGGTGATGGCTTTCTTTGCGGTTGCTACCTCGCTGTGTGTTTTTGGTGCCGATACTGGGCTGGTGCGTACCATGAGTGCGCAGCGGGCGGTGGGCCGTTATTCGACTTTGCCGCAGTTGATGCGTTTTGCTTTCGGGCCAGCTACTCTTGTCGCGGTGGTCTTGGCTCTTGCTGCCTTGGTGTGTGCTTTACCGGCTGTGTCTGCGGGTCTGGGGGCGGACGTCCGTGCGGCTATTCTTGTGGCGGCCCCCTTTGTGGTGGTTTCGGCCTGGATGACCTTGTGTTTTGGTGCCCTGCGTGGGTTGGGGCATACGGTGGAGTTTACTTTTTTGCAGTCGGCTCTGCTGCCTACTCTGCGCATTGGGGCTGTTATGCTGGCGGTTACTTTTTCGGGGGCTATCGCTTATCTGGCTTTGGCTTGGGCTGTGCCGCTGGTGCTGGTTTGTGGGCTGGCTGTTCTTTGGGTGCGCAGGTATATGCCGAACCAGGGGGACGTCCCCGATTACCAGGCCCGCCATCTTGCGGTGGGGCAGGTGCTGGCTTCTGCTGTGGCGCCGCCTGAGTCGGCTCGTTCTTTCTGGGCTTTTAGCTCTGCTCGTGGAGTATCGGCTATGGTGGAGGTCGTGCTGGAGTGGGTTGATGTGGTTCTGATTGGTCTTTTCTTGGGCCCTGCCGCTAGTGGTGTTTATGGCGCTGTGAACCGTTGTGTGCGGGTGGGTGCCATGGTTGAGCATACTGCCCGTGTGGTGACGGGGCCTGATATTTCAGCGGCTATTGCCCGGGGGGATCAGGGGCGGGCCCGTGAGATTTTTGTTTCTGCTACCCGTATTCTTGTTGCCGTGGGTTGGCCTTTTTTCATTACTCTTGCAGCTTTTGGCCCGGTCCTTTTGGGTTTCTTTGGTGAGGGTTTTACTGCTGGTGCTCCCCTTTTCTTTATTATTGGTGTCGCCATGTTGGTGCAGATGGCAGCTGGTGGGGTGCAGTCGGTTCTCTTGATGAGCGGACGCGCCCGCTGGCAGCTTTATAACAAGCTGTCGGCTTTGGTGGTGGCGCTGGTTTTGAACCTGGTCTTGATTCCGCTGTGGGGTCTTGCTGGGGCTGCGGTAGCGTGGGCGGCGGCCGTCCTAACTGACTGCGCTTTAGCTACGGTCCAGGTTTATGGCAAGCTGGGTATCTGCCCGCGGCTGGGTGAGGTGCTGCCGGTCATGGCTTTAGCCTTTTTGACGCCGGGGCTGGGTGCGGCTCTTATTCTCATGGTGTGGGGGCAGAGTCTGTTAGCTGTGGCTATCTATGTGCTGCTTCTTATTCCTCTTTATCTGGCGCTTATTTATCGCTTCCGTCAGGCAGTTGGTCTGGAAGCTCTCGTCAGTTCAATCACTCGTAAACTTCGCCGCTAGGCCCATACACTCCTAGGGAAGGAACATCTATGGAACGCTCTTCACGAGTTAGAGCCACCGGTCAGCAGACCACCCCCGTTTCGTTGGGGGCTGCTGCCCGCCGCATCCTACGACACAAGCTTGTTGTGGTGATGACGACTCTCATCTTTGCAGCTTTGGGGGCGGTAGCGGGTCTAGCTTTGCCCCAATCGTATGAGGCGAAGGCCGTTGTGAACGTCACTCAGCCTAGTGCCGGTGCCAGTGGCCTGCGCGCTGCTCTCAGTTCTATCGATATGGATACGGAAGAAGCTATCGCCTCATCTCGTGTGGTCTTGCAGGCAGCGGCGGATGAGCTGGGTATGGATGTGGCAGATTTGAAAGAGCAGGTTACTGCTGCCGGTCACTCAAATAGCACCATTCTTGATGTTATCGTCAATGCCAAGAACCCTGATGAAGCTGCAGATATCGCTAACACTGTTGCTCGTGCCTACCTGAATCACCGTTCACATACCCTGCGTGCTAGCCGTGAAGAGACCCGAGAAAACATTGACGCTGTCTCACAGGGCATGGATAAGTCCCTCGTTGATCAGGCGATTCTTACCCTCGAAGCGACTTCCACTGAGAGTGGCACTATCATCTCAGAGGCCCAGGTGCCCAGTGAACCCTCAAACTTCAGTCTGGCCCAGACCATCTTTATCGGCGCGGCTATGGGCCTGCTGCTCGGTCTTTTCCTGGCCTATCTGGTAGACCGGGCCAACCCTACCCTGGGCTATTCCGAACGCCTGGCAGAAATTTCAGGCTCCCCTGTTTCCGTTATCAGCCGCGAGGCTGAACATGAATCAGCTGCCCACCTCTTACGCCGCATCGGCCTAGCAGATGGGCGCCTCACCCAGGCAGAGTTGCAGGGGGTGACGATTTTCTCCCCCACCCCCCATGTAGCAGCCTCGCTGACTTCCCTGCTGACCGACCTCCTTACCGATAACAGCTACGTGCTGACAGATACTGCTACTTTCAACGCCCTGGGGTTAGGCAACCTTCAGGACTACATCGACCAGAATGCCCCGGTGCTCATTGAAGCACCTGAATCAGCATCAGTTGCCAAGGTACTGCTTGCTGCCGATCACACCCGAGTGCTGCTCTTACCCTTCACGTCTCAGAGCAGGCTCAAGAGCGTCCAAAGGCTCTTTGATGAGATGACGCCAGCTAGCACAACTCAGGTCATTCCCGTCTACTTCGATACTCCCACCCAGAAATAAATAGCCATGAAAGTACTTCTCACTGCAAGCGCGGGCGGCCACCTAGCCCAGCTCATAGCCCTCGATAAATTCTGGAAAGAACACGACCGTGCCTGGGCAACCTTCGAGCTACCGGAAGTCAAAGCAGCCCTGGACGGCGAGCGCACCTACTGGGTGCATTTCCCCACCACCCGTAATATCCCTAATGCGATTCGCAATGTGAGGGTAGCCTGGCGGGTGCTGCGCAAAGAGCGGCCCGATGCGGTGATTTCTACCGGGGCTGCGGTAGCTGTTCCCTTCTTCATCATTGCCAAGCTACTGGGCATCAAAACCGTTTTTATTGAGGCCTACGACCGTATCACCATGCCCACTCTCACCGGGCGCATGTGCTACCCCATGAGCGACCTTTTTGTGGTGCAGTGGGAGGAGCAGAAGAAGACCTTCCCCGAAGCCGTCAATATTGGCCATATTCTTTAGGAGGCTCCTGTGACAGACGCTTTTGAACCTGCCCTAAACCCGGCTAAAGCCTACGACCTAGTTGTCTCTTTGGGCACCGACCACCACCACTTTGATCGTCTCATCACCTGGGTTGATACCTACCTGGCGGACCGACCCCAGGTAAGAGCTTTGGTGCAGCACGGTTTTACGGCCCCGCCCCAGCATGCGGAGGCTGTGGAGCGTATGCCGCGCGCTGAGCTACTTGATCTCTACCGGTCCGCTAAGGTGGTGCTGGTCCAGGGTGGCCCTGGTTCCATTCTTGATGCCCGTGAGGTTGGAGCTATTCCTTTGGCTGTACCCCGGGTGGCTGATCTCGATGAGGTCGTTGATAACCACCAGGTAGAGTTCTCCCGGGTGATGGAAAGTCACGGTGAAACTATCGTGGTCACCAGCCCTGAAGATCTCTGCAATAAGCTGGACGCGGCCTTTGCCGACCCCGGTTCGCTGCGGGGCACCTACCGGGTTCCCGGTAGTGATCAGGCTTCAGATAACCTCTCAGCGAAGTTAGAAGACTTAGGTTCTGCCGACAACAGCGGTTTTTTGCGCCGGGCCGGGCAGATTATCGCCGGATTCCGCTCTCAGTAAGCAAGGCCGCCCCACGCTTTCACGCCCTCAAGCCGACCCCGTAGAATAGGGTACGACCCTTTTATCACCGCCCCTGAAAGAGAGAGCCCATGGCTGTTCAGAGTTCAACCACTATCAACGCTTCTATCGACGATGTAGTTCGCGCTTTTGCAGATGAGAACTTCGCTCGTTTCGCCAGCGAAAAGGTCCGCATCTCCTTCGAGTCCTTCTCTCTTGATGGGGATCCCGCTGGTGCTTTCACTGCTACCACTGTGCGCGCTATCCCCGCAGACCGTATCCCTGATATGGCCAAGAAAATCCCTGGTGTATCAAACGGTGTCGCTGTTTCACAGGTTGACCGTGTCTCAGCCCCTGCAGCCGATGGTTCTCGCACCGTAGATTCTGAGGTATCTGTTAAGGGTATTCCCGTTACCGGTAAGGCAACCCAGACCCTCACCCCTGCCGGTGAGACCACCGAGGTTAAGGTCGATGGTGAGGTCAAGTGCTCTATTCCTCTGGTGGGCAAGAAGATTGCTGCTGCCGCTGAGCCTCAGATTGGCCGTGTCTTCTCAACTCTGGGCACCAGCGCAGAAGAGTACATTAAGGCTAACTACTAGGAGCCTCTAGATACCCAGGACGCCCCGCGCTCCACTCCCCTAACGAATAGAGGAAGGAGGGCGGGGCGTCCTTGTCTTTTGTGTGGTCTTTGACCCTTTTAGGCTGCGGCTGCTATGGGGGTGTTGAGAGCTTCCAGGGCTTGCCGTAGCTGGGTGCTAGATGTGTGGGAGGTATAGGGGAAGTAGACAACCTGCACACCGACCTGGGCGAAGCGCTTTTCCAGGTCGATGCCGCGAGGGGTTCCCTTCCAGTCATCTCCCTTGAAGAAGGTGTTGAAGCCTACTTGCTCCCAGGTTTCGAGTTTGTCGACTACCGTTTCGGCGCGTACTTCGTCCACAAAGTCGATGTGGGCAACGATTTCCATGCGCTCGGCTAGGGGCACCATGGGCCTGCGCCCTTTGGTGAGTTCTAGCATCTCGTCAGAGACTACCCCAGCGATGAGGTAGTCGCAGTTTTTCTTGGCCTGGCGCAGAATATTGAGGTGGCCTACGTGAAATAGGTCGAAGGCTCCAGCAGCGTAACCGATGTTCATATTTTCCCCTAAGAATGTATGAGAGCGGGCGCGGTGCGAACGCGCAACTCTTTAGCACAGGTGTGTTTCGCTTTTAACCCTACGTTAAGGTGCGCGGCAGGGTAAGGACACTTGCGGGGTCACTTTGGGGGACAGTACCGGTTAGGGTTTGCTGGCTTCCTTGGTGGCTTCTTCAGCAGCCACCCAGGAGAGCATGGCGCATTTGACGCGGGCAACAAACTTGGAGACACCGGCGAAGGCTGCAGCATCGCCCAGGGTTTCTTCGTCGGGTTCGATTTGGCCGCGGGAACGGAGCATTTCGCGGAAGTCATCGATGAGCTTTTGAAATTCTTGGGTACTCATGCCAGGGGCCATCTCTGAGAGGACGGAGGCAGCGGCCATGGAGATGGAACAGCCGTCACCTTCCCAGGAGATGGAGTCGATAGTTTTCTGGTCGTCTTTGAGGATGACACGCAGGTTGATCTCGTCGCCACAAGTGGGGTTGTATTGGTGGTTGGTGGCGGTGCAGGTTCCAGCTGCCGGGTCGATGAGGCCTTCTCCGGAGCGCTGCTTGGAGTGTTCGAGAATGATCTGCTGGTAGAGCTGTTCAAGGCCGCTCATGCTGTTTCTTCTTTCTGTGGCTGGTTGGTGTTAGTCGGTGTAGCCGAAGTAGCGGCGTACCTTTGAGAGTTCTTCGATGAAGCGTTCTACATCGTGGGTGGTGTTGTAGATGTAGGCTGAGGCGCGGGTGGAGGCTGTGATGCCCAGGGCCCGGTGGAGGGGTTGGGCGCAGTGGTGGCCTACGCGCACGGCGATGCCTTGTTCGTCAAGGAGCTGACCGACGTCGTGGGGGTGCACTCCATCAAGGTGGAGGGAGGTGAGCCCTGCGCGGGGCTGGTCGGCTGCTGGCCCTATGAGGCGGACGCCGGGAATGGAACTGACGCCTTCAGCTAGGAGCTGCCCCAGTTTGGTTTCCCAGGCGTGGACTTGTTCCATGCCTAGGTGCTGGAGGTAGCGGATGGCTTCGGCCCAGGCGACGGCTTGGGAGACGCGTTGGGTTCCTGCCTCGAATTTGATGGGGGCGGGCATCCATTTGGCTTCGGTCATGGTGACCTTGGTGATCATGGACCCGCCGGTGAGGAAGGGGGGCATGGCCTCTAGTAGCTCGTTACGGCCGTAGAGGGCACCGATTCCGGTGGGGGCGAGCATTTTGTGGGCGGAGAAGGCTGCGAAGTCTACGCCGAGTTTTTTGACGTCTACGGGCATATGCGGCACTGACTGGCAAGCATCCAGTACGGTGAGCGCCCCAACTTTTTTGGCCAGGGAGACCATGAAGTTTACATCGGTGATGGACCCTGCCACGTTAGAGACGTGGGTGAAAGTAAGGACGCGGGTGCGTTCGGTGACGATTTTCTCGGCAGCTTCGTAGTCAATGAGCCCTTCATCGGTGACGGGGATGTAGCGCAGGCTCGCCCCGGTGCGGGCAGCCAGGATCTGCCAGGGGATGAGGTTGGCGTGGTGTTCTTGCTCGGTGGTGACGATCTCGTCACCCTCCCCTAGGGCAAAGCGGGTAGCGGCCTGCCCACCTATCCCAGCGGATGCGTTGCCGAAGGAGTAGGTGAGCAGGTTGATAGCTTCGGTGGCGTTGGAGGTCCAGACGAGTTCGTTTTCTGCTGCGCCTATGAAGGAGGCTACGGTGCGGCGGGCGTCCTCGAAGGCGTCAGTGGCATCAACGGCCAGGGTGTGGGCACCGCGGTGGACGGCTGAGTTGACGCCGAGGTAGTAGTTACGTTCGGCATCCAGTACCTGCAGGGGGTTTTGACTGGTGGCTCCGGTATCGAGGTAGGCCAGGGGACGGCCGTTGACCTCACGACTGAGGATGGGGTAGTCCTTGCGTAGTTCGGTAACGAGCTCATTGGTGAGCTCTGCCCCGGCTGGGGTGCGGTATTGGCTAGCCACTGTGTTTACCTTTCCATTGGGTACGCCTGATATAACGGCACATTTTTCTAGCCTATTCCCTGCGGGGCGGAATTGGTAGTAAGGCTACGCTATAGGGCTTAGCTCTCGGCTAGAAACGTGCTGGCTGATGCTATGACGCTGCGTGGTAGCGCTGTTGAGCGCCCAAGAGGCCCTCTTTAATCAGCATCTCTGCAGCATGAGCCGCATTAGAGATAAGGAAAGGTAAATCTTTCTTCTCCGCGGTTGTAAAAGGCTTCAGCACAAAATCAGCTGTCTGCATCTGCCCCGGAGGGCGACCAATACCAGTACGCACCCGGTAGTAATTCTTAGTCCCCAGGGCCTTGCTAATATCACGCAGGCCGTTATGGCCGCCCTCTCCCCCACCGATTTTTAGTTTGATGGAATCGAAGGGGATATCAAGCTCATCGTGCACCACGATGATTTTTTCGGAGTCGATGCCATAAAACTGGGCCAAGGCAGAGACGGGCCCACCCGATACGTTCATGTAGGTGAGAGGCTTTGCCAGCACAACTTTCGCGCCACCCACACCCAGGCGTCCTTCTAAAACCTGGGCACGAGCTTTACCGTGCTTTTTGAACTTACCGCCAACGGTGTTCGCTAATTCATCGAGCACCATCTGCCCGATATTGTGACGGGTTGCAGCGTACTCTGGGCCAGGGTTCCCCAGACCAACGATGAGCCATGCATCTGACATATTTTTGCCCTTCCTACGGCGCAAGAATCCGGTAAGCATGTAAAGAGTCTATCGAGCTAAGAGAAGGCCCGCACCGTCGTTGACTACGGTACGGGCCTTACAAAGAGGTGAGGTAGTTACAGAGCTTACTTAGCTTCGTCTACCTTAGCGTCTGCTTCAGCACCTTCGGGTGCGTTTTCGCCTTCTTCGCCGACCTCGGGGACGTCGAGTTCAGCGGGCTCGGAGATGTTAACAACCAGCAGTTCTGCATCTGCTACGAGGGTGACGTCAGCGGGCAGTTCAACGTCGGAAGCCAGAACGTGTGCGCCTGCTTCGCGGCCTTCGATGTTAACAACGAGAGCTTCAGGTGCCTTCAGGGCGTCTGCTTCAACCAGCAGTACGGTTTCTTCCTGGTTTGCAACGGCACCAACGGCGGGTTCACCTTCAATGTGTACGGGAACCTCGATCTCAACACGCTCGCCGCGCTTAACGGTCAGCAGGTCGATGTGCTGCAGTTCGGGGCGGATGGGGTGACGCTGGATGTCCTTGATCATGGCCAGGTGTGAGTCACCTTCGATGTCAAGTTCGAGGATTGCGTTGGGCACACGGGCTGCCATGGTGGTTGCGTGACCGGGTAGTACTACGTGCTTGGGCTCTTCGCCGTGGCCGTAGATAACTGCGGGGATGTCACCGGCCATGCGGATACGGCGGGCGTAGCCCTTACCGAAGTCGGTGCGGACGGTTGCTGAAATCTTGATGGTCTCTGACATGAGGGCCATCCTTTCTGTGGTTAGTTGTCGATGCGCCAAGTGGTGTAGTGAACTGGCGCCAGAAATCGCTTTCTAACCAGCCACTGTCAGTTTCGGACCTACCGGGGTTTCCCACCAGCATTCCACTGCCTTGGCCTGCGCACAAAGTGCACGGGTCTAATTATTCAACAGAATCAAAGAAAAGACAACACTCCAAGGCGATAATTTATATCACATCTATTATTTCGTTAGCGTTTCAATATTTTACCAAAAGCTAATTTAATCCGGTCCTGCATAGGACGAATTTGAGAGTTATAGAAGTTAAAGGGCCGATGCCACCAAATGTCACCATACGAACCATCTAGTATTTCAATAATCGTATCGTCCTCATTTTTCCGCATGCCTTGGAACGATACATCACTCGAGGTGGTGCTCATCTCAGTTTCAAACGAAACTCCCACAAGAACTCCAGGAGGCCTATTTTGAAACTGAATGAGAACATCATCACCACCCCAAATTTTTAAGGAATCTGGAATCTTAATATAATTTTCCTTGCGCAAGCACATAAATGTTCCAAAGCCATCAACAGTAGGCCTAATACGCGCCAGTCTAACTCGAGACTGTGACGTAGGAGCTTCAAAACAAGATTTATCGGGACCAATAATCCCAAAGGTATTTTTACTCAAGGCCCTAGCAACAACATCAAAAGCTACCGGATCAAAAAGAACATCATCATTGACAAGCGCAATCAAATCATAATGTGCAAGCGATACCCCCATGTTCCATGCAGGGTTAACAAAAATATTTTGTTCTAAGTTTACTACACGAACCGTTGGGCTATCAAAGTCGAGAGGCTTTTGTTCATTATTAATGATGATAACTTCGCCCACACGCGGATGGTTATCACAGAGATCAATAACCTTAGACAACACTTCCGAACGTTGGAGGGTTGGAATAATAACAGAAAATTTTGCGTCTACTTTCTTCATACTACACGGCTCCAAAATAATCATTTAACGCATCTTTGTGGTTTCGAGGCACAAATCCAGCATCAATTATCTTTGATAAATCCATGGCAGAATTACTTGGTCGTGGCGAAAAACTCTCTGCCTTCGCAAAATACTCAGCTGTAGACACCGGGGTTACCCTATCTGCTGAGTGACCCGCCAGCTCAAAAACAGCTTTCGCCAAGTCAGCCCAAGTCAACACTTCCCCTGTATTAGAGACGTGGTAAGTACCGAACTTGCAGTTCTTTTCCACCAGATGCAGGATTGCTCCGGCAAGATCCTCAGTAAAGGTGGGCCGGCCATACTGGTCAGAAACCACGGTGGGGTTCACGCCACGCTCCGCCAGGGACTTCATAATTTCAATAAAGTTCTTACCGTCGCCCATCACCCAGGAGGTACGCACAACATAGTGACGACGTACCGATCGAACAGCCATTTCACCAGCAGTTTTCGACTGGCCATACACGCCCAGAGGAGCCACCGGGGCGTCCTCTGTGTATTCTTCACCGAGCGGTAGGGAACCATCAAAAACGTAGTCGGTAGAGACATGCACCAGTGGGATGCCAGCTTCGTCCGCAACCTGTGCCAAGGCCGCAACACCAGTGGCGTTGGCAGCCCAGGCCTCCGCGCGCCCTTGAGGAGTCTCAGCCTGATCAACCGCGGTGTAGGCTGCCGCGTTGATAATGCCGCGCAGGGAACGCCAACGGTAGGCAGATGCCCAGCTGTCAGGATGCGCTAGGTCAAGTTCTGCACGAGTAACAGCAAGGTAGGGGGTGCCGGATGCGTCAAGCTGCTTGACCAGCTCACGGCCCAGTTGCCCGTTCGCACCGACCACCAGCAGGGGGGCAGGAGCTAGGGGCTCTACCTCAGCAAGACGGGGGTGGTTCTTATCCTTGTCAGAGAGTTCTGCTTGCTCCAGAGCAATGGGCCAGTCAATGGCTACGGTTTCATCGGCGAGGTTGAGGAAGGAGTACTCCCCCTGGGCGTCCGCTGACCAGTGGTCATTGACCAGGTAGGTGTAGGCTGTGTTGTCTTCCAGGGTCTGGAAGGAGTTACCTACCCCTCGGGGAACAAAAACAGCAGTATCGGGGCCAAGCTCTACAGTGACAGTCTTGCCAAAAGATTCTCCGGCTCGCAAATCAACCCAAGCGCCAAAGATACGGCCGGTGGCTACCGAGACGTATTTGTCCCAGGGTTCAGCGTGGATACCGCGAGTAGTGCCGGCAGAAGCGTTAAAAGAAATGTTGTTCTGTACCGGGCTGAAATCTGGTAGACCGGCGGCAACCATTTTCTCGCGCTGCCAGTTCTCCTTGAACCAGCCACGGTTATCACCGTGCTGCGGGATGTCGATAACAAGCAGGCCCGGGATTTCCGTTGTGTGAACAGCTAATTCTTTGGGCATTACTGGCCTGCCTTTGCGTACTTGGCTTCGACCTCAGCCTTGAGGGGCTCCCACCAGGCACGGTTATTGGTGTACCAGGCGATGGTGTCCGCCAGACCGGCCTCAAAGTTGGTGAACTGGGGTTCCCAGCCCAGTTCCTCGCGCAGGCGGGTGCCGTCGATGGCGTAGCGCAGGTCGTGGCCGGGGCGGTCTACCACGTGCTCGAAGGCGTCCTCAGGCTGGCCCATCAGACGCAGAATAGTGCGCAGAACAGTGATGTTGTTTTCTTCGCCGTTAGCACCAATCAGGTAGGTCTCCCCGATATTGCCCTTTTCCAGGATGGTGTGGACCGCGGAAGAATGGTCAGAAGCGTGAATCCAGTCGCGCACGTTGAGCCCCTCACCGTAGAGTTTGGGCTTGATGCCAGCCAGAATGTTGGTAATCTGGCGCGGAATAAACTTCTCGATGTGCTGGTAAGGCCCGTAGTTATTGGAGCAGTTAGAGATAGTTGCTTCGATACCAAAGGAACGTACCCAGGCACGCACTAGTAGGTCAGAACCAGCCTTGGTAGATGAGTACGGGGATGAGGGGTTGTAGGGGGTGGTTTCGGTGAACTTAGCGGGATCGTCTAGTTCTAGATCACCAAACACCTCGTCAGTTGAGATGTGGTGGTAGCGAGTCTTGTGCTTACGCACTGCCTCAAGCAGGGTGAAAGTACCAATGAGGTTAGTGTGAATAAAAGGGCTAGGGTCGTTCAAGGAGTTATCGTTGTGAGATTCAGCAGCGTAGTGGACGACAGCGTCCGCCTCACCTACCAAGCCATCAACAACATCCATATCGGCAATATCGCCCTTAACCAGCTCAAAGCGGTCAGCAGGCAGACCTGCCAGTGACATCTCGTTGGCAGCGTAGGTCATCTTATCGAGCACAACGACCTTATGGTCAGTATTATCAATAAGGTAGTGGACGAAGTTAGAACCGATAAAGCCGGCACCGCCGGTAACAAGAATTTTTCCCATAGCTATAACACTAGTGGCAAATCACCTTATTTTGGGTTTCTGATAGCACCGAAAAATGTGGTGTTCATGCCAGAATGGGGGTATGAAGGGAATTTTACTCGCAGGTGGTACAGGCTCACGTCTCCACCCCATCACGCTCGGCATCAGCAAGCAGCTCACTCCGGTTTATGACAAACCGATGATTTACTACCCCATTTCCACTCTCATGCTGGCAGGTATTCAGGATATCCTGATTATCACCACGCCCCAGGATCAGGACCAGTTCCGCCGTCTTTTGGGCGATGGTTCCCAGTTCGGCGTGAATTTTAGCTACAAGGTTCAGCCTTCTCCAGACGGCCTAGCACAGGCTTTTATTCTGGGTGAAGAGCATATTGGGAGCGATTCAGTAGCCCTCGTGCTGGGGGATAATATTTTCTATGGCCCCGGGCTTGGTAATCAGCTCCGTAAATACAATGACGTAGACGGCGCCGCTGTCTTTGGTTATCGGGTATCTGACCCTACTGCCTACGGCGTTGTTGAGTTCGATGAAAACTTCAAGGCTATTTCCATCGAAGAAAAGCCAGAAAAGCCTAAGAGTGACTACGCCATCCCGGGTCTATACTTCTACGACAATAATGTCGTCGAGTATGCCAAGGCCATTGCACCCTCTCCTCGCGGCGAGCTCGAGATTACCGACCTTAACCGTGTCTACCTTGACCAAGGAAAACTACAGGTAGAAGTTCTCCCCCGCGGAACCGCCTGGCTCGATACCGGCACCTTTGACTCACTGGCAGACGCCACCAGTTTTATCCGCACCGTTCAAGCCCGCCAGGGTCTCTCCATCGGTTCTCCTGAGGAAATTGGCTGGCGTATGGGCTGGATTAGCGACGAAAAGCTTGAAGAGCTAGCAGCCCCCCTAGTGAAGAGCGGCTACGGGGCCTACCTGATGGGTCTGCTTTCTTAAACTAGCAGGCACTCCAAAACTTGCTTTTCGCTTTCCTAGAGGTCTGCTGAATCCGCTGGTAGACTCAAGAAAGTTTATTTGTTTTCTTCTTACTCATACTTAGGTGACCTATGACCATACTCGATGTTGTACGCATGTTACGCGTCAATCTGAAACTTCTCCTCGCGGGGCTTCTCGTAGGTGCTCTTCTTGGCTTTGGCTATTCAATGCTTCAGCCTAGGGTCTACGCTTCTAGTGCCACTGGCTATGTAACGGTAGGTGATGGCACTGGGATTGGTGAAGTTATCTCAGGTTCAGCAGCCGCGAAAGAAAAGGCTGCGGCTTACTTAGCATTTGTTAATAGTGGCCCTGTAGCTCAAGAGATTGCAGCAGCTAACCCTGAGCTTAACCTTACCCCTGCCCAGATTCAGGGGAATCTTCGTGCCACAGTAGACGCTAATTCAGCGCTTATCAATGTTTCTGCTACTGGTACCTCACCCGAGAACGCCCAGGCACTTGCTAATAGCTCCTTGCAGGCTGTGGCAAAAGTTGCAAATGATCTAGAGGGATCAAGCTCAGTGCGAGTTATTCCCCTAGAAGATGCAACTCTTAACCGCTCTCCTGTAAGCCCTGATGTACCTAAACTCGTGGGAATAGGAGCTCTAATTGGTTTGGCTCTCGTTCTGGCAGCAATTTTGCTGCGTCGCACCGTAGATACCAAGCTACGTACGCGGGATGACGCCACCAAAGCAACAGATGCCGGTATCTTGGGCGTATTGCCTGTCTCAGAAGAACTCTCTGAGAATAATATTCTTCGCGCTCAAAATGACCACATCTCACAGGAAGCTATCCGTCAGCTACGCACTAACCTGCGCTTTGTGAATGTTGATAATCCCCCTCGTTCACTGATTGTCACCTCTGCTGAACCCGGTGAAGGTAAATCAACCGTCTCAACCTCTATTGCTCGTGCTTTGGCTGACGCTGGCGAACCTGTCATTATTATCGATGCTGACTTGCGCCGCCCAACCATTGCGAAGAAGTTCAAAATTGACTCCAAGGTTGGCCTCACACAGGTTCTTGCAGGGCAGGTTGAGCTCTCAGATGCGGTTCGTCAGTTTGAAGATACTCAGCTCTTCGTCTTGCCTGCTGGTCGTATTCCCCCGAACCCCTCTGAGCTCTTAGGGTCTGATAAGATGCGCCAGCTCATTGTAGAGCTCGCATCTGAGTTCACTGTAATTATTGACGTCCCCCCGGTGCTGCCGGTTACCGATGCTACGCTCCTCTCAACTGCTGTTGACGGCGTCGTCTTAGTAGGTACCGTAGGTAAGACTCGCAAAGAGAATCTGGCGGAGGCAGCAGCGAACTTGCGCAAGGTCAATGCTCAGTTGTTAGGCGTTGTTATCAACCGTGCTCCTCGCACCGGTCTGGGTAATACCTACTATGGGTTCGCTTACTCTTCTAATGGTGCCTACTCTAACTATTACGGTGTAGATGAGGCAGACTCCCAAGGTAAGGGTAAAAAACGGAAGCGCAACCACAAAACGACTGCATAGACCGTCTCTATCGGTCTCTAAAAGAGGGGGAGGCTAGGCCTTCCCCTCTTTCCATTACTGCCAGCTAGCTCTTATGTTATGAAACAGGATATTTGTGACAACACCTTCAGCACCGCGTGAGACCTTAACCGAAGGCGAAAACTATAAAGAGGTTCCCCTCAAAGCTCGTATTATGTTAAGCCACGCACATCTTCAGCGGCTGGCGGCCTTAGCTGAGGTGGATCTCTTGCACATCAAGGGGTATATTTTTGGTGAAGATACGTACCCCAGAACACGGACCAGTACCGATGTAGATGTCTTGGTTCGCCCACATCATATAGATTCATTTGTGAAAGCAGTTGAAGGCGCTGGCTGGAAAGTCTTAACAACCTTCAAAACAGGGTCTGATTACCATCACGCGATGACTATCTATCACCCCACGTGGGGTTTAGCTGATGTGCACCGGGCTTTTCCTGGTTTAGGTTCTGATAGCACTACTGCCTTCAACCGTTTATGGGAGCAGCGCCGCACTAAAACTATTGCTGGTTACCCCTGTCTGACCACTTCACTTGTAGATTCTCGTATCGTAGTCTATATCCATGCTGCACGGTCCACCTCCCCACATAAACCTGACGTAGAGTACCTCAACCAACTTCTTACTAAGGAAGAAAAGCACCTCTTAGAGAAGAGAGTGTTTGAGTTAGAAGCTATGCTGGCTTATGCGGCAGCTCAAGGCACCATAGATGATTATGCCTCTCACCCTGACTATTTATTGTGGAGGACCGCTTCACAAAAAACGTCAGATATGACTCGCTGGTATGCCAGGGTGAGGACGGCACCTGGCTTCATCGCTAAGATTAGAACGGTTCTGGATATTTTCAAGGTTAATAGAGACCATCTTGCTATGGAGTTAGGCCATTCCCCCAGTAAACGAGAGATACGTCAAAAATTTCTCAGTAGATTCGCTAAAATTACCCCTAAGAAGCGGAAGAGAAAGAAATGAAATACCAGCGGTGCGCCACTACAGCCTACGTTTACGGTTCTGAGGTATCCCTCAACAATCAAGAAGTACTGTACGTAGCAGATATTGAAAGTTCTCACATCTTTACTTTCAATGGTGTAGGCCTACTCATTTGGGAGTTGTTAGAAACATCCATGGGTAGTGAAGAACTAATTCATGAGATGGCTGAGATTTATGGTGTGGACAGAGAGACCGTGGCTGACAGTATTTTAGATTTTCTAGCTACGCTAGAGAGACAAGGGCTCATCGAACAAGTAGCTTAAACAATAGAGAAGCTCCCCGTTCAGGGAGCTTCTCTATATTTGATTGATGACTGGTTGATTTTCTATAGTTTTCGTATTTTTTGGATTATTTCTTCACTGAAACGCTCTTCTGAAAATTTCTGTACGTGGGCTTTCACCGCAGAAGCGTCGAAATCAGCGGGGTTGAAACGGCGCACGGCAGCCTCGATGTCGGAGGGTGTGGGCGACTCAATGAAAGTTCCGTTGACGCCTTCGACTATGGTATCGAGGAATCCTCCTGCGTGGAGAGCGATGGTTGGTTTCCCGAAGGCTCCCCCTTCGAGGGGGGTTATACCGAAATCTTCATGGGAGATTGCCAGTAGTGCGGTGGCATGAGCATAAGCGTAGCTCATTTGTTCATCAGAGAGGTTTGAAGCAAAAGCCACGTTAGGGGTAGCTTTTTCTTCTAGCTCATTTTTCATGGGACCGGCCCCGATGACCAGGAGTTTTTCATCGAGCGTTGCAAAGGCTTGCAGAGCATGTTGTACATTTTTGTAGGGCAGGAGTCTTGAAACGATTAAGAAGTAGCCGCCAGCCATAAATTCTTCAAGGCCCTGAATTTCCTTTAGGCGGTCGCCTTCTTTAACGGAAAAAGGTGGGTAGATGATGTCTACGTCTTTACCGTAGACGTCCTGAATTCGACGTTGGATTGTACTCGAATTTGCTACGTAGTGGGGCTGCTTGGCGGCAGCGTGCTGGTCCCATCGCAGTAGGAGGGGCCGTAGGAATTTAAAAACCCAGGCGATTAGCGGATTCGCTGTATCTCCTAGATATTGGTCTGTTAGGTAGATCCATCGGGCTGGTGAGTGACAGTATACGAGTGTTTTTTTTGGTAGGTGAAACCCGTGGGCCCAGCCCGTTGATGAGACCAAGACTTTATTTGCTCTGGGACGCAAGAGACTTGAGAAGATGGGCAAGAGTGGAAGAGCGAGTCTGTGGTCTTTTCTGAAGAGGGGTACTTTATTAAGGGGAGAGGTGATAATTGTGCAGTTTTTGAATTCTTCGTACGTCTTTTCTGGGTCGTACAAGGTTGTATAGATAGGGGCATCGGGGAAGGCACGGTGCATGGCAAGGACGACGCGCTCCGCTCCCCCACGCTGGGTTAGGTAGTCATGAGCGATAGCGATCTCTGGTATTTTTTTCTGGTGTTTTGATTTACCGTCTGTCCAGCCAAACAATCTCATTAGTTCCCTCTGATTAAAAGACGACGCGTGCACGATTAGGATACTTGACCCCTGCAAAACTGGCACTCTCAATTATAAGAGCCATAAATTTCTCTGCAATATGAGGAGGAAACTTATCAGCAACAGAATCGATAAGAGCACCAAACCATTGGATATTTTTTTCAGTACTAATTGCTGCTAAGAGGCGAACACAGACGCCCCAGATTCCTTTTGGATTAGGTTCAGAAAGAACATGTTTACCATGTTTTTCTATGAAAATCTGTCGAGAAGCTCCAGAATGTAATGCACGGCGTGCTCGGCCTGCAGTGGTTGTCGCCGCAATATAGTGGTCCACTTCTAACTCGGGTGCAAGGATAAGTTCTACATCAGCCATGTATAGTGTATAGCCCATATCAACATCCTCCCAGCCGTATCGACGGTATCGCTGATCATAGCCGCCAACTTTTTTAAAAGTAGTAGCTCGCATAGAACAGTTTGCTGCCCAGTAATGCCAAACTTGGTCTTTGGAGGCATTATAAGCCTCTTCACGGAATTTTCTATCGCGATAGTAGCCATAGGCCCGAGCATGAGGAGTATCAGGGAATTTGTTATGGACTAGTCCCATAACCCCTATCTCACTATCACCTTGATGGTATGAGAGGTGATTAGCAATATAGTCTGGTTTAACTTCGATATCATCATCACAGCGAATCAATATTTCTGCGTCAGCAGCATTGTAGCCTGCATTCAGAGCAGATACTCGGCCTTGATTTTCGTCAAATACAATTAGTTCTAGGTTAAGCTTTTCTGAATCAATATATTTTTGAACAATCTGAGCTGAGCCGTCCACATCGCCATCCACGACTACTATTACTTGAAAATCTTTTTCAGTTTGCTGTGAAAGTGAATCAAGAGGATAGTGAAGCTTATCAGCTCCACCACGAGTCGGTATGATAACTGCTGCTTTATACTTAGGGATATTTATTGTATTCATGTTTTATTGTGTTTGATTACAGACCTGGATTAAGTGGGAATATATAGTGTTTGATATATTTTCCCACTGATAATCTAAACTTCTGGTTAGCCCTTTGAAAATGAGGGCATCCCTTATGGGAGAATCATCAAGTAGCTGGTTTACTAGGTCAGCCCCCTCTTCGCTATCAGACGGATTAAACATCAATCCTGCATCTGCAATAATCTCTTGGAGACTTGTTGTATTTGATGCAACGACAGGAATACCGCTTGCCATAGCCTCAAGGACAGGAAGGCCAAATCCTTCATAGTAAGAAGGCATCAAAAGTAATCTAGCTCCTCTGTAGATTTTTGCAAGAGATTCCTCGGAAACATCTTCGAGAATCCGAACCCTCCCTTCAAGTTTCATCTCTGATATCTTGGCCATGAGTTCAGAAGTTTTTGAACTCACCATGAGCAAAGATACATTCCCAGGAATAGCTCTCAAAATATTTAGTGCACATTCTGAATTCTTATGTGGTTTTGTATTTCCAACGTAAAGGATGTACGGATTCCCAATTTGATACTTATCACCACTAGGGCTAAATATTGCACTAGCCGAATTACCAGTTATAACTATCCTCTGCAAATCGATATTTGCCCATTCCGCTATTCTTTCTTGAGAATATCTCGAAACAGTAAATGTTAAATCAGAATTCTGAATAACTTTCTTAACTACGTTTTCATAATAAGTTTTTTTAATTTTTGATGATTCACCAGGGACATCAAGATGAATTAAATCATGAACAGTAATAGTCTGTTTATGCCCATGTGATAGAGATGGGGTAAAAGACGGGGAATAATAATATTCTTTCTTCAGCTTTCGAGGCAGATTATTCAGTTCCCACTCTGCAAGACCTAAAGGTGATAAGGGGGAGAACTTAGCATGAAGCGGTCGAAGAAATTCTGAAGGAAAATTCTTTGAGCTTTCTGTCGCATACCTGGCTATTCCATAGTTGCCGACCCAGCGAGCATCATAACAAATTGGCACCAATACCCCTTATATCTTGTTCGTCGTTGAGATATTTAATATTGTCTATCTCTAAAAATGATATTTTCAGATTTAGCATACTGTTTGAAAGAAGAACTTCTTTTATGCTTCAAGGATTCGGAGCTTGACAGGTAATAAAGAGCAAGTCCCATAGCAAGACCCCAAGGCATAGTTAGAATTACTTCACCAAGTCGCCATGAACAGGCCAACAGAACAACTGTCGTAGCTTCTGCACCAATCTGTCGAGGAGACTGAGGCTGCTTCATAATAAATATGACAATAAGGGTAACTCCTAGAACCAAGATAGTCCAAGGCCATCCCCCTTCAACATACAAGGTCCAAAAAGAGTTATGGAAGAATTGGTTGCTTTTCCCCTCAATAGGTACTGTTGCTTGTCCAAGCCCTTGTCCAAACCATGGAGTATTCTGAACTTTAATCAGTGAAGCATTATCGATTTGTTCACGAAACCAGTCAGTTCCGGCTCTATCACCAAAAACTTCTGAATCAGCAAAATTTTCTTGAGCCCATTCAAAAAGCCAGATGACTAAACCGCCAAATAAGAATTTCATAAATAGGTTTAGTCGCCCTGCAAATAACATCCACAAAATAGCAATTATAAAGGCTCCAATGCTAGTGCGCGACCCTGTAGCCCACAGCAGTGGCAAAGCAAAGACTAGCAAGGTTATTCGTTGCCAAGGCTTACTGTATAGGACAAAAATAACGAGTGGAACAATGGCATGATAGAGACCAGCAACATTTTTATCGCCAATCCACCCCGCAAGGTACTCCCCATACGGGGCTGGGGCAACACCTGCATAAAAAGCTACAGCGTTAAAAATAAGACCACTGCCGAAACCAAGGATAAGAGATTTGAGATCGATACGGCCATCTGCTATCAATAGGGCAAATAAAACCACTGAAAAAATTCTAATCAGTCTTTGCCCCGAAACTTCATAACTGATCTCGTATACGAATGTCGATACCGTGAATACATATATAGCACCAATTAAGAAAAGTGCAAGGATAGCGGGAGCAAGCCTCACCGTACGCTGAGAGCGCCTAAGCAGTTTCAGAGAAACATAAACTACAAGAAGTAAAGCAGAAGGCGGAAAATTTACCTGAGGAATCCATCGAAAAATCAGCAAGAATCCGACTATAAAATCAAGTATAATTATTTTTCCGGTTCCTTGAGCTATCTTAGCTACTTCTAGCTTAATAGCTTGGGATGTTTTAACATTCCAAGAAAATTCGTTTACCTTCGATTGCGAGGCTTGAGCATTATCGGTATTCATTATTTAAGACTGTTCTATATTTCTTTCCTATATTCTTAGTCATTGCTTTAGTGCTATCCCAGGAAAAATTATTATTACTGATAGCGCTATTCTCATAACTAAGAATTTTCTGGGCTGCGGCCTCAACAATTTCTGACCGGTTTGAAGCGGTGAGGGCAGGTACCATCTCTTCAGGTTCTAGTTGCTCGGGGTTACCACCCATCGCTGTTGCTATAACTTTTAGACCGCCCGCTTTAGCCTCAAGTAGGGTATAGGAATTGTTCTCCGCGATTGATAGCTGCACGAGAAGGTCGTTACGCCTCATCACTTCAAACGGATCGTTAAAGCCAGAAAAGTTCACATTCTCCTGGATACCCAAATCTGCGACCTGCTTTTGCAAATCCTCTAGGCATTCACCCTTCCCAGCTATTTCAAGTTGAGCAGAAGGGTCCTGCTGAAGAACCAGAGCGAAAGCATCAATGAGCACATCAATTTTTTTCTCAGGTGCCAAACGTGCCATAGAAACTACACGAAGTACGCCCGGCTGACCGGGCACTCGTTTTTGGGCGACCTTCTCGGCGACGACGTCCAAATCGACACCGTTAGGTATAACCGTGATGTCACGGGCCCCCCACTTCTTACGCATCTGTACCGCGTTGAACTTAGATACAGCAATCTTGCCGTCCGTAAACCATAGACGGACCCGGTGGACAGCCTCCATGATTTTTTGCTGGCGGACAGTCCCATGAAACACGAGATCATCCACAGCAATACCGTGTTCGGTGCTCACCAACTTAGGTGCATGAACACTCTTCTGCACGAGGTGGCGGGCCTTACGCGCATTTACCACGGCTACCGCGACTACATCCGCATAGGCCAGGTGGGTATGCACCAGATCAGGTTTAACCTCATCAATAACACGGTTCAGGGCCTTATATGACGGCAAAAATCCATAATCCGGTCCGAAAGTTCCGGTTCTAATATCCACGTTCAGGTCTTCTAGATGCTCAGACAGCTCGCCCTGAGGGCAGAAAAAGACCAGATTGTAACCAGGAATTCCGTTCCGGGCGATATCAACTAAATGCCGTGCTACTCCAGCAAAATCAGATACCGGCATACATAAGAGAACAGTAGGCTGTTGTGAGTTTAGAGCCATTTTTCGAGCCTATCGAGTGCGGTGAAGAAGCCTTCGCCGTTGTTGACGTGGCCCTGCCAGATTTCGGGAATGAAGGATGAGTTGGGGGTTAGCTCACGCAGCTGCTTGCCGAGGGCTGCCCAATCTACATCGCCTTCACCAACCTGCACGCCTTCGCCGTCTACGCCTACGCCGTCTACTAGGTGCAGGTGGATTGATCGGGGTGCTAGTAGCTCAACAGCCTCAGCGAGAGAAATCTTGAGGAAGTTAGCGGCCAGCATGGTGTGAGAGATGTCCAGACAGAGGGCAGTGTTATAGGTGTCTGAGAATTCAGCGGTGTCCTTGGGGTCAAGGAAGAGGTTGTGGTACTGCTGACCGCCCATGAGCCAGGGGTAGGGAGGCAGGGTCTGGGCCGCGATGCGCACACCTGAGGTGTCCAGCTTGGCTAGTGCCTCGCCGATACGTTCGTATTTGTCGGCACGGGCTGAGGGGGCAATGTGGCCGTCCTTGGTGAAGCCACCCATGGTCACCACCATGACGGGGTCATCATCGACGGTGAAGTATCGGGTCAAATCGCGGGTGATGTCGATGGTGCGCTGGACCTCTGCGATGGAGCGTTCCCATGTTTCCTGGTCGCGGGAGGCCAAATCTACCAGGAAGTCACCGGCGAAGAGGTCGGGAAGGTGGGTAGTGAAGGACATATCGAGCTTGCGGTCAAAGACCTCATCAATGTTGACTTCAAGGTCCTTATAGGAGAAGTGGAACTCCAGGAAGTCAGGTTCAGCATCCTCAATCAGGGGCTTGTAGTCGTGGTAGCGGACGGGCAGGCCCCAGGGGCGATCAAACTTGAAGTCACGGCGGGTCACCAGATCGTCCTTCAGGTCGCCATCAAAGAAGAAGGAGCCTGCCTCGACCTCACGCTGCATGGTGCGTCCCAGAAGCTGGGGCAGGTAGTTGGGCTGCAGGCCGCGGCCGGGTGACTTGACCTCTACGTCCGCCTCAGTCACGACCTCTCCCTTGGCGATGGTGCGGGTAGCTACCAGTGACTTAGCCAGGTTGACGCGGTTCATGAGTTCACCGGTGGATACCTCGCGAGGGGCGGAAGTACCGATAGACTCCTCTACCTCACGAATCTGCTGCACCATAGCCTTGAACTCGTCGGGCAGCAGAGAGACAGTGTGGTCGTTACCTTCAAGGGTCTTATCGATGGTGAAGTGCTTTTCAATAATCTTGGCACCGCGGGCAACAGCCGCAATAGGAACGTGGTAGCCGCGTTCGTGGCCTGAGTAGCCCACCAGGCACTGGCCGATGTCAGCCAGGCGGTCCATGTAGGCCAGGTTGACGTCCTTGAAGGGCGCGGGGTAAGTGGACTGGCACTGCAGTAAGGCGTAGGAGGCACCCAGGGAGCGCAACAGATTGACCGATTCACGGATCTCTTCTTCACGGCTCATACCGGTAGAAACCAGCATGGGCAGGCCGCGGGAAGCCATATCCCGCAGGAGCTCGTGGTTGGTCAGGTCAGCAGAGGCAACCTTAAGACCCTGAATGCCGTAATCAACGAGGGCCTGGACGGAGGGGCCGTCCCAGGGGGTGCACATGATGTCCATGCCGTGCTGCTTGACGTGGTCGAAAACCTCGTACATCTGGTCCACAGTCAAGGAGAAGCGAGACAGCAAGTCGAGGGTGTACTGTACACCCAGGTCTTCACCGGCTGAGGTTGAACCCTTTTGGCGGTAAAGGGCGTCCATATCGCGTAGCTGGAATTTGACGGCGTCCGCACCGGTATCAACTGCCAGGTCTACCAGGCGCTTGGCCAAATCGACATCACCCTGGTGGTTGTTGCCGATCTCGGCAATGATGAAGGAGGGAGATTCCGCGGTAATTTCGGTGCGGCCGATACGCAGTACGTTCTGCTCGTCCATGGCGATAGCAACCAGGTGGCCGCGTTCATCTACCAGCGGAAGGTGGCTGATGCCCTGGGCGAATTCGCCCTGAAGATCTGTGGGTTCTGAGCCAGCGGGGGCAGTTTTGACGGCTTTGTTAGCGACCTCTAGCGCACTGGTTTCGAGGGAGGCGGTGGGGTTGGCAATGAGCCAGCGGCGGAAGTCGCCGTCTGAGAGCGAGCCCTTAAGCACGCCGGACTCGTTGACGAGGAAGATGATGCGCTGCCCGTTAGCAGAGATTTTCTGCAAAGCAGTGAGTACCGGGTCCTCAGAGAAGACGATATAGGGGGTGATGTTACGTTCAATAATCATAGGTTTTAGCCTTCTTCGTTCTCTGCGGGGGTAAGAGTTGCCTGAAGCTGGTGCTCAGCAACAGCAAAGTCAATCATGGCGTCAATATCTACGCCTTCGACCTCATCGAGCATGAAAAGCTCAATGGCGCCGCCTAAGCGGTTGTGGAGAGTTTCGTAGAGCTCGGTTTTGGTGAGGTACATGGAGCCGTTTTCACGGTAGCGGTAGGTTTCACGCGTTAGCTCCTGGCGGCGGGGGCGGGCTATAACCTCATACTGGGCTGTAGGAGGCTCTGTGGCTGCCCAGATAAAAGGGCCAATGGGGATAACGCCCACCATGGAATCTGAATCAGAGGCAGCGAACTGGCGGATAGCGCGAGTGAGGGTACCAGGTAGGCGGACGGGGGACGTCGCCTGCAGGAGCATCACAGCGTCCGGACGCTTGCCCGCGGCAGTATAAAACTCGATAGCATGCTCAATCACCGGCTCAGTAGCAGTAGTATCTTCTGCCAGATGTGCAGGGCGCATGAAAGGAACCTCAGCGCCGTAGTCACGCGCAATATCAGCTAACTCAGCATCATCAGTAGAGACCAGCACATCAACTAGGTGCTCGCCTTCTAGCTCAGCCTTTGCGGCAAGAGCCTGTTCGACAGTCCAGGCAACCAGGGGCTTGCCAGCTATCGGCTTGAGATTCTTTCGGGGGATTCCCTTAGACCCGCCGCGAACGGGTATAACGCATAAAACGCGCATCTACTGTAGTTTCTCCTCTAAGTAAGCTGCGATAGCTTGTGCGGGGGGCACAGCGGGCACAGCAGGTGCTGGTGTGGGAGCGTCTCCCCATTGGTGCAGACCGTAACGCTCCCAGAATTCCTGAACCCAAGCAGGAGGGTTAGGGTGGTAGACCCAAGCAGGGACTCCCCTTATCGCTGCTTCAAGAACACCCGTGGAAAAAATAGATACCACGGGGTTAGTGAGCGTGTTAAGGGGCTCCCCACCACGGTCAATATCTATTCCCATTTTCTCCCATAGAGCATGGGTTAGTACAGATAGTTTGTCTTTTTCATTAGGGTGAGGTCTGTAACGTGCCCCCGTTTGCTGACAAAACTGGAACCCTGCACGAGCGTAGGAGCGACGTGATAGCTCAGCCCCGTGCATCTGCCCTAGAAAGATGGGTTGCTGTTCTGATTCGGGTAGTTCCACCTTTGGCTTCTGAGCTGCCTCCCAGAACAACTGTGAACCCACCACGTCATAGGTAACATCACTACGGCCCGAAATCCAAAACTCAGCATCAGCCTGACTAAAAGCCAAAAGATGAGTGCCATGGGCTAGCGGGGGCGCATAGGGGGTATGGAGACCATGCTGAACCGTAACGAACTGGGCTCCCTGCTTCTGAGAGAACTGATAGGCTGCCCGACCATACTCCATATAGTGACCAAGTGCTACCACCTGCCCGGTGGAAGGGACGTATTGTGCAAGTTCTTCACCAGAAACCTGACGGACCTGCCAATCTGCATCAGGAAGGAGATGAGTGATATCTTCAGGAGCCCACAGCGCATAGTTCTTCTGACGAAGATATGCTGCCGGTTGGACAAGAGAACTAACAGCGGTGGGAGTAGTCGAATCTAAGACAAATAAAATGTCTGCTAAGCACTCACAAGTATGAAGATACCCCACTGTTACGTCGTTATCCGCGGGTTCATTTCCCCTATTTTTCAGGTAGTTCACTGCGTGTTGAGCCATGACTTTACCACGACGTAGGGGGTGAGCATTGGCCTGCCAGCGACTCCATGCGGTGATGTCTTCTGCGTACTTTAGCCCCATAGGGTATCCATTTTCTGTGCACGGTGGAAGAAGGTATGCTCAGCTTGACTGCGTTTAAGACCAGCAGCACGGATTGTATCGCTCCAGGTGGGGTCAGCGATAATGCGTTGGCAAAGGTCGATAAGCTCATCAGTGCTTTTGTAAACCAGCACTTCGCTTCCTACATCATAGAATTCTTCAACATCAGGGCGATCGATGAGCTGCAGGCCGTTCATTCCTGGCACTTCGAAAGTACGCATAGCTAACCCAGCCTGTAGACCATGGATGTTAAGGGCTGCGGCTGCAGATGCCTGTACTTCATAGGCTTCCGCTAAAGTGATGTCTCGTTCTGAGGGGATATTTGGGCGCTTGATTTCCCAGGTTCGTAAACGGTCGAAGATGTGGTGAGACCATTCCCGGCCGTAGGCTCGAACAGGGACTCCTGCTTCTGCAAGCTCAACCATCATGATTTCACGATTTTTGTAGCGGGAACCTACAAAGACAATTTCATTTCTACGGTGTGCAGGGAACTGAGCAAGTTTAGGGTCATAAGCGTTAGGAACGAAATGGGCATTAATTCCATCTGCAGCAAGCTCTTCTGCCTCAGACCGCGCATAGCTGACAACCGTAGGTAGGCTACGGAGGAAGTCACGGTCATAGCGATGACGTTCAAGATCGTCGTATAACCAGAGAATGTAGGGGATCTTACGAGCGGTGACGGCCTGCCAGAAGTTATCTCCTAAGGTATCAGCCTTAATAACAATGAGCTTATCGGGGTTGATCTCATGAAGAACTTGCAGGGCTTTGACTGTAGCTGCTTTTTGGGCTGCTTTCTGCCCATCGAAGCCTACTTTTGAGGGGAGCTCGTAGAGAGCTTTGTTGCGTAGCTTGTCTTTGACGGTATCGAAGGCATCGTAGCGATGCACTACTGCCTCGTAGCCTAGTTGTTTGAAGCCATCTGCGATGGAGTAGCAGTAACCGTGGAAAGCAGGGCTAATAATGAGAAGTTTCTCTGCCATTTATCGTTTACTTTCTGCTTTCTTGATGTAGGCCAGTTCTTCACGCAAGGTTGATGTGGGCCGCACACCGTTATTGCGCAAAGAGCGAAGTGAGTTATATAGGAAATTGACTACGGTAGTGGCTTTTAGCCACGTAGCTAAGTGCTTTCCTTCGTTCCATTTAGCATTATAGATAAAACGAGAGTTGAGCACCCACTGCCGACGTTGAGTGGAGGCTCCTGAGGAGCCGCCTCCAACATGTTCTACTACTATATCGCCGCGGAATACTCGTTTAATGCCATGGGCTGCCAGGCGACGTTGTAAATCGACTTCTTCACTGTTCATGAAGAAACGCTCGTCCATGCCACCTACCGCATCGAAATCTTCTTTGCGGAGCATCATACAAGCACCCATGAGCCAGTCGGGTTCTGCGCGGTTTCCGGTGGTACAAGCTAAATCATGCCCGACCATCCAATGCCAAAATTTCGTGGAGCGTAAACGGGCTGCTGGGGTAAACCATTCCCACACATGGTGTCGGGTTAGGGGAAAGTCTCGGCCAACCCATTGAGACTCACCGTTATGTCCAATGATTTGAGGAGCGAGAAGAGACGGGCCTTCTTCTTGAGCTGCTCGCAACATCTCTTCAATGAAGTTATCCGGCAAGCTGAGATCGCTGTTAAGAATGAGAAGCCATTCTCCTGAAGCTGTTTCAACACCGCTATTGACGTTTGCACCGAATCCCCCATTTTCCGCACGCTGGACAAGATTTACACCTTCAACTTCAGGAAAAGGAATCGGGGAGCAATCATCGGAAACAATTATTTCACAAGATGTAGCAGATACCTGACTTTGTAAAGAGTTAATAAGAATTAACGTATCTTGAGAGTCCCCATAGTGGGGGATAATTATTGATATTTTTAGCATAGAACTCTTTTCACGAGAAGATTTCTTTATGAAAATCAAAAAAATTATTTCTTTACAAGGTGAAGGAAGTTTAAATATTAAATAATCTTATTTCCCAGGAGACAAAAGCCCCACCCCAAGCTTCGGAGCAGGGGCTCTTCC
Source organism: Rothia sp. 32237D007AR (assembly GCF_053544675.1). Lineage (NCBI taxonomy): Bacteria > Bacillati > Actinomycetota > Actinomycetes > Micrococcales > Micrococcaceae > Rothia > Rothia sp. 32237D007AR. The sequence continues at coordinate 135,418 of NZ_JBPPUO010000001.1, read as the reverse complement.
CAGCAAATAATATAGAACCCATCCATTTAAAATACCTATTTTCAAAGCTAGTCGTGGTATCCATTGTTTGATTTCTCTAGGATTTGTTATGAGAATCTTTATACCTGCAGCAAGGGTCTTCGATAATCCTACTATTGGGGATTTCTCACCTAATGTATCTACACTCCACTTACCATAGCGTTTCGACAACAGAGCGACGCTTTTTGCGCGTTTATAATAGACGATAAAGGGACGCTGACGATTATTAGTCCGATAAGCAATAGTCGTGCTACGCTGAACCCTTAATTCGTAGCCAGCGGCCATTAGTCGAAAAGCTAGATCATTGTCCTCAGCCCCAGGTTCCATAGTGATATCAAAACCTCTAACTTCTTCCATGACTGATTTCAGAGCTCCGAAACTACAACCAGGTAGAATTGGCCAATTTGGGTCTTGCTCACTAGGCAAAGGGGAACGGTAGATTAAGCTCTTATGACTTACTTTATCTAGAACATGAGATAGCCCATAAATAAATTCATTGTCATCAACAGGGTCAAAACCACTTATATATACAGGATACTCATCTAAGGACCTCTGGCAATATCCAATATACTCAGGTAAAGTAGCGTCATCGGCATCAAGAAATATTAATTTACTTCCTTTAGCCTCGGCTATTCCTCTGTTACGCGCATATGATACGCCTTGATGCTGTTTTGCATCAATAATTCGAAGATTAAGTCGCCTTTGCCAGGATTGGGCAACTTCTCGTGTACAATCAGTTGAACGATTATCTACAACTAAAACTTCAAAAGGTTGATATTTATCTTGCTTATAGAGACTCTCGAGTTGTATCGAGAGAGTTCTTCCAGAGTTATGGCACGGAATAATAATTGAAGTATCCACTGTTTTTGTCATTGCATTCGATTATTTCTTATTCCGGTAGCTGACCGAGGTCTACCAAACGAGCAAACTCTGCGTTATCTCGTCTTACTTCAGAAAATGTTCCTTGCGAGACGATATAACCATTAGATAGATAAAGTAGCTGGTCGACGTTTCTTACAGTCGATAGACGGTGAGCAACAATAAAAACTGTCCGCCCTTCAGTCAATCTATTAATTGCCTGAGTAATTTTATGTTCAGTTTCATTATCCAGGGCAGAAGTTGCTTCATCAAGAATGAGCACACTCGGATTACGGTAGAAAGCTCGAGCTAGGCCAATCCGTTGACGCTGACCGCCCGATAAACGAGTACCATTTTGACCAATCTCAGTGTAAATGCCGCATTCCATTGATTTAACCATATCAGTCAGTTCAGCTAACCTTATACATTCCCAAACACGTGGGTCATCAATTTCTTCGGCTTTGAGCCCATAAGCGATTTCTTCTCTAATAGACTTGCCAGAAAGAAAGACGTCTTGAGGCACATACCCCACATTCTGATGCCATTTTTCCAAATTACTCTGAATATCTGCATCATTTACAGTAACTCTACCTGTTGTAGGTTCCAACAGCCCTAAGATGATATCAATGAGAGTAGTTTTACCCGATCCAGACCCGCCAACGAAAGCCACAGAGGTGCCGTTAGGAACAGTGAAATTAATATTGTTAAGGACATTTTTTTCACCATCAGGATACCGGAAGCTTAAATCTTCGATTCTAACAGTTATTGATTCCAGCGATTCTGAGACCTCTTTGAATGCTCCGATGTCAGGGTCATCATCAATAAATTGAAATGAACGCATTCCCGTTTCTTCTACAGCTTTTTCGAATTTCTCAAGAAAGGGGAGGGAAGCCCTCAACGCACCAACAGTTGATATTACTCTAACAAAATTAGGAAGAATTCGAATACAAGCCCCTACAAAAACAGCCATATATGCAATATTGTCCAAGCCTCTATAGGCCAACATAATTCCTATAATAATAGTTATTCCAAGAATAAAAACTATTTCAAGAATATATTTTGGAAGGTCGAAATAGAAGGTTTTGAGTCGCCCAGCATACACCGCCTCCATTTTCGTTGTTTGATAGTTATAAACTACCCTATCTTTGATACCATGAATTATATTTTCACGATATCCATCAATAGCATTGAGGGTGGCTTCTGAAGCTTGAAGATCTTTCCACCACACCACACCACCAGCATTATAGTTTTTTTTCTTAAGGAAACCTTGTATAAGAAATGCTGTTATTCCGAAGTAAAGAAAAGCAACGAGCGACTCTAGGGGGGTAACAATAGCCAAGAGGAGAAGTAACAGAATTATAGATAAACCCTCCCCTATAATAGTAAGCACACTCCCCACATAGCCGTTGTAGACTGCCCCCACAGCAGAACCTGTAATCTGCAATATTTCAGCCGTAGTTCGCTTACGATGCTGAATATAGGGTTCATCGACATAGGCTTTAAGCATCGATACTGAAGTAGCCGTTTGACGTTTCGATAAAAACCCTCCACTCCACCATTTAATAGCTAAAGAAAAAATTCCTTTAAAAATAAATGCAAGGACTAATACGCAACTCAAGGTAATCATCAAAGTTTTTCTATCAGGTTGCCCAAGTAAATCATAAATCACCCCCAAATACCCTGAAGAATAGTCAGCACCTGCCGCTACCTGAATAATAGGCAGAATAGTAGCCACACCTAGCAAATCAAGCAGCGACACTATAAATAATAGAATGCAGTTTAATATTAATAAATAAAATGATTTACCAGGAAAGAGAATGTGAATTTTTTCCAACATAACCCCTAATTTTGTATTTAAATATTTAGACCTTCAATGATCGCATGAATCTTCGAAATCTTTCTTTAAGAAATAGCTCACGATAAAAGGTCTTATAGAACGGTTCGTCTTCTTTTTCCGGAAGACCTACGCCGCTTGACCAATCATGATCTTGTCCCCCAATAGTCGATTCGCCTTCCCAAGAACAGAGACCAGGCCGAACAATTTTTATCCCAATGTCTAATGGTTTAACCCAAACATGGTAGTGGTCTGAAGGCCATGAGAGTCTAGATTCCCTTTCAACATAGTCAACGAGTTTTTCCGCTGCTGTTCTAGAGATGAGGTAAAGGCCTGCCCCCAGAGCATTACCATCAAATTTACCTAAAATGAAAGGATACCTTCCAGCCCAGCCTACTGGGAGCGATTTCACCGACATAGCTGCCATACCCTGTTCAGGTGCTGTAAATTTTCGTATACCATGCTCAAGACCCGACCCTGAAAAAACAATAATCCCTGTCCGCTTCCAGTCAGTGATTTTTATAGATCTATTAATAATCAGCGGAGTTTTAGGGTGAAATCTCGCATCATCCTCAGCAACTAATAGAAAATCCTCATCTTTGTGATTCTCCACAAAATTTTTACAGACAAGGTAGTGGCTAATAGAGCAACCTATCTCACCTAAACTTGGTTTACGCCTCAGACATTTTTCAAGCCCAGCCAGATTAACAAACTCAGGTATTGGGTTCTCATATCCGTTATAAGCTTGCCATATATGAAAATCCTGTGCATATGGTTGTTTACAAAAACCATCGATTCGTTGTGACCCATCTAGCGCTATCACATACTTAATCATCGGAATCCAACCCCATTACATAATAAATCAGCATATTACTCTCTAAACGCTACATCTAAAGATAGCTCCAAGCCATACGGCGAGGAGCTATCTTTCAGTGATATTAGCGATGTTAGTTAGCTCGCCCATCAAACAAGCTAGTGACTGAACCGTCATCGAATACTTCCTTGATAGCACGTGCTAGCAGGGGTGCAATCGATAGTACAGTTAGGTTCTCAAAAGTCTGTTCAGGCTTCAGGGGCAGAGTGTTGGTGACAACAACTTCGCTAGCACCGCAGTTAGCCAGACGCTCGGCAGCGGGGTCAGAGAAGACAGCGTGGGTTGCTGCGATGATGACGTCCTTAGCGCCGTTCTCCTTGAGCACACGGACAGCCCCGGCAATAGTGCCACCGGTGTCAATCATGTCATCAATCAGCACGCAGGTGCGGCCCTCGATGTCACCGACAACAGTCTTAGAAACAGCCTGGTTGGGTACGTTAACATCGCGAGTCTTGTGGACGAAGGCAAGGGGGGCACCACCCAGAAGCTCAGCCCACTGCTCTGCTACGCGCACACGGCCAGTATCGGGGGAGACAACGGTGACGTTATTGGTATCTACCTTACTTGCTACGTGATCTGCCAGCAGAGGAATAGCCATCAGGTGGTCAACTGGGCCGTCGAAAAAGCCCTGAATCTGAGCGGTGTGCAAATCAACGCTCATGAGGCGGTCAGCACCAGCGGTCTTGTAAAGATCAGAAATTAGACGGGCTGAGATAGGTTCGCGGCCCTTGTGCTTCTTGTCCTGACGGGCGTAGGGGTAGAAGGGAGAAACCACGGTAATTGAACGGGCTGATGCACGCTTGAGTGAGTCAATCATAATCAGCTGTTCCATCACAGCATCGTTGATAGGTGCCGGGTGTGACTGGATAACGAATGCGTCTTTGCCTCGTACCGAGTCGTTGAACCGTACGTAGGTCTCACCGTTGGCGAAGGTGTAGGCAGAGGAAGGAAGAACTTCGTTCCCTAGTTCCGCTGCAATTTGTTCAGCGAGTTCGGGGTGGGCGCGGCCTGAGACCAACGCCATCTTCTTTTCGCCTGGATTCGTAATCTCAGTCATTACTGCTATTCGCTTTCCTTAACAGAGTCGGTTGAATCGGCCGCGAGGGCAGCCTGAGCTGCTTCTGCGGCTGCGGTACCGGCTCGCTTTTCAATGACCCAGCGTTCAATGTTGCGCTGAGGGGCTTCGTTATATGCGAGGGCGCCCGCGGGGACGTCCTTGCGGATGACGGTACCAGCTCCAGAATATGCTCCGTCACCAATGTGCACAGGTGCAACATACATGTTGTCTGATCCCATGCGAACATTGCTCCCTACGGTAGAACGGTGCTTACTAACACCATCGTAGTTAACAAAGACTGAGGCTGCACCAATATTGGAGTTTTCACCAATAGTTACATCGCCGGCGTAGGAGAGGTGCGGTAGCTTTGAGCCAGCACCAATCTCAGCGTTCTTGGTTTCAACGAAGGTGCCAATTTTACCCTTGGAGCCGAGTTTGGTTCCGGGGCGTAGGTAGGCAAAGGGGCCGACGGTGGCGCCGTCAGAGATTTCTGAATCAGAACCTTCAGTGCGGGAAATGGTCGCACCCTCCCCCACCTTGACGTTGGTCAAGCTAGTATCGGGGCCGATAGTTGAACCGGTAGCAATATGGGTGGTTCCGCGCAGGTGGGTACCAGGCAGAATCGTGACATCATTTTCAATCGTTACAGTAACGTCAATCCAGGTGCTTTCAGGGTCAACGATTGTTACGCCAGCGACCATATGGGCGTGAGTAATGCGATCGTTGAGCTTGCGGCCTAGCTGAGCTAACTGCACACGGTCGTTAGCGCCTTCTACCTCCCAGCGGTCCTCAATGTCTAGAGCACTGGTGCGGTGGCCGTCCTCGCGGGCGATAGAGAGCACATCAGTGATGTACTTTTCACCCTGGGCGTTGTTGGTGGTGACGCGGGTGAGCGAGTCACGCAAGACGCGAGCGTCAAAGGCATAGATACCGGAGTTAATTTCGGTAATAGCAAGCTGCTCAGGGCTTGCGTCCTTGGCTTCTACGATAGCGGTAACTTCGCCGTTCTCGTTACGCACAATGCGGCCGTAAGAGCCAGGCTCATCAATGTGAGTGGTGAGCACGGTAACGGCGTTCTTGCCTTCTTCGTGGAAGGCAATGAGTTTGCGCAGGGTCTCAGTCTTTAGGAGGGGAACGTCACCGTAGGTCACTACAACGGTGCCTTCAATTTCTCCCGATTCAGCGTCCAGACCCAGCAGACCAACTTCTACTGCTCGGCCGGTACCGGGGATGTCGTCCTGATCTACGATAGTGACCTGATCGTCAAACGCAGTGACGTGGGTAGCGACTTTATCGCGCTGGTGGCGCACTACAACGGCAAGGTTTGTGGGGTTAAGCTCACGGGCAACAGCGACGGCATGTTCGACCATAGAACGGCCCCCGATGGGGTGCATTACTTTAGGAGTAGCGGATTTCATGCGGGTTCCAGCTCCGGCAGCTAGAACAATAACAGCGGACGGACCTGAAGCGGTAGCAGTCACGAGTTGGTACTCCTTGAGCGAGTGATTCCCCCGATAGCTTGCAATATAAGGGGTGTTGAGCTCCGCCACAAGGACTCGAACCTTGAATAACGGCTCCAAAGGCCGCTGTGTTGCCAATTACACCATGGCGGATTACTGTTCCCTCGCCACTACAGAGAAAGGCGGGAACAAAAAACGATACTACCAAGACTTGCGCGCAGAACGAAACGCAGAGGGGCCGAGTGTCGCCAGAAGTCTCCCTGGGGGCTCTTATATTCCCAGCCAAGGGATAATTTTGGTGAGAGCTGATTCAACTTCTTCTACCGCAATACGAGCAGCCTCAGGCCCCTGACGGTAAGGGTCCGCGAGCTGGTCTTTACCCGATGGGGCCTCGTCTAGCTGATGCATAAAGGCCACAGGGTCAACCCGGCGCCCAGCGCTGTCTTTCACTCGAGCCATCTGCTTCAAGAGGTGCACTTTGGGGCGATGCTGAGGCCACTCCCGCACAATCCAGTTAAGGTGCTCCTTTTCCATCACCAGCACCAATGCTGACTCTGCCAGAAGATCCCCCGTAATTTGTTTGGCACGGTGATGATGAAATTCGACACCCCGAGCCTCTAACTCTGTGTCGATATGAGGAGCAACCCCCGAGCCCACGACAGCACCTGTTCCTGCACTATCAAAAACCCAGGAAGACTCGGGTGGGGAGAGTTGCTCAGCAATGTATTGCGCAGACGCGCTACGGGCAATATTGCCCGTACAGACAAACAATATTTTCTTATGCATAAGCTCACCAGAAGCTTCCTTTTTAAGTATTCGCTCTTGCCCCCCACCCAATAAAAGACCTACATTAAACGTCATCGCTCTGCCCTCCCTTTAGCATAAAATGCTAAATATTTAAATTAACGATTCAAAAATCTGCTGATATTTTTCGCCAAAGGGATGGAATTTATCAAGGTAGCCACAGGGCCTCTTAGCTGAGCAAAGACAACCCGATAAAACATCATACTTTCAATTTCACAACCAAACTTGCTGATTGATTTCTCCAGTCCATTTATTGACTGATTGATTTTATCTCGCGACGCCCTCGTCGCCTTATTGTATATATCGTTCGGGGTGCGAATTTCAGATATATCGATTCTACGAGACAAGGAATCATCAAGCACTACGGACTCGTAGTCCCTAAACTTGAAGTCACCACCAGGTAACCCCTCCGGGGGCATCGACCAGACCACTGGAATCCCGTAAGAATCTGCCAATATCACCCCGTGCAGGGACGTTGAGAATATAACCCTGCATTTTTTAATTTCTTCAGCCACTTTAGAGGGGGCGTTTCTAACATCGATATATATAGCGGTATGCTCAAGCTGCTTCCAAAGTTTTCTAATGCAATCTTTATCTTGATGAGTAAAATGAGGTATAAAGCCAATTTTATCTGTTGGTTCAACTTTATCGAGCGGCAAGACTCTACTCATAAGAAGCCCAGGGTCACCTAATGTGATGCTCTCTTCTACTTTCAGCTTTTCCTTAGACAGCTTTCCTCGTAAGGCATAAATTCTTGCCTGTTTTAAATCCAGATTCCGGTCGGGGTGCATAACGCCTGACCCCAAAATATATCCACTAAAATTATCACTCACCATATTAAGCACTGACCCAACACAGACAAGATTTGCCTTCTCAGCTGCAACCAGAACAGGTGCAATTCCATAATGAGGTAAAATATATTCTGTTAAAAGGTCTCCAAAATTAGGCGCCTGGTCCCACCAGAATGTCTTTATTATTCCTATTTTTTTTCGATTAGGGACTGTCCACCAATAATAGCTGAGGCGAGCGATAGATCGCTTGAATCTATTTATAGGGTGCGCATAATGCATAATTAACTCGTATTCTTGGTAGTTGTTTGTCGTGCTGGGGTGACCGGTTTTTGGTCAGTTTCCTGGACTAGTAGTATACAATCACTTAACCATAGAAGTCTCATCTTCTCTTCTCCGCTAGGATAGTTAGCGTGGCACATCTACTTGGCGGCGAAGACCTGCATATTGAATTCCCTACCCGAACTATCTTTGAGGGCATCACTGTTGGCCTGAATGAGGGCGACCGTATCGGCATCGTAGGCCGTAACGGCGATGGCAAATCGACCCTCCTGTCCCTTCTCGGCGGACGCCTTGAACCAGATTCAGGCAAGGTTACGGTGCGGTCAGGCACCCGTATTGGCTTCCTTGACCAGGCCGATGTACTCGATGACTCCCTGACCGTAGGCCAGGCTATCGTGGGTGATACACCCGAATATGAGTGGGCTTCAGACTCAAAAATTCGTGATGTCATTTCGGGCCTGGTTTCAGATCTTGACTGGAACGCTCCTGTTACTTCTCTGTCTGGTGGCCAGCGCCGCCGTGTTGCCCTTGCCTCTCTGCTGGCAGGTGACTGGGACGTCCTCATGCTCGATGAGCCCACCAACCACCTGGACGTTGAAGCTATTACCTGGTTAGCGAATCACCTCAAAAACCGCTGGTCAAAAAACGCCGGTGGCCTGCTCACTGTCACCCACGACCGCTGGTTCCTGGACGAAATTTGCACCGGCACCTGGGAAGTGCACGACGGTATCGTTGAGCCCTTTGAGGGCGGGTATGCCGCCTATATTTTGCAGCGTGTTGAGCGTGACCGCCAGGCGGCAGCCAGCGAAGCTAAACGCCAAAACCTCATGCGCAAAGAACTAGCCTGGCTGCGCCGCGGAGCCCCTGCCCGCACATCCAAACCCAAGTTCCGTATCGATGCTGCTAATGCTCTGATTGCCGGTGTGCCCCCGGTGCGTAACAAGGTGGAGCTATCGCAGATGGCTGTGTCTCGCCTGGGTAAGGACGTCGTAGATATTGAGGACGTCGATGTCAGCTACCCCGATGCCAGCAAGCCAGGTGCAACCAAGGACGTTCTCAAGAAGGTTACCTGGCGCATTGCCCCGGGTGAGCGTACTGGCATCATGGGCGTGAACGGGGCCGGGAAATCAACCCTGCTTGGCCTGGTCACTGGGTCAGTGGAACCTAGTCGTGGTCGTGTAAAGCACGGTAAGACTGTGAAGGTTGCTACTCTGACCCAGCAGCTCGATGAACTGCGGGAAGTTGAGAATGACCGGGTTTCAGATGTTATCGGGCGTAAACGCACCTCTTATGTAGCCGGCGGCAAGGAGATGACTCCCGGCCAGCTTCTGGAGCGTCTAGGCTTTACCTCAGCCCAGCTTTCCACCCCGGTCAAAGACCTCTCCGGTGGGCAGAAACGCCGCCTTCAGCTCCTCCTCATTCTTCTCGATGAGCCCAACGTACTTATTCTGGACGAACCCTCCAACGACCTGGACACCGACATGCTGGCTGCGATGGAGGATCTTCTCGATACCTGGCCCGGCACGCTACTAGTGGTTTCCCACGACCGTTACCTGATGGAACGTGTCACCGACCAGCAATATGCGCTCATTGACGGAACCTTTAGGCACCTGCCCGGTGGTATTGATGAGTACCTGCAGCTTTCAGCTTCTGCCGCTACGGCCCCGTCAACCAAGGCCCTTGATTCTTCTCCGCTTGGTAAGCAGGACGCTAGCAGCAGCTCCTCACCCAAAGCCAGCGGGGCTGAGGTGCGGGCAGCACAAAAGGAAATCAACCAGATTGACCGCAAGCTCACCAAGTTAGCTGACCAGAAGGCCAAGCTGGAAGAGAAAATGGTAACTCATGACCCTTCCGACTATGAAGGATTAACAGAACTAGTTAACCAGAAAAAAAATTTGCAAGAAGAGATTGATGAATTAGAAATTCGTTGGATGGATTTGAGCGAACTAGTATAGGAGATATATATCAGAGATTACTATAGTATTCAAAAATATGTAATAAAAGCCAGGCTCACCATCCGAAAGCATTAAATACAACAGTTGAAAATAAACTAATAGTACAGTTTCTAATATTTAAAATGAAGTTAAAGTCCACCCATTACAAGACCCCTGAAAAAATAAATTAAGGATCTAATTCAATGAAAGAAAAACCTGTCATCTCAGTTATTATTGCTGCCTATAATGCAGCAGACTACCTCCCTGCGCAACTAGATTCCTTGGCATCTCAGTTAAACGCTCCGCCTTTTGAAGTTGTTATTGCAGATAATGGCTCAACAGATGACCTAAAAAAAATTGTTGAAGAATATAAAAAATCACTCAATATTTCTCTCATAGATGCATCTCAGAAAAAAGGGCAATCATTCGCACGAAATCTTGCGGTTTTTAAAGCTTCGACTAATTTTATTTTGTCCTGCGACGCTGACGATGTTGTCGCACCCAATTGGATATCTCGCCTTTCACAGCACATATTAAATGAAGATTGTATCGTAACAACTCCGATTTTGCCATTTTATCCACACTTAGGCGAGTCTCCTGAAACAGCACCAAGTTCACGAAAAACTCAAGAAATGCTGCTGGGACTCAACAAATTTCCATTCGCGCATGGAGCATCAGTAGCTTATAGAAAGTCATCTTTTATCGAGGTTGGGGGCTTTGACGAGAGCTTCCGTAGAGGGTCGGAAGATATCGATTTTTCATGGAGAATTACAGATTCAGGACGTCCACTATATTTTTGCAATGATACGTTTCTGTACTACAGAGCTCGTGAAAGTAAAGGTAATACCTATCTCCAAGTTTATCGGTACGCCCGTGAAAATGTATTGTTATGGAAAAGATGCAAAAACCGAGGAAAATATATCAACTCTGTTTCTCTAAAAACTGCTATCATGAGAGCTGCAATAGTGCCCTACCTATATCTACGTAGGCGTTCCATCGAAGATGTCGCTGGATATGGAGGAAGAATAGGGGCTTTGGTGGGAAACATACAATACAGGTTGCTTAAGAGAAAAGAGTCACCAGTACTCATGTGGGATTCTATCCCCGATAGCATTTCTCAAAGATAATACGATAAAGACGTGGGCCGCATTACACAATTGCAGCCCACACTCACTTACAGCCCGTTAAATAGATTTTCCCAGGTCTCTACTACAGATTTGGTGCGATACCTTTCAGAATATTGCTGTGCCTTATCGCCTAGACTTCTCCTCAGCTTTGAATCATTCATATACTGCATAAGAGCATCACTGAAAGAATCTATATCTTGAGGCTGCACAAGAATTCCACATCGCGACACAATATCTTCCACCCCCGGCGAAACGTTATAGGCAATAGTAGGTATTCCTAGTTGAGCCGCCTCGACAATAGTCATGGGAAGACCTTCGATCTGTGAAGAAAGAACATTCAGAGAAGCATTATTAAAAGCTTGACTTATATCTCGAACAGCCGGATAAAATTTTATTTCAGGATAGGACGAGTATTCTTTCTCCAACTCTGCCTTTGTCTCGCCTTCCCCATATAGGTTCAGAGTCCAACCTTCATGCGAAGTTTTGATAAAAGCCTGTATCAGATGATCCACCTGTTTAGTCTCAGAAAATCTTCCTGCATAGACAATTTTATTATTATCCAGATGGGGTAAGTCACCATTTGGACTATTAATATCTACAATATTGGGGACAAAATGAAACTCTTTTGAAAACTCCTGAGTGAACAGATTTTTATCAGTCTCCGATAGAACTGTAGCATGATCACAAGAACTGAGAGCTTCTTTTAGATTCATAACGTCCTGGTCAGTAAGTCCTGACCGAGACATATGTAACTGAACTACCCTTTTTATTCCATCCAATTTAACCAGTTTAGAAATATAGTTATAACTCTGTAACGATGCGCCAATAATCACTACATCATCATCTCTATATTTATTCAATTTCCATAGAATTCTCAATGAAAAAATAGGTTTACCCACTGCACCAAAGAGTCTACGAATCGGTTGTAGATATCTTTTTGAGGTCTCGTAGCCTTTCATATCATCCGTAAATTTAATCCAAGGATTAATACGGAAAATATTGTAATGAGCCCGAAAATCTTCATCGGCTGAGTATAACAAAAAATATTCAACATCATACCCTTGACTCATTAGAGCATCATATAGGTTACGAGTTGAAGTGACGAGACCATTCGGGAGGAATAGATCTGATACAGCAATAATTATTCTCTTCTTGCCCATAGTATTCTACCTATCTAATATATTTTCTTTTAAAACCGCTGTTGTCGGCCCTGACCCTGATACAAAGCTCGCTGAAACACTAGGTTGGGCGGTAGCCTGTTCCAGTGTTTCAGCTAGCTCAGGTAGCAGGGCTACAGCCGGAGCCGCCAGGTCATTGCGCAGTAGCCCGGCAATAGCTGGTAGGCGCTTCTGCAGCGGCTCAGCAGAGGTCAACAGACCTATCAACTCCTGCGGAACCTGCAAGGTGGCGTCCGGAGCAGGGTAGCGCCCCGCCGCGCGGCCAGTATCCAGCTCCCTAAACACGGTGGGGGTCGACAGCCCAGCGGTTGAAGGCACAAACCCAAACCGCAGAGGCTCAACGCCTTCAGGTACCTCAAACGGCGTGAGTTTGTCCCCCACCCCGGTGCCCACAGCCAAACCACCTAAGAGAGCAAAAGGCACGTCGGCACCCAGCGGAGCAGCCAACTCCAGCAGGCGCTCAAGAGCAAGGGGCTCAGCAACCAAACCAGCCTGCACCAGGTAAGCGTTCATAGCCTTCATGGCGGCGGCAGCATCAGCAGAGCCACCGCCCATACCACCGGCCACAGGAACAGCCTTCTCAATATGAAGCTGAACAGCCACATCCACAGGCCCCAGGCCCTGCTCCGTCAGCACCGCTGCCGCGCCGCGATAGGCCAGGTTGGACTCATCAAGCGGAACCACAGCCGGGTCAAAAGCCCCAGCAGCCACCTGCTCCGCGACAGGGGAACCCTCAACAACACTCATAGACTGGGTGATACCAGGGGCCTGAGCAGAAGAAATCGTCACCCGCTCCAACACATCAGTAGCGGCGTAGAGCGAAGCGACCTCATGGTAGCCGTCCTCACGTACCGGCCCCACCGCAAAATAGAGGTTGACCTTACCCGGGGCAGTAGCAGAAACACTCAGGGTCATAAGGACGCGCCCTTCCCGCCCTGCTCCGCACCGGCAGGTACCTGCCGGGCGGCTTCAGCAATCTTAATAAAATCAAAAATATTGAGCTTCTCACCGCGCAACTGCGGGTCAATACCAGCGGCCTCAAGAATCTCACCGGCACGAGTAGCAGAACCAGCCCAACCAGCAAGAGCAGCCCGCAAAGTCTTACGGCGCTGAGCAAAGGCAGCATCGACAATTGCAAAGACCTCTTCACGAGGCAGCTCAGACAACAGCTCAGGGCGACGCTTAAAAGCCACCAGACCCGACTTAATCTTAGGGGCCGGCCAAAAAACGTTCGTGCCAATCACACCAGCTTTTGACACCTCAGCGAACCAGTTAGCCTTGACCGAAGGCACCCCATAAATCTTTGAACCGGGCTTAGCTGAGAGGCGGTCTGCGACCTCGTCCTGCACCATCACCAAGGCATGCTCAATGGAAGGGAAAGTAGCAAACATGTGCAAGAGTACCGGCACTGCCACGTTATAGGGCAGGTTAGCTACCAGAGCGGACGGGGTACGCGGCAGCTCTGTGACCTTCATAGCATCTGAAAGCACCACATCAATACGGTCTTCTGAACCGGGGCGGAAGCGGGCAATTGTCGCAGGTAGCTGCTGGGCCAGGGGCGGGTCAATCTCAACAGCAACCATATCGCGGGCAGCATCCAAAATACCCAGAGTCAAAGACCCCAGGCCCGGACCAACCTCAACCACCGTCTCATCAGAGCTGATACCGGCAGTAGCGATAATACGACGAATCGTGTTGGGGTCAATCACGAAGTTCTGCCCCAGGGTCTTAGTGGGGCGGATACCTAGAGTAGCGGCCAAATCACGAATTTCTTGGGGGCCCAAAAGAGCATCGGGCGCGGGCGTTTGCTGTTCAGTCACAAACCCTAGTCTACCCGCAGGTATATACACTTATGCTTTTCACTACCCTATCTCTTCAGCCCAGGTATCTAGAACCCCTCAATGCCCCAGTGCCCGTAGGCGGCCAGCGAGTTAGCGCGAATATCCCGGCAGAGCCCTTCAAGGTCAGTGCCCAGGTGGTCAGCCATAAAACGAACAGTGTAGTTGGTCATGTAGCTGGCATTGGGGCGTCCGCGGAAGGGGTGAGGGGTCAAGAAGGGCGCATCGGTCTCAGCCAGGATCAGGTCGCGGCGGGCAAGGGTGAGCGACTCTTGAATACCGTGGGAGTTCTTGAAGGTCACGGTACCGGAAAAACTCATATACCAGCTCTGCTCATTGCAGATTTGAGCCAGATCAGGGCCGCCAGAGTAGCAGTGAAAAATAACAGTCTCAGGAGCGCCCTCATCGAGCAGGATACGCACGATGTCCTCATGGGCGTCCCGGTCGTGAATCTGCACAGCCTTACCGTGTTTCTTTGCCATGCGAATATGCGCCCGAAAGGACGCCTCCTGGGCGCCCTTGCCCTCTTCACCGGTGCGGAAGTAGTCCAAACCGGTCTCCCCCAGGGCCCGCACCCGCGGTTCAGCAGCCAGCGCGTCAATAGCCGCTAGGGCAGCATCAAGCTGGCCAGCCTCAGCCAGTTTGGGGGCCTCATTGGGGTGTAAGGCCACGGCAGCTAGTACGCGAGGATCTGCCTGAGCTGCACGCACAGCGTAGAGGGAGCTAGGAACATCACAGCCCACCTGCACGATAGCGCCAATACCCAAGGCTTCGCCAGTATCGAGGGCGTCACGGGCGGTAATAGCTACTTCACCATCGAGCAAATCCATGTGGGTATGGTTATCAACGATGGCATAGGGCAGGGGTGCCGGGGCTGGTGGGAATATCAGGTTGCGGCGGCGGCCGTCCTCCCCCTTCTCGCCTCGGCGGCGGGTGCCTTCCCCGCTGGGCTCATCAGCGGTGTTATAGCGTTCAGCTTGATAAGCCGGGGGCACCTCCCCTTCGACAATAGGCTCAGGGGCCGTAAAAATACTTGCTCCCTGTTCGGTCTTACTGGGCAGATAGGAGGCGAAACGCTCAGCAAGTTCCTTCAGCTGGGCATCGGTAAGAGTGTGGTCGGTACACATAGTTTTAGCTTTCTGAGTCTTTGACGGCCAGGGTCGCCTGGTAAAGATCACGCTTAGACACCCCGTGAGCTTCAGCTATCTGGGCGCAGGCAGTTTTCAGGCGGACGCCACCGGCCACCAATTCCACGACAAGGTCAGTAAGATTCTCTGCTGCCTCAGCCTCAGGAGCAGGGGCCCCTTCAACCACAATCGCGATTTCACCCTTAATCTGTTTGGATTCAGCCCAGGTAATGAGCTCGCTCAGGCTGCCGCGGGCAACTTCTTCGTGTAACTTGGTCAGCTCCCGGCAGACCGCTGCCCGGCGCTCTACACCAAAGGTTTCTGCAAAATCGTGCAGGGTCGCAGCCAGGCGGTGGGGCGACTCATAGAAAACCATGGTGCGCTCCTCTGCCGCCAGGGAGGCCAAGCGTCGGGTACGGTCAGACCCCTTACGAGCCAAGAACCCCTCAAAAGTGAAACGCCCTGAAGGCAGGCCAGAAACAGCAATAGCAGTAACAACCGCTGAGGGGCCTGGCAAGGCGGTAACGGGTAGTCCCGCCTCAGCAACGGCCGCAGCAGCCACATAGCCAGGGTCAGAGACAGCAGGCATACCAGCGTCCGACATGAGCAGGACGGTCTGCCCAGCGGCCACCGCCTCAACAATCTGCCCGGCCCGGTCAGCCTCGTTATGGTCGTGGTTGACCAGCACCCGCCCCCGGGTGCTCACGCCCAGGCCGGCGGCAAGCTTACGCAGGGTACGGCTATCTTCTACAGCCAGGACGTCAGCAGTAGCGAGCGCCTGACGCAGGCGGGCTGAGGCGTCGGCCAGGTTGCCGATAGGGGTGCCGCCCAGGATGAGGGCGCCACCTTCGGTGGGTGCTTGGGCGGTGGTGTGCTGGGAAGGTTCCATAGGGTTTAACCCTACTACTTTTGTGCTCTTGCAGGAGGGTTGGGGGAAACTGGCTTTGGGTGGCTGCGCGCATGTTCTTGTTACCGCAGGTAGCATATCTAGGGTGACATCTAACCAAGCTTCTGCCGTCCTGACCCTTAAAGACGCTTTCACCGAGTCTGCCCTGCGAGCGCGGCTTGCGGTGACTGCGGTGCCGTTCCCCCGCTATGGCTGGGTGGTGCCTCTGCTGGTTGTGGTGCTAGCCGGGCTCATGCGCTTTGTGAACCTGGCTAACCCTAACGCCGTTGTCTTTGATGAAACCTACTACGCTAAAGACGCCTATTCTCTCTTGCATTACGGGTATGAGCGCAATTGGTCTGATACAGCCAATGAGACCTTCGTGGCCGGTGCCCCGTCTGGTCTGTTGGAAACGGCCGAGTATGTGGTGCACCCGCCGGTAGGTAAGTGGATGATTGCCCTGGGTATGGCTATTTTGGGTGATGATAATCCCTTGGGGTGGCGCTTTGCTGCGGCACTGACTGGCACCCTATCGGTGGGGCTGGTCATGTTAGCTGGCTGGTTGCTCTTCCGCTCAGTTACGGTAGCGTCCCTTGCTGGTTTGTTGCTTTCTATTGATGGCCTACATTTTGTGCAGTCTCGTTTTGCCTTGCTTGACATCTTTTTGATGTTCTGGCTTTTAGCTACCTTTGTGGCGTTGCTTCTTGATAGGTATCAGGGTAGGCGCCGGCTTGCTGCTCGCATAGCGGCGCATGCCCGCGCCAACGAGGACGCCCCCACCGACAATTTCATGCTCTATGGGCCTTGGCTGGGGTTCCGTTACTGGCGCTTTATAGCAGGTATCTGCGCGGGCCTGGCGGTAGGAGTCAAGTGGAACGCTCTCTTCTTCATCGCTATCTTTGGTGTGCTTACGGTCTTTTGGGACGCCAATGCCCGCCGTGTCGCCGGGGTTCGCCGCTGGTATGTTGCAGGTTTCTTCCGTGATGGGGTCTTGGCTTTCTTCGCTCTTATCGGCACTGGGTTGCTCACCTATTTAGTCACCTGGACTGGTTGGTTTCTCTCAGATTCTGCCTACGATCGCAATTGGGCGGCGGAGCACCCTGGTGAAGGGGTGCTCTGGTTGCCGGAATCTTTGCGCTCCTTGTGGGAGTATCACCGTTCTGCCTATACCTTCCACTCGGGGTTGGATTCTCCTCATACCTATGAGTCCCCGGCCTGGCAGTGGCTGATTTTAGGGCGCCCCACCAGCTACTACTATGAGTCTCCCAAGCTGGGTGTGAACGGTTGTACGGTGGATTCTTGCTCTGAGGCCGTGCTCAATATTGGTAACCCTCTGATCTGGTGGTCTTTCATCATCGTTGCGGTCTTGTCTTTGGTGATTGTGCTGTTGCGCCGTGACTGGCGTTTCGCTGCCCTGTTCGCTGTTTTTGCGGTGGGCTATTTCCCCTGGTTTGCTTACCCTGAGCGCACCATGTTCTTCTTTTATGCCCTATCGTTTGAGCCTTATCTGATTCTCATGTTGGCGGGTATTTTAGGGCTGGCGCTAGGGCGCCCCGGCGACAGTGTGCGCCGCCGCCGGGTAGGTCTGCTGGTGGTGGGGCTCTTTGTGGTCTTTGCCTTGCTGGTGTCGATCTACTATTGGCCTATTTGGACGGCTCAGACTGTCCCTTACACTGAGTGGCGTGAGCGTATGTGGTTTGACGCCTGGATTTAGGGATTTACTGGCTGAGAAGGTCTTTGAGCTCCTGACGCTCTACCCGGCGCTTGAGGGCTAGCTGCTTGCGGTAGCGGGTGGGCCAGGTGGTGGCGAGCATGATTGCCACCATGAGGAGGATGAGCAGGCCAGCGGTGGCGGCGGCGTCCACCCAGAATTGGGGCGGGTAGAGACGGATCAGGGTGTCGCTCATGCTGAACTGCCAGTTACCTTGGGGGAAGAAGACCTGGTGAAAGTTGGTGAAGAAGGTTTCCCAGCCGATAGCAGCGGCAAGGCCAAGGCAGATGAGCATAGCCAGGGTAAGCCAGGCTCCGGTAAAGAGGGATGAGCGAAGGACGCCAGGGGCCCGCAAGCGCAGGGTTCGGGCAGAGAGTAGGGCCAACACCAGCATCACCAGGGCAAAGACGGTGCTGATGAGCATGACCTGTTTGACGTCGGTCATGTGCTCAACTTCGCTGGGAAGGAAGGCGGCCTGCCCACCGGTGATGATGTCAGCCAGGTAGGTGTGGGGGGCCAGGTTCAGAATATAATCTAGCCCATAGGAGCCTAGGCGCAGCCGTTCTTGGGTGTCAAAGCCGTAGCTGTCTGCCGGGAAGCCGGGGCGGTGGTACTCCAGCCAGAGGAAGGCGGAGCTGGCAACCGCGCGCACAGCTACCATGGTGATGAGCACAGGGACGGCAAGAGCGATCAGGGCCCGGCGCAAGCCCAGCAGTCGGGGGGTATCGTCCACCGCAACTTCACGGGCTTCGGCCCGTTCTGACGCTGGTGTCACCTCTGATTCTTCGCTGATAGTCTCAGCCTGGGCCGGATCCTCTGTTGAAGAGTCGGCCAGAGCCGCCTGCGGGGTATCAGCAGGGGGTGCGCTCTCTTCAGGGCTCTTTACCGTCGCCAGGGTTGAGGTCCATGGGGCGGTTTCAGGGGGAGTATCTTTCCCTGATTCCGCCTCTGTCTGGCTGGTTTCAGATGAGCTGGTGGAAGTACTAGCGGGGATGTGAATACCGCGTTCAGCCCTGCGGGCTGACAGTAAGCTATCGGCCTTGGGTGGGGTGAGAGCGGGACTGAGTTTCTTCCACTCCTGGTTCTGGTCAGGCTGTTGGGCCACGGCGGGTTTCCTCCCAAGATCTATACGGGGTGCATCTGCCTGTGTATTCTACGCGGTAGAAAGCAAAAACTCCCGCCTCAGCACCGGGGAACAGTGCTAAAGGGCGGGAGCTTTCTACACTATGACAGCAAGGGCACTGGTATTACCAGTTACCCTTCCAGTTAGAGTCATGATAGTTGGCAAAAGGAATATTCCAGTCGCCGTAGCCATCATCAGGGTCAGCCTGGGGGTAGCCGGTATTGACGGTCTCTACCACATCGCCCACCCCAAAGGTGTTATAGAAGAACTTGGCGTCTTCAGGTAGCAGACCAATGCAGCCGTGGGAGACGTTAACAACACCCACCGAGGACCAGGCAGAAGGCAGAGCCTGATGAACAAAGACGCCGCCAGCGGTCAGGCGGGAGGTCCAAGAGGCCCAGAAAGGCTCATAGTAGTGAGGGTCGTTGACGGTTAGGTTCAGAGAGCCGGGGTTAAAGTAGTAGCTCTCAGCCTGCTCAATAATTACTAGCTGACCGACCACTGAGGGCCAGTCGGCGTTTCCTAAAGTAATGGGGGCTTCTCGCACCAGGGCGTCATCAACATACATTTTGATGGTCTTGGTGTTGTTATCGGCCAAGGCGTAGCGCTTGTTCCAGGTCTTGAAGGTATAGGTAGTAGTGTGGTTACCGATCATGCCGTTACCCACATCCAGACCAAAAATGTCTACGGTGATGGAGATAGTGGAGTTAGTGGCCCACTTGTCTTCGAGGCGGTAGCGCACCATGTAGTCGTTGTACCAGCGGAACTTGCCAGCCTGGTCGCCGCCGCCCTTAATGGTGATGCGCTTTTCGACCTCAGCCTTGTTAAGAATCGGCTCGGAGAAGTTGAACTGGATGATCTTACCAATACCGTAGCTGGCGCCCTCTTCGATGTTGAGGCGGGTGTCTACTTCGTAGGCGGCTGAGACGGTAGAGAAAGTGCTCTTGCCGCTGCCCTTAGTCCCTGCGGCATCTGTGGCTTCCCATCGTACGGTGTAGTCACGGTGAAAGAGCATGCGGTCGGTAGAAGCCCAACTCTTGCCATCTGCTGCCAGCTCACCGGCAAGTTCCTCGCCCTTTGCGGTGGTGACGGTGACCTTGGTGAGGGTTGAATCAGCGGTAGTGACGGTGACGGTTTCGAGAGGGTTAATCTCAATCTCATCGAGGGCGGGGGAGACCTCTATGGTACCGAGGAATTTGACGGTGGGCGTGGGGCTGGGTGTGGCGCTGGCGCTGCTGGTTTCGCTGCTGGGTCTGGCGCTCTCTGAGGTGGAGCAGGCGGCAAGTGCTACGGTGCCCAGGGCTCCGACGGTTACGAAAGACCGACGGGTGAAGGCCTCTCGGCTGGCTGTGTTGAGGGGGTTGACCACGAACTTTTCTTCCTTATATCACGTACTACAGGCGCAAGTGTGTTGTGTGCTCGTCAAAGTTTATCGGATAGGGGCTGTTTTTGATACAGCAATTACAAAAACCCGTTGGTCAGGGGCCAACGGGTTGTGCTGGTTCAGTTTTTAGACTGACCGCAGCGGTGGGTAGGAGGCATCTTCCTGCTGCTCTTCCTCAGAGCTGGTGGCGGGGGCGTCCAGGCGCACCACCTCCCAGCCTTGCGGGGCGGTGAGACGGTCAGCATGAAATTCGCACAAGTCGTAGGCGTGGGGCTCTCTGTGGACTGAGAGCGGGCCAATCACAGCGGTGGACTGGGCGTAGGCGTAGGTGAGCGTGAAAACAGCCTCACGCTGGCAGGTTTGGCGTGAGCACTGGCGGGAGGTTGCCATGAATCAAGCCCTTCTTTCTTAGATAGCTTGCTTGCGGAGGCGGCGGCGTTCACGCTCTGATAAGCCACCCCAGATACCGAAGCGCTCATCATTTTCCATGGCGTATTCTAGGCAGGCCTGACGAACGGGGCATTCGCTGCATACACGTTTAGCGTCGCGGGTGGATCCGCCCTTTTCAGGGAAGAAAGCCTCGGGGTCGGTCTGGGCGCAGAGAGCATCTGCCTGCCAGGATAGTTCACCGTCATCCCCATCGGTGCTGTAGATACCGGCGGCCTGCTGCCAGAGGGAGAGGTTATCGGAATCAGCAGCTGAGACGTCGGTCGATGACGCACCAGCGGGTGAGGCATCGGTAGCTGAGCTAGAGGCAAGCGTGCTTGCACAACCGTGGCTTTTGGGGGCGGTGTCATTGAGCAAGGCAGTAGCCTGGTCTTCTAAATACTGGGCAAAGTGCATAGTGTGGTGCTGGGCCACATCAGGCGTGCGCCCTGCAGCGCCCTGAGGCAGGCGGCTGTGGAGGCCCATATTCTTCCCTTTCATATCCCAAACAGAGGACAGAATAAAAATTTCCCTGCACCTAATTACACGCGTGTAAAGGCCTATTCGTCAAGCTGAGATTAAAAAAATCTTCATTACACGAGATTTTCTCACAAAAATTTGCGTTTCACTGTGGTATATGCATTTACCCCCCGCCGAGCTGGCCGCTAGCCCTAGAACAGATGCTGCCCTAGAGTAAGGAGAATGACAGCAACATCTACCTACACCGGCTCTTCCTTCCCCCAATTCATGGCCCATTTAGCTCAGCGGCAACACCCCACCCTGCTCTGGTACTCAGCCCCCGGCGAGCGCATCGAACTTTCAGGGCGGGTCTTTGATAACTGGGTGGCTAAGACCGCTAACTTTTGGGTGGATGAGTGCGAGGTTGGACCCGGTTCCCTCATAGTTCTGCCCCAGCGCCTGCACTGGCGGTCACTGGTTTTGGCGGTCGCTGCCCTGCGGGTGGGGGCCACCTTGGCCTGGGGGCAGCAGGCGGGGGCGGACGTCCGTGCAGCCTTTGACCCCGCAGAGCTAGAGGGCGCAGATGAGGATTATCTTCTTGCGGTGGCCGCTGAGCCGCTGACTCCTCGTTTTATGGGGCAACTACCGGTAGAGGTTATTGATTATGCGGCTGAGGTGCGCTCGCACCCTGATGTTTATGTGGGTTGGGCGGCTCCTGGTGCGCAGGATCAGGCCTGGGAGGGGTCTAGCTATGGGAGTCTGATGGGCCAGCTTGTTCAAGAGGCTGCGGCTCTGAACACTCAGTTCGAGGCTGAGGTGGCGGCCCTACAGGTTCCGGGTGAGCATTTTGATGCCGTCTACCTGGAGAAGGCCCTGGCGGTGATGGCTTCGGGCCGGGCAGCTCTTATGCTTGACCCGGCAGTGGCCTGGAATCAGGAGCGTTTTAGTCGAGTTTTGGGCGATGAGCGGGCCCGGTCTTTGCCGTCTCAATAACGGGTAGGGAGCCTGTCATAATTTGGGTGGCCTCTTCAATGAGGTCGGCCCGCTTTTCTTCAGTGGTTTTGTTTTCGCTATAGTTCTTGCTCTGCGAGAAGACCCAGAATTTGTAGAGGAAGTAGCGCACGATGGTGCCCAAGATGGTGCCAATAATGGTGCCTGAGATGAAGGATGCTTGGGGGCTGGTGAGCCCTAGCACATAGACGCTAAAGAGTACGCAAGAAGCCTCAACACCGATACCGACGGCGTTGACGAGGCCGAATTCAATGGCCTCGCGCACCTTGTTGCCGGTGCGTTTTTCGCGGAAGGTCCAGAGGCGGTTTGCCACCCAGGAGAAGATGGTGGCGACAATGCCAGCTACGACCTTGGCCTTAGCGTGCCCATCGGAGAAGATGGAGTGCATGAGCGTCCAGGTCACCGCTGAGTTGATGATAAAGGCCATGCCGCCAACGCTGAGGAACTGCATTACTTCTCGGCCGTGGCTATGCCAGAGGGCAGCGAGACGCTCTTTTAGCGAAGTCATGTTTTCTCTCCCTAGTCAGTTGGGGGGGGCAGGCCCCCTCTAGGGTGGGAACTGCTCGGTTACCTGTAGCTTGTACAGTATATAGCTCAGACTTTTACAAGCACCCTACACCCAGGTAGCCTAGTGAGTGTGACTTACCCTATGACTGGACCCAAAATTGGTGTTGTAGGTGGCGGCCAGCTGGCGCGTATGATGGCGCCCGCCGCCACTGAGCTTGGCTTTGACCTTCGTATTCTGGCTGAGAGCGAGGACGTCTGCGCCCGCCAGGCTGTGCCTTTCGCCCCTGTCGGTGATTACCGTGATTATGAAACCCTGTTAGAGTTTGCCCGCCATGTTGATGTGCTGACCTTCGACCATGAGCATGTGCCCACCGATTTTCTGCAGCGTCTGATAGCTGAGGGTGTTAATGTGCAGCCCCGCCCCGATGCCCTGGTTCATGCCCAGGACAAAATTGAGATGCGCAAGGCCGTTGACCGCCTGGGCCTGCCTAACCCCCGCTGGGCTGAGGTTCGCACTCTCGATGAGCTTCTTCTCTTCGGCAGCGAAAACGGCTGGCCGGTGGTGCTGAAAACTCCACGAGGTGGCTATGACGGTAAGGGCGTCATGGTGCTCGATGATGAGCAGGAAGCCCGCACCGCAGCAAGCCCCTGGTTCGAGCAGCTCCCTGACCGCACCGATTTTTCGGCCCTGCTGGTTGAAGAGAAGGTGCCCTTTACCCGTGAGCTTTCTGCCCTGGTAGCCCGCCGCGATTCAGGCCAAGTTGTAGCCTGGCCTGTGGCTGAGTCTCTTCAGGTCAATTCCGTCTGTGATGAGGTCATTGCCCCTGCCCCCGGTATCACCCCTGAGGTGGCAGAAGCAGCCCAGGCCGCCGCCCTTATGGTAGCAACTGAGCTAGGTGTTACCGGTGTGATGGCCGCTGAGCTCTTTGAGGTTCCTGGCTCTGAGGCTGGCTTCCTCATTAACGAGTTCGCTATGCGCCCGCATAACTCCGGTCACTGGACGCAGGATGGCTCAGTCACCAGCCAGTTTGAGCAGCATCTTCGAGCCGTGGCTAACTACCCCCTGGGCAGCACTGAGATTAAGGGTCAAGTAGCCTTGATGAAGAACTTCTTGGGTGGAGCAAACGACGATATCTTCGGTGCCTACCCGCAGCTTATGGAAAAGTACCCGGCAGCTAAGGTTCACTACTACGGTAAGGCCGTCAAGCCTGGTCGCAAGATTGGTCATATCAATATGACCGGTGCAGCAGATGACCTTGCTGCCTTGCGTCAGCAGGCCACCGAAGCAGCGTCCCTGCTCACCGACGGCCCTGCCTAAGCATAATCTGGCAGGCTCGCCCCGCCCCACCTGTGTAGGGGCGGACGTCCGCACCCCACCCCTACCTTCAAGGAGCACTATGACCTCCCCCTACGACTCAACCCAGCCCATTGTCGGCATTGTGATGGGCTCAGACTCAGACTGGCCGGTCATGGAAGCCGCCGCCCAGGTGCTTGAAGAATTTGGCATCCCCTACGAAGCTGACGTTGTCTCTGCCCACCGTATGCCCGAAGACATGATCGCTTACGGGCGCGAAGCAGCAGACCGCGGGATCCGTATTATCATTGCCGGTGCTGGCGGCGCAGCCCACCTACCCGGTATGTTGGCCTCGGTCACTCCCCTGCCTGTTATCGGTGTGCCGGTCAAACTCAAGTCCCTTGACGGCATGGATTCGCTGCTCTCCATCGTGCAGATGCCTGCCGGTGTGCCCGTCGCTACCGTCTCTATCAACGGTGCCCGTAACGCCGGCCTACTGGCCCTGCGCATGCTCGGCTCCGGTGACAGTGATTTCTCCCGCCAGGTACGAACAGACCTCCTAGAGTTCGCCGCTTCCCTGCGCCAGCTAGCCATGAATAAGGGCGCTGCCTTGCGCACCACAGTCGATGAGCAGAAAAACCGCTAGGCACTATAAACCCCTAAACGGTCAGCTCTGACCTGCACCTCAGCAAGCCCCAGAAGAGCACTCCGGGAGCACCCAGCTTCTTTCAGTAGTGTGGTTGAGTAGATTTTAAGCTGCTCAACCACACTCGGTTATTTTTTAGCCCCACCACGCTAGGGAGGCAAGCATTTATGTCCGGTGAGCGCAAGCGTCCGCGCCCCATGGCACCTATCACGGGTGTTAGAGGGCGAGGCCAGCACATGGTCACCCCCACCTACACCGACCCGCTGCGGCGCCCCGAAGCCGCGTCGGCACCCGTCCGCACCCGCCGGGCCTGGCTCCTGCTACTGCTCACCCTGCTACTTCCCGGCTCCGCCCAGCTCCTAACCGGCCAGAAAACTCTGGGCCGCAGGGCCCTGAAAGTTACCTTTGCGGTATGGGGCCTGGTTCTAGCCCTGCTACTGCTCTGGATGCTACGCCGTACCCTAGTGCTCTCCCTAGTCACTAATACCTGGGTGCTGCTGCTGGTGACTCTTGCCCTGGTGGGTCTCGCTCTCGGCTGGGTCTACCTCTTCTTAGTGACCATGCTAGCTATCCGGCCCAACCTGCTCGAAGGCCGCGCTAAACCCCTAGTGACCCTCGCCCTGGTTGCCTGCATGGCCCTAACCGGTGGCGGGCTAGGCTACGCCGCCTACATCACCTGGGTCGGGCGCGGAGCACTAGGCTCCATCTTCGCCGGGGGAACCCCCATCAAAGAACACGATGGCCGCTACAACATTCTGCTCATGGGCGGGGACGCCGGCGCCGACCGGGTAGGCCGCCGCCCCGACTCGATGACCGTTGTTTCCATCGACGCAGCAAGCGGTCAAGCTATCACTATCTCTGTCCCGCGCAACCTGCAAAACGCCATTTTTGAGGACGGCTCTCCCCTCTGGAAAATCTACCCTGAAGGCTTCGACTGCGGTGATGAGTGCATCCTCAACGCCCTCTACCCCACCGTCACCGCCGACTACCCCGACCTCTACCCCGGCGCGGCAGACCCCGGCGCAGAAGCCACCATGGACGCCGTCTCAGGGGTACTAGGTATCACCGTTGAGAACTACATTCTGATTGATATGTCCGGCTTTGAACAGCTCATTGACGCTCTTGGCGGTATCACCATCGATGTAGGCGGCTACGTCCCCATCGGCGGCGGCACCAACGAAATCACCGGCCTGCCCAACCCCATCGACGGCTACATTGAACCCGGTGTTCAACGCCTAGATGGTTTCCACGCCCTCTGGTATGCCCGCTCCCGCGAAGGAGCCTCAGACTACGACCGTCAGGCCCGCCAACGCTGCGTACAGGCCGCCATGCTCAAACAGCTGGACCCAGCCAACGTGCTCACCAAATTTGCAGACATCACCGCTGCCGGTGAACAGGTCATCGAAACCAACATCCCACAAAGTGGCCTTGCCTCCCTGGGGGATGTCGCACTCAAATCTAAAAAAT
The DNA here is from genome assembly GCF_053544675.1 of Rothia sp. 32237D007AR. NCBI lineage: Bacteria > Bacillati > Actinomycetota > Actinomycetes > Micrococcales > Micrococcaceae > Rothia > Rothia sp. 32237D007AR. The sequence goes on along the minus strand of NZ_JBPPUO010000001.1, from coordinate 109,325 downwards.
ACAGCCTCATCCAATTCGCAGCAGGCCCACCCTACTTCGACACCAGCTTCCCCACCTACCCCGACTTCGACCAGCTCCACGCTGCGGTGCAAAAGGTCATTGCAGATTCAGCCTCAGGTATTCAGCCCACCGCCATCACCCAAGCTGCCGGGGGAACTAGCTCGCTGGCGTCCGCCCCCTCAGGTCTAGATACGATTGAAACTGTTGCCTACCGCGCCCAGCTCACCTCAGAGCTCAGCGAGAACGGCACCTGCTCAGTCCCCTAGCCCCACGGCTAAGAGCAAGACGGTAAGCTGGTGCCCATGAGTACAATTCTGCAGTCAGATATTTGGGCCCAGCTCCAAGAAGCTAACGGCCACCAGGTCTTTCGCGGCCAAGGGGAAGGCTGGCGCTACCTAGCCACCCTAGAAGGCGGTTCCACCGGCCGCTACCTCTACGCCCCCTACGGGCCTGAAGCCGACAGTGCCAGCGCCTTCGAGACAGCCATCGCAGATATGAAGCGCGTAGCTGCCGAAAACAAATGCTGGTTTATCCGCGTTGAACCCACTAACGACGCTATCTGGGGCGCCCAGAACGGCCAGGCCTTCCTCACCGCCCGAGGTTTTACCCTCTCCCCCCGCCAGGTGCAGCCCAGCCACACCCAAATCATTGACCTGACGCAGAGCGAAGAAGAAATCCTCAAAGATTTCAAATCAACCAACCGCAACCTGCACCGCAACATCCACAAAAAGGGTGTGACCTTCAGAAAGTCCCAGGACCCAGCAGATATCACCATCCTGCTCAAATACCTGGACGAGACTGCCGGCCGGGCAGGGTTCAACCGCCAGCACGATGACTACCTCACCCGCGTAGCCCAGGTGCTCATGCCCGCCGACGCCGCCACCCTCTTCATCGCAGAAGTAGACGGGGAACCTATCGGTGCCTCCCTGGTCTACGACTCAGATGACACCCGCGTCTACGCCCATGCCGCAACCTCTTTTGAGCACCGCAAACTACAGGTGGGAAACCCCCTACTCTCTACCATCATCTTGGATGCCAAAGACAAGGGCCTGACCACCATGGACCTTTTTGGTATTGCCCCAGCCGATGACCCTGACCACCAGTGGGCTGGCTTCACCAAGTTCAAAAAGTCCTTCGGCGGGCGCTCTGTCACCTACCCCGGCACCTGGGACCTACCAGTATCGCCCCTAGGCTACAAGGCCTACCAGGGTATCCGCGCAGGCCGTGAAGCCCTCATCGCAGGTAAAAAATTTGCCACCGGCACCCTAGCCCCCAAAATCAAGGACGCCGCCGCCAAGGTTCGCGCGCGTATCAGCAAATAAGATTGAGCAGGTCTTCCCTTCGCCGACTAACCTTCTTGGGCTCGCGCTGGGCGCTCGCCCAATTCATGCCAGCCCCAGCCAGTCGGTTTTCGGGAAGACCTGCTCAATCTCTAGTATCCGAACCTAAATCTGCTCTAGAGTTCTAACGGTTCATAGTCCCAGCAATCATAGCCGAGTAGCGGGAAAGACGGTGCTCAGCCTCAATCAGACGCACAGTGCCAGACTGGGAACGCATGACCAGGGACTGGGTGGTCACAGTGTCACGCCCGTAGCGCACACCGCGCAGCAGCTTACCGTCAGTGATACCGGTAGCAGCGAAGAAGCAGTTATCGGTAGTGACCAAGTCATCGGTAGTCAGCACAGCATCCAGGTCATGGCCAGCGTCCAGGGCCTTTTGGCGTTCCGCATCATCAGTGGGAGCCAGACGGCCCTGAATGATGCCGCCGGTGGCCTTAATAGCGCAGGCTGCAACAATACCTTCAGGGGTTCCACCAGTGCCCATCATGATATCCACATCGGTGCCTTCGCGGCAGGCGGCGATAGCACCAGCAACGTCACCGTCTAGGATCATGCGGGTACGGGCGCCGGTTGCGCGGATTTCTTCAACGAGCTTGGCGTGGCGGGGGCGGTCAAGTACGCAGACAGTGAGCTGGTTGATGCTGGTGCCCTTGGCCTTAGCGACCAGGTGCAGGTTCTGCTTGACCGGTAGGCGCAGGTCGACCATGTCGGCTGCTTCGGGGCCGGTGACTAGTTTTTCCATGTAGAAAACGGCTGAGGGGTCGAACATGGTGCCACCTTCGGCAACAGCGATAACGGACAGGGCGTTGTCCATGCCCAGGGCGGTGAGGCGGGTGCCGTCAATGGGGTCAACGGCCACATCGAACTTGGCGCCGGTGCCATCGCCGACCTGCTCGCCGTTGAAGAGCATGGGGGCTTCGTCCTTTTCGCCTTCACCGATGACTACGGTGCCATTGAAGTGTACGGTTTTGAGGCGGGCGCGCATGGCGTCAACGGCGGCGCCATCGGCCTTGTTTTTATCGCCAGCACCTACTAGGGGGCCTGATGCGATTGCGGCTGCTTCGGTTGCGCGTACTAGTTCCAGCGCAAGGTTACGATCTTCGTTGTGTACCTTTGACATGACTCACCTTCGAGTAGCTTGTTACAGTGCCAGCGGCTCCTCTCCTATTGAGGGCGCGTGGTCTCCGCCCTCTAGCCTACCCGGTAATATCGGTGAGCGCCTGTTTTATGACCGTGCACCCCTCACTATGACGGGTGCCGGTGGTTATGGTAAGTGGTGGTGGTAGTTCGCGTCCTAGCTGTAGATAGACCAGAATAGAGAGCGTGACTTCATCAACTAGCCCTCATAAGCAGACCTTGCCGACGGCGTCCGCCTCTGAATCTCAGAAGTTGGACGCCGCGGAGCCGGTGGTTCCGCAGATTACCGAAAAACAGGCCCACCGCATTAATACGCCGGCCCGCAATATGGTGATTTCGATGATTGTCTTGGTCTTCTTGCTTTTGCCGGTTCTCTGGCTCATGCCGCAGCCCGATAAGAACCCTTACCGGCCCAGCGTTGACCTACCTGTGATTGCCTATGAGGCCAGCCAGCAGGCAGGTTACCCGGTGGCAGCTGCTGAACAGGAGGGCTGGCACTATAACTATGCCCGCTGGGTTACCGGGCAGGCTGACGGTATCAACTATTGGTCCACCGGTCAGGTCACTGCCTCAAACCACTTTATTGAACTGGTGCAGGCGCAGGACACTAACCCCACCTGGATTGCTCAGACCGTGGGACAGGCTGTCGCTGAGGCTACCGTCCAGGCAGGGGGTGTGAGCTGGGAGGTTCGTTCCCTGGCCGATGCTGATGATCAGAAGAAAGTCACTAGCTTCTATATTGGTGAGGTAGCTGGCACCACGGTGATTCTTAAGGGTCAGGCTGAGGCGGCGGAGTTTCAATCTCTGGCTGAAACGACTGTTGCCTATATGGATGCTCCGTCTTCTACCGTTTCGCCTACTCCTTCTAGTGGGATTCAATAAGCCACCTGCCAGCATCCTCTCCTTCCAAAGTGTAATTTGCCTTATAGGGGTCTTTGGTGGGGCAGGTTGCTACTTTAAACCTAAGTCACCGCGAAAGGAAACTAGCTATGACTACCATTGAAACGCCCATCCAGGCTTGGGAACGCCTGATGGAAGGTAACGCCCGCTTTGTAGAGGGCACCCGCTCCCACCCTAACCAGGACGCTGCCCGCCGCGCCGAGCTTGTCGCAGGCCAGTACCCTTTCGCCGCTATTTTTGGTTGCGGTGACTCCCGTCTGGCTGCTGAAATCATTTTTGATCTTGGCCTCGGAGATGCTTTTGTGGTGCGCACTGCTGGGCAGGTGCTTGATGATGCGGTGCTCGGCTCCCTGGAATACGCTGGTGGTGAGCTCAAGACCCCGCTGATTATGGTGCTGGGCCATGACTCTTGTGGCGCCATTAAGGCCACTCACCAGGCCCTGATTTCGGGCAATATGCCTACCGGTTTTATCCGTAACCTGGTGGAGGGTATCTTACCTTCGGTTATTTCTACTGACCTGCCTGAGGACGCCACTATCAACGATATGGTGGTTGAGCACACCCGTCAGACTGCCGCTCGTATTGCTGAGCAGTCTGGGATTATCCGGGAAGGTATTGAGGACGGCTCCCTGGCTGTCGTTGGTGTCTTCTATCATCTGGCTGACGGTAAGGCTGATTTGGTCTATTCTTCCTCGCCGCTGATTACTGCCTAAGGCCCTGCCCCCTGCAGGGGGCGGTGAGGCTATCGTGTTATTTTATGCCCCCGCTGCCAGAGCCAGCGGGGGCGTATTAGACTAGCTGGTATGGCAGAAAACACTGAATACCGTATTGAACATGACACTATGGGCGAGGTTCGCGTCCCCGTAGATGCCCTCTACCGCGCCCAGACCCAGCGCGCCGTTGAGAACTTCCCCATCTCTGGCCAGACACTGGAGTCTGCCCACATTCGCGCTCTCGCTCTTATCAAAAAAGCCGCTGCGAGCGCCAATGAGGAGCTGGGTGTTCTTGATGCCACCCGTGCTGCTGCTATTCGCGATGCTGCTGATAAGGTGGCCGCTGGTGACTACGATGAGCACTTCCCTATCGATGTCTTTCAGACTGGTTCAGGCACCTCTTCTAACATGAACACTAATGAGGTGCTGGCGACCCTAGCTAATCAGGCCTTGGAGGGTGAGGATGTTGAGGTTCACCCCAATGACCATGTGAACGCTTCTCAGTCCTCTAACGATGTTTTCCCCACCTCGGTGCATGTTGCTGCCACGGAGGCGCTTATTAAGAGTCTTGTACCGGCTTTGGAGTATCTGGCTGAGTCTTTGGAGCGTAAGGCCCGCGAGTTTAAGGACGTTGTGAAGTCCGGCCGTACTCACTTGATGGATGCTACCCCTGTGACCTTGGGCCAGGAGTTCTCTGGTTACGCGGCCCAGGTGCGGTACGGGGTGGAGCGTGTCGAGGCTTCTTTGCCTCGTGTGGCGGAGGTTCCTCTAGGTGGCACCGCTGTTGGTACTGGTATTAACACCCCTGATGGTTTTAGTGCCCGCGTCATTGAGTTGTTGGCTGAAGAAACTGGCCTGCCGCTGACTGAGGCTCGTAACCATTTTGAGGCTCAGGCTAACCGTGATGGCTTGGTGGAGGCTTCGGGGCAGTTGCGTAATATCGCTTACTCGCTGATGAAGATTAATAACGATATTCGGTGGATGGGTTCTGGCCCTAACACTGGCCTGGGTGAGTTGCATATCCCTGATTTGCAGCCTGGTTCTTCTATCATGCCGGGTAAGGTCAACCCTGTGATTTGTGAGGCGGCCATTATGGTCTGCGCGCAGGTGATTGGTAACGACACCACTATCGCCCTGTCTTCTACCAATGGTGCTTTTGAGTTGAATGTGGGCATCCCGGTGATGGCCGCTAACCTTTTGCAGTCTATCCGCCTGCTGGCTAATACCTCGCGGGTGATGGCAGATAAGATGATTGACGGTCTAGAGGCGAATGTGGAGCGGGCCCGTTTCTTGGCTGAGGCCTCCCCCTCGACGGTGACCCCTATGAATAAGCTCATTGGGTATGAGGCTGCTGCCAAGATTGCTAAGTACGCGGTAGCTCACAAGACTACTGTGCGCGAGGCTGTGATTGATTTAGGTTATGTTGAGCGCGATGAGGTGACGGAGGCTCAGCTTGATGAGGCTCTGGATGTGACCAAGATGCTGGGTAATTTCTAAATCTTGCGCTCTCTTCTGAGGCAGTCCTAAAAAAGCTTAGAGTGCCCGGCACCCCGAAACGGGGTGCCGGGCACTGTAATTTATATCTAGCTCACAAGATACATGAAAGGTAATTTTAATGGATTCAAAAAAGAGTTTTACAGAGAAATCTCTTTTCTCTCTATTACTTTTTTTAATTCTTCTATACATCTCCAGCCTTCTATATACTGTTACAAACATTATAGAGACAGGGAAGAATTCTTCACCTGTAGATTTTGAAAACTTAAAATCAGCAGCAGGAGTCACCTCAGGTATAGTCGTCAAGCCTACGGATCTTCTAGCAGCTGCAGGAGTACTAGCAACTCTTTACGTCGCAACAGCCTTGGCGAGTAGAGTCCAATTAAGCCCGGAAGACGAAAAGAAAAGAGATTTTATAGAGAACGGGGTTTCTAATTTAGCATCAGTGCTATGCCTTTATTCCCTAGTCTGCATGCCCCTCTACTTTTTTCAAGGAGATAGAGAGCAACTGAGCTTTGGAGAATTTATTTTCTATCTAATACCAGCCTTTATCTGCCATTATATTTCCGCACACCCACCCATTAACATATCCGATCTTCAGCAAAGAAGAGAGGAAAATAAAGAAAAGATAGTCAAGTTAGAGAGTCTCAATCAGAAACTAAATAAAAAAGGGCACCTCATACGCTATACGAGTTTCTATCTATCACAAATACTTCTAAGAGACAAGGAAGCGCCTAAAGTAAAGACTTATTTTCAATTTGTAAAAACCAAATGGTTGAAACATCTCTTTCTACTCATTCTGACCTTTCCCTCTTTAACTATAACCAGCCCATTGAGAATCGCTATCGCACCCATGGGGGGAGAGTCTCTGTCAGAAATCCTCAAAGAATTCCCTTGGGAAGTCTCCTTATTCACCTTACCATTTTACGCACTCCAGTGGTTCTGCCTCTACTTAATGTATGATTACGCAACTGACAAAACTAAGCTCGAGATTCTAAACCAAAAAAAGGGTACCCCAATTTGGATATTAATATTTCAAATTCTCATCTCAGTACCCACCGTTTGGGTTCTTCTAGAAATGCTCACAGAAGGAAATTTTGATAAATATTCCCTTCTTGAAAAATTTGCCTACTCTATTTTATTAGCTACACAAATTGCATTTTTAATCAGCTATATAATTCTGTGGAGAATATATAAAAATTATAGAAAATATTTACAGGAGGGCATGATGGGCGACTCCTTTAAATCAGCGGTTCTTCACCAAGCGCTTGAGAAGGCTAAGAAAGAAGGTGATTTTCTGGATCAGAAGATCAAAGATCTGCAGGTTCCCAGGGACTCATTTCCTTCCCCAGCCGCACAGTGAGTAGGCTTAAGGAATGGAACCATCACCCCGTAACCACACCTACTGGTCCTTTATTGACCAGGTTGGCGATCATCTCGCCAAACATTCCAGTACACCCATCGATGTTGAAGCAACCCTCCTTGCCATGTCGCTCAACCGTGTGTCCGTTGCTATGACCCATGGTTTCGAATCTAAAGTGCACCGCCCCGCAGGTAGCTCCTGGGCCGCCTACCGGGTGCTCTTTGCCCTCTGGCACTCCGGAGCTACCTCAGCTAGCTCTCTAGCTAACATCACCGGCATGACCAGAGCCGCCGTCTCAAACATCAGTAAACCCCTAGAAGCCAAGGGCTTTATCACCCGGGCCAAGGACCCAAAGGACGGTCGAGGCACCCTCGTTGAGCTCACCCAAGACGGAACCGATTTCATCAGCACCATCTTCACCCAGCAAAACCAGCTAGAAACCCAGTGGGCTAAAAAACTAACCCCTGTAGAACGCACCATGCTAGTTGAGCTTCTCCACAAGCTCTCTGCCCAGGCCTAGCTACCGGGCCTCTAGGTCAAACCGGGCGCCGCTCTGCCAGTGCAGGGCGGCGTCAATTCTATCGAGCATACGTTCACTGCAATAATCCGGTAGTTGCCCCACCGGCACCCAGCGAACCTGGCTCGACTCTTCATCATTCACCCGAGCCTGCCCCGAAACATAGCGGCAGTAGAAAGTATGGTCCAAAAACTGGCAGCGGTCCCCGTTACCAAAAGTCATAGGAGGGTCTGCTTTCACCTGGGCAAAACCTACCACCTCAATCACCACGCCCGCCTCTTCTTCAGCTTCACGCAGGCAGGTCAGGGCAGGGTTCTCGCCGGGGTCGACGATGCCGGTTACCGGTGTCCAGGCCCCTGTATCGCTACGGCGCACCAGTAGAATATCGCCGTTATCGCGCTGGATTACAGCCGTAGCGCCAGAGAGCCAGAGCATGTCAGAACCAATTTTTTTGCGTAAATCGATAATGAATTGTGGGGTAGGCATATTATCCTTTCCTGGGCAGGTAGCCGGGGCTGGCTCCTGCCCCAGCCTGTGCAGAGCTAAGTGGTAGCGGGTCTGACCTGTGGAGGGTTTAGCCGGTGGAGGGTCTAGCCGGTGACGGGAAAGAGCAGGGCAAGAGTAGTACCTAAAAGCATGAAAGGGCCAAAAGCTATATGGGTGCTGCCTGTAGCCCGGCGAGCCAGAATAAGCACTAAAGAATACAGGCCACCAGCCAGAAAAATGAGCAAGTTCCCCCACAAGAGATTCAAGGGCGAAAAATAGCCCAAGAGTAGACCCAACACCCCAGCCAGTTTCACATCTCCCAGGCCCAGCGCCCCGCGGGAGGCCAGACGCATCAGGCCATAGAAACCAAACATCAGCACCCCACCCACAGCCACCTGACGGGCATGGGCAAGAGGGTCTGAAGAGACCAGCGCAATAGCCCCCAGAAGAGGTACACCCACCAGAACATAGAGAGGAAGCACAATCCGATCAGGCAGGCGGTGCTCACGCACATCAATCACCCACAAGCGAGCTGCAGCCACCAAGTAGCAGGCCAAGACCCAGGCCAGAAGAAGAGCAGCTACACCTGCCTGCCAGTGTCCGCCCAAACCTTCTACAGCCAGACTATATATCAAGTGAAGCATAGCCACCGTAGCCCCTGCTAGGAGCCAAACCGGCGCTGCCGCTGAGCATAATCACGCAAGGCCCGCAAAAAATCAACCCTGCGGAAATCAGGCCACAAGGCCTCACAAAAATAGAACTCAGAATAGGCTGACTGCCAGGTCATAAAACCAGAAAGACGCTGCTCCCCGGAGGTACGAATCAAAAGATCAGGGTCAGGCATGCCACTGGTATACAGGTGGCGAGAAATATCGTCACTGGTCAGGCTAGCCGCCAGCTCCTCTAAACTACGACCAGAACCTGCCGCCTCGCGCAGCAGGCCGCGCACAGCGTCCGTAATCTCCTGCCGGCCCCCGTAGCCAACCGCAATGTTCACCTGCAAACCACTAACCGCCGCCGTTTCTTCAACAGCTCTCTCAAAAGCAGAACGCAAGCTGGCAGGCAAAGACTCAAGCTGCCCCACCGGGCGTACCCGCCCCAGGCCGCTAGCTGCCAGCCGCCCCACAAAATCCTCAATGACCTCAACCAGGTCATTGAGCTCATCACTGCTTCGCTTCAGGTTCTCGGTGGAAAGCATGTAAAGAGTCACCATCGGAATCTTTAGCTCAGTGCACCAACCCAAAAACTCGATAATACGGGCAGCACCAGCCTCATGCCCGTGCTTAGTGCTCTCACCCAGCAGGGCAGCCCAGCGGCGGTTACCATCGACCAGCACACCAATATGCTGGGGTAGTTTCTCCGCTGGAATCGCAGAAATCAGGGACCGCTCATACACCGTATACAGTGGCTGCGGTAGCTTCATATGCTGCTCCTGGTTTTAGGGTGGCAGGTTATCTTTACCCTGCCCATTCTACCTGCAAGGCAGGGCAGGGCCTCACTCCCCTACCCATCAGATGGGTGGACGCCCATTACCGCTCCCTCTGCCCACAGTTTCAGCTTCTTAGGCCCCTAGACCGCGCTTCTTTCCACCTGCCATACTAAAAATATGGCTTCACATGTTCACCGCTCCCACACCACCGGCTCCTCAGGCGCACCTCACCAGGGTGTGCTCAACCGGCTCACCGATGCGCAAAGCGAAATCATCGAATTCTACCGGCAGAACGGTAAGCCCCTGCTACGCGGCTGGATTCATGCAGGGTTCGCCCCCTTCGCTTTCATTGCTGGCATTGTGCTCATCCTCCTCTCCGGCGGCGGGGTGGTAGGTATCGGCTGCGCTATTTTCGCCCTCACCGGCGTCCTGCTCTTCGGTGTCTCTGGCATCTACCACCGCGGGTTTTGGCCCGCTAAAACCCGTATGTTCCTCAAACGCCTGGATCACACCAATATCACCTTGCTCATTGCAGGCACCTATACCCCGGTGGCTCTGACCCTGTTGCAAGGCACCCAGCAGAAGATTCTGCTCTGGAGCATCTGGGCCTGTGCCCTGTCTGTCACCCTCTTTAGAATCTTTTGGACCGCCGCACCCCGCTGGCTCTACACCCCCATCTACATCGTGATGGGCCTGATGGCTCTCTTCTACCTGGGCGACTTCTGGCAGGTCTCCCCCACAGCCACCGTCCTCATTGCCACCGGCGGGGCCAGCTACATTATTGGTGCTATCTTCTACGGCACCAAACGCCCCGCCATGGCACCCACCGTCTTCGGCTTCCATGAGCTCTTCCATATCTTCACGGTGATCGGCTTTATTCAGCACTATATAGCCGTTATGTTCTGTATCTTTGCCTAGGTTAGCCGCTCTTACCCAAAAGCACCCCCACAGCAGCCAAACACAGGACGCCACACCAAAAAAACAGGACGCCGCACCCAGCCAGGTGCGGCATCCTAAGTTCCTAACCCCTCAAGCAACTAATGAGGACGGCGCAGATGATCTTGGGCAACCAGGGCCTGATCGCCCACCGTGGCATGAGCCGACTGCTCACCGCCCTCACCCTGGGCGGTGGCTTCAGCGGCTGCACGTTCCTCAGCTTCTCGTGCGATAGCATATTCGCTGCGGTAGCGCAGACGGCGAGCGCGACGGGTCAAATCAAGACCCAGCAGCACAATAGCGATCGCCAGGCAGAAGGTGACGATGAAGCCCACGATACCCGGTGAGCCGCGGAAGGAGCCGTCGGGGTTGAGCGTTGTCATGACGGTGGGGGTTGCTTCGGCTGCAAGGAGTGTAAGTGCGGGTGGGGTCAGGGCTGGCACGGTGACGGTTTCCTCTGGTCTTAGGTGCAGGGCGGTGTAGGCCTTTCACCCCCATTGTACGCGGTGGTGTTATGACTTCCTTGTCTAGGAGTTGTAGTCGATGCCTGTTGAGAAGCAGGTTTCGGGCAGGTCGCTCTTCACACGGCTACGGGCCAGTACATAGTCCTCAAAGGGCCAGATTTTACGCTGCAGATCAGATGAGACAGCGAAAAAAATTGAGTCAGGCGCTACCTGGGAGCGGTGAGAGAGCAGGGCCTGGTCTCGTTTTTCTAAGTAGTCAGTGGAGGAGATGCGGGTGGTGGTCTGGTGGCGGGAGACCGGGGGGCGGCGGCCTTCAAGGTCATCTTCCATGGACATGGCAATTAACTGGGCGAAGGGAGATTCTAGGCCAGCGCCCTCAAAGTAGCTGTGGAAGGCCATGACTCGGTCAAGGTTGAAGGCGCGGTCATAGTAGATTTTTGAGACGTCCCAGGGTTCACCGGTGCCGGGGTAGGCATCTGCGTCCCCGGCCTTGTTAAAGGCTTCCATGGAGACCCGGTGGGTCATGATGTGATCGGGGTGGGGGTAGCCGCCGATTTCGTCGTAGGTAAGGATGATATGGGGTTTGAAGTCGCGTACCAGGCGCACCAGCGGGGCGGCGGCCTGTTCTAAGGGTAGGGTTGCAAAAGAGCCGTAGGGTAGTGGGGGTAGGGGGTCGCCCTCAGGGAGGCCTGAGTCCATAAAACCAATCCAGCGGTGCTCAATCCCAAGGATTTCGGCAGCTTGTTTCATTTCTTCACGGCGCACGCCTGCCAGGTCGCGGTGGGCCCAGGCGTCATCGTTCAGGGCCTCGTTAAGGATGTCGCCGCGCTCCCCACCGGTCATAGATGCCACCATGACGCGGGCCCCACGCGCCACATAGGCGGCCATCGTAGCAGCCCCCTTAGAAGATTCATCATCGGGGTGGGCATGAACAGCTAAGATTCGCAGGCCCGTGTAGTCATCTTTCAATGGGGCTAGCAGGGAGGGGTTAAAGCTATCTGCCGCTGGTTCAGTACTGCTCATGCAAAACTCCATTGGTACGAAGGTGGCTCGAGTAATGTTTGGGGTATCGTAAATGAGGAAGGGCCCGCATTCAAAGACACTGGTCAATTCTACCTGTGATTGTGGTGGACCCATTTTTTCTGTTACACCGTATGAAAGGTGTGGGCTCAATGACCGCCCCTGACCTCTCTGCCCGTTATGGCACTGCCCGCCAGCGCCCGGCCCTACCCCAGTGGTTCTGGTACGCCCTGGCCCTAGTAGCGGTACTTGCAGGCGGGGCCTTCATCTTCTGGGTACAGGCAGGCTCCAGTGAGCAGCCCACAGGCCGGGATGTTGGTTTTACCTTGACCAGTGCCGATGAAGTCTCAGTGACCTTTGAAGTCAGCAAAGGTGCCCACGATACCGCGGTCTGTGCTGTTAAGGCACTCAATACCGCAGGTGCCCCGGTCGGCTGGAAAGAAGTCGCCATCGGCCCCTACACCGATGAGAAGGGGAACGGTATCTCTGTGCAGACCGCCCAGCTGCGGGTGCTAGGTGAAGCCACCACAGTGACCGTCGATAGCTGCTGGAAGGTGAACTAGCGTCCTTTCTCTACGGGTGTAAAGTTAGGGAGCTTACCGCGCCTATAGGTAGACTAGGCTCACGACTGACGTTTGATACGGGGCCTTCTTTGCCCCGTCCACACTCACGGGCCCAGCCCCACCGGCTACGGCGCCGTGCTGACAAGGAGTAAACACATGGCAGAAAACGAAGGCGCATGGCTCACCCAGGAAGCCTACGACAAGCTCCAGGCTGAGCTTGAACACCTCTCCGGGCCCTACCGCCAGGAAATCATCGACCGTATCTCAGCAGCCCGCGATGAAGGCGACCTCAAGGAAAACGGCGGCTACCACGCCGCACGTGAAGAGCAGGGCAAGAATGAGGGTCGTATCAAGCAGCTCCAGCACCTGTTAGAGACCGCCCAGGTCTCAGACAAGCCCGCAGCCGATGACGGTGTTGTTGAGCCGGGTATGGTCATTGAGGCAGATATCGCAGGTAAGAGCATGACCTTCCTGCTCGGTTCCCGCGAAGTAGCTGACACCCTGGTCGGCGGCACCGACCTGAAGGTCTTCTCCGAGAAGTCCCCCATGGGCGCTGCTATCAACGGCCACAAGGTAGGCGATGAGCTCTCCTACGAGGCCCCTAACGGCAAGCAGATTCCGGTGAAGATTATCTCCGCTAAGCCCTTCCAAGGCTAGAACCAGCCGCAGGCAGAATAGCTGAAGCCCGGGCGTCCTTCCCCTTCTGTGAGGGGCGGACGTCCGGGCTTCAGTTTGCCTATTCACCATAGTAACTAATGCAAGAGGTAGGCCTGAGGCGATGTCTTACTTCTTGGCGCCATGGGTGATAGCTTCGAGGGTGTCTTCCTCTGCTTCGTCGGCTTTCTTGATGCTCTCTAGACGTTCTTTGACCTTCTCTGCAATAGCTTTTTTCTCACGTCGGCGTTCCTCATGCGGGTAGAGGAAGGCTTCTTCGCGGATATCTGAGTCCCGCTCCCATTCACGCCCTGCCAAATACCTGATCACGGTGTTAGCTACCGCCATGACCGGCACAGCAAAAAGGGCGCCAGGGATGCCATAGAGCATCGAGCCTGCAACCACGACAATGACCACAGCCAGCGGGTACAAGGCAACAGCCTTACCCATCACCAGGGGCTGAAGAATATGAGATTCAATCTGCTGCACAACCAGAACCATAGCCAGCATGATGAGCGCATTGATCAGGCCGTTAGCGACCAGGGCCAAAAGGACGGCGATAGCACCAGTAAGTAGGGCACCCACCACAGGGATAAAGGAACCTAAGAAGACCAGCACACCGAGAGGAAAGGCCAGAGGAACACCCAAGAAGAAAGCGGACAGGCCGATACCTACAGCATCTACTGCTGCCACAAAAACCTGTACGCGTACGTAAGAAACCAGGGACTTCCAGCCGCGGCGGCCAGCACCATTCACAGCACGGCGGGCTTTGCGAGGGAAGAGCTTAACGATGAAAAGCCAGATTCGCTCACCTTCCATGAGGAAGAAAATCAGGGTGAAGAGCACGATCACTAGGCCGGTGCCGATATCAGCGGCGGTAGACCCGACGCTGGCGACGCCGTTGAGGATGCTTGATGAATTATCCTGCAAGGTGGTGGCCAGTTGGCTAATGTACTGGTCAATCTTGTCTGCCCCCAGGTCAATGGGCAGGTTGTTGAGCATGGCAACAATCTGGTTCCAGCCTTCAACGACCTGGCCAGATAGGGAGGAGAAGCCAACAGCTAGCTGTTGGCCCACCAGGGCTAGCAAGCCCACGACCGCTGCAATCAGACCTATTTCGGTAATGGCAGTGGCAATACCAGCGTGGATGCGGTTACGGCGCAGGAAGTAAACAACCGGAGACATTAGGCCAGCTAAGAGAGCTGCAATCATCACCGAAATAACGATGAGAGAAATCTTAGACAGCATCCAGTAGAGGCCGGCTACCGCAATACCAACAATCAGCAGACGCCAGGACCAGGCCGCTGCAGTCTGTAGGGCGAAGGGCACCTGGCGGTCAGATGCGGTCTGCCGCGCAGGGGTTTCAGGAATAGTAGCATTCATGCTTTATATCTTCCCACGTTTCCTTACTATTCCTCACTATCTGCCCCTCAAGAGTCCGTATCCCGGGCACAAGAATGAGCAAATGTGCCTCACCCAGCCCGGTGATGCGTCCGCCCCCTTCTTTATCAGCTACCTTCACCGCGGCACCTACACAGACAAAAAGCCGGGGCAAAAGTACAAATACTTCTGCCCCGGGCACCTAGTAGGCCTCTAGCTTGATGCTAAAGAAAGCAATCTTTAGTCGTTCGCCAGAGAGCGCACGTAGTAGAGAATACGCAGGATCTCAACGTAGAGCCAGATCAGCGATACAACCAGGCCGAAGGCAATACGCCATGATTCGCGCTCAGGCATACCTGCCTTGATGGCTTCACTAGCGTGAGTGAAGTCCAAGAGCAGGGAGTAGGTAGCCAGTAGGACAGCGAAGAGACCAATGATAAGGCCCAGGGGAATACCCATGATTTCTACGCCGCGAGCGTTGAAGTCAAAGAAGAATGCGGCCCCCAGGTTAACTAGGCAGAAGACGGCGTAGGAAATCGTAGCAACCAGGAAGAAGCGAGTTAGCTTGGGAGTTGCACGGACCTTCCCAGAGCGGTAGAGCGCCAAGATGGTAGTGAAAACGATGGCGGTTGCTACAACGGCCTGAAGCACAATACCGGGGTAGGAGATCTCAAAGATGTAGGAAATACCGCCAACCAGTAGACCTTGCATCACCGAGTAGGTCATAACCAGGCCCGGTGAAACCTGCTTCTTCAGGGCATTGACGAAACCAAGTGCTAGACCGCCAACGAAACCAAGGAAGACCAGAATAGGCATGTACCAGGAAAGAGCAGCACCAAGGACCACCAGGCCCAGGTTCAGGCCGGTCTTCATGATGATGTCGTTGATGGTGATACGGTTCGTATCAACCGGGCCAGCGGTACCGGCGTTGTACATCTCGTTGAGCTGATCAGCTGAAACCTGCTGGTTATCGTAACCGTAGGGAGCCTGCTGGGTGTAGCTCCCCTGCTGGTAGGTTCCGTAAGGGTTCTGTGTCTGCTGACCGTAGGGGCTGGCGGTAGTGGTGCCACCAGCGCCAAACCGCCCAAAGCGGGGGTCGCTAGCGGACTTAGTCATGTTGTTAATAAGGGGGTTACCTGCCACGGCTGTTGTCTCCTAGTGATAATAAGTAGTCGTGGTATAAAGCTGCGTCTTCTACCCTACCGAATCTTGGCCAGCTTTTCTTCCCTGTTTTCTCAGGGCGTGAGCAGGCAGAAACTAGGCGGTCAGCTCAGCTTCTAGAAAATCAAGGACGGCACCATCATTATTCGAACCAATAGTCAGGTCAGTGACCGGGGCCAGGGCCGGGTCAGAGCGTTCCATGGCGATAGCACGCCCAGCATAGTGGAACATTTCAAGGTCATTGCCTGAATCGCCAAAGGCGGTAGTCTGTTCAGCTTCTAGCCCCAGGTGCTCAGTGAGCCAGGCCAGCCCGTGCCCCTTATGGTTGCCCTCGATAATCAGGTCGATAGCCCCGAAACCGCTGGAGGTTGCCGCCACCCCAGCAGGAAGAACCGCATGAAGTTTATCAATTGTCTGATAGATACCTTCAGCAGGGTCAGCATTCAGGGCAATCTTAACGATGGTTTCCGTGACAGTGGTGGGGTCCTCGATAGTCTCCACATTGGGGTAGAAAGGGCGGACGGCGGTGATAGGGTCTGCCAGATCCAGTCCGGGCAGGTCAATCCCAGCCTTAGTAACCTGCTCATACACTCGCCCAGCTAGGAGCTCCAGCCGGTCAGTTGGCACATAGGAATAGTGGCGAGAAGACAGAATAATGCCCAGGGACGGAAAATCTTCCAGGACGGTGAGGGTCTGCTTGACCAGTTCAGGCTCAAACCCCCACAGGGCCAAATCTGTGCCCTGGTTATGAATGATGGCACCGTTTTCTGCGATGTAGTAGAGGTTAGCATGGTGCTCGTGCCCGGCCAGGTACTGCTCAATTTTGGGTAGCTGGTTGCCGGTTGCCACAGCCAGATAGGAGCCCTGTTCAGCAAGTAGGGTCAGGACGCGGTCAAGCTGCTCATGATGATAGGTTTTGTGGTCCGTGAGCAGGGTTCCATCGAGATCTACAGCGTAGAGGTGAGGTGTTTTCATAGCCTCTACTCTATCGAACGCCCAAGGGGCTACCGTTACTCGGCCGGTGGCGTCCTTATCCCCTATCTAGAACTTCACCCTACTCATTCTCTCTTGACCCTATAGATTATCTCGGGGTCAAGAGAAAAAGAATAGGGTGAACAAAACAATATCTTACTTGTGAGCCAGAGCCCCCCATTCTGGGGGATGGGTGACAGTCGCTGGCGTTCCCTATTCAATACTCAACAGGTCACCCGGCGAGCATTCTAGAACATCACAAATAGCAAGGAGCGTACTAAACCGTATAGCTTTCGCACGATTGTTTTTGAGTTTAGAAAGATTAGCAACTGTCACCCCTACTCGGTCTGACAGCTCAAGCAATGTCATAGAACGCTGATCAAGTAAAACACCCAAATTACAGTGGATGTATTTGCCGCTCTGTTCAACCGGTTCAGACAAGGTCATCAACCTCTTCCCGAAGCTCAATTGCCTGACGAATCGACCCCTGCAGGACGTACAGCATTGCAAGCAACAGGAACACAAGAACCATGACTGAAGTATTGGTGAGTAGACCACCGCTCCACTGGTCGTTTAGGCCAAGACGGTGCGCAAGGAAATTATTACCCATGCCTTCAATGCCACTGCCAACCAGCCAGCCGAGTACCGCATAGGCAACGACAACCGCACCTTGTGATGTCTCTTCGGTGTACATCTGACCATTCTTAATGCGATTCAGCATGGACCACATCCCCCAAATGGCAACTAGCAGGCTCGCCGACTTGAGCACAAAACCTGTCATTAAGTATGCAAAGGGACCCCCAGTTGCAAGGTCAAAACTGACACCACCTTCAACTGCCGGGCTCAGGAAAGTATGAAATTTCTGATCGACAAATACATTCAGTACGTAAGTAACAAGAAATAGGGTGCACAACATAGCCAATGCAGTAACGTCAAACGACCAGAAGCTTTTCTTTCTAAGGGGACTTGTAGACACAGTCACTTCCTTTCTGACTAATTGATGATTGTTCGCATGAACTCTCTCAACCATTTACATATCGTTTTTCAATACTATCGTTTATCGATGTTATCGTTTATCGATGTTATCGTTTATCGACATGCCGTGCAAGCCTTCAGCCTCAACAGAATTAGTCAGGGACACCCAGTTCACCCAGGCAACAAAAAAAGAGAGAGTACGCCTGCGCTTCGCGCATTATGGCGTACTCTCTTTTTTGTAGCCCCACCGGGACTCGAACCCGGAACACAAAGATTTTAAGTCTTCTGCCTCTGCCAATTGGGCTATGGGGCCGTCAGCGTGCGCTCACCAAGACAGGCCCGGTGAGCGCAATCGCTTATATATTTATACCAGAAAAGTTCTTAGAACTTTGCCTTTGCCTTCTCCGGTGCGGTGCCGGTGGCTTCCTGGAAGGCACGGCGAGGTGAGCTCTGGTGACGAATTGAAGAAGTATCGCGACCAAAAATCTGGTTCAGAGCCCAGGTAGCCATCACACGAGCGGTACGCTCAGTGGTGGGGATAGCAGTACCGTGGTAGCCGCGGTGCATAATCCAGGCCAGGGGGCCGCCGATGGTCTTACCCTTGAAGTTAGCTACACCCTTCCACAGGCCCAGACCGGCAACAACACCGATAGTCTCGTGGTAGTAGTCGGTCAGGGCTTCACCGCGGCGCTTGGCCAGCAGGTTTTCTGCCAGCTTGAGGGCCTGACGGGACGCGTGCTGGGCGTTGGGTACACAGAAGCCACCCACGCCGCCACCGGACAGGTCAGGTACAGCTGCGTTGTCGCCTGCTGCCCAGGCGTCCTCGATGATGCCTTCATCGCCAGCAACACGCAAATCTGCCTGTACGCGCACGCGGCCGCGCTCATCGATGGGGAAGTCAGTTTCTTTGAGCATGGGGGACGCTGCAACACCGGCAGTCCAGATGAGGGTGTCAGTATCGACCTCACCGGCAGGTGACTTATCGCCCATGTTGATGAGCTTCAGGTGACCATCGGTAGCGTCTGAAAGTGAAGTGTTCAGCAGAACCTCGATGCCGCGGGCACGCAGCTCAGCGACAACCTTCTCGGCACGCTCTGCAGGGACCTCAGGCATGATGCGCGGTGCTGCCTCGACCATGACAAAACGCAGGTCTGAGACGCGCAGGCGCTCGTTGCGGTTAACGGCTTCACGGGCCATGTCTTCTAGCTCAGAGATGGTCTCAACACCTGCGAAACCGCCACCGACGATGACGAAGGTGAGGGCGCGGCGGCGCTCATTTTCATCGGTGGTCAGGGAGGCAGTTTCGATACGCTCAAGTACCCAGTTACGCACGGAGACTGCTTCTTCAACGGTCTTCATGCCGATAGCGACCTCAGCCAGGCCGGGGATGGGGAAGGCACGGGTAACAGCACCTGCACCCAGGACGATTTCGTCGTAGGTCAGCTCGAAAGGCTCACCGGAATTGATGGGCTCAATGGTTGCAGTCTTAGTTGCGTGGTCGATGGCTACAACGTTGCCTCCGATGATTTCTGAGTCACGCAGGTGCTGGCGCAGGGGTACGGTGGCGTTGCGGCCTTCCATGGAGCCTGCTGCTACCTCGGGGAGGAAGGGCTGGTAGGTCATGTAGGGGTTGGGGTCGACAACGGTGACGACGCCGCCAGACTCCTTGATGACCTTCTGGATTTTCTTTGCAACGGTGAAGCCGACGTAGCCGCCACCAACGATGAGGACGCGAGGACGGTCCTGTGCGATTTTATTAAATGCCATGCGAGTTAACTTCCTCTTGGTGTAATGCCGGTGCCCCGGCAAATAGTCTCCATGCTTATCATGCCATTTTTGAGAGGCTTAAGCATAGTTTTGGGTGGGGTATTTGCTATGAGCGTTTTTCATCCAGTGGGTGTCTAGTCTTTCAGGGCCAGGTGAAGATTTGATGAAAATCAGATGAGCTGCCAGCGGGCTAGCGACGACGGCTCCGTTTGATGATATTAGTGAGCTGATGAATAGAGCCAAAGGTAATAATACCGACCCACAGGGCAAAAGCTGCAAGCACAATGAAAGGCAAGATACCGGAATCTTCAACAGGGCGCACAGGCACAGGTGCGGCTGCCTCTGTGATAGTCTCACCGGCCTGGTGAAGAGGGGCCAGGCTGGCGCTAGCACTGGGTGCAGCTGAGACGGTGTTTTTGCGGTGGACATTCATCCAGTCGCTCATAGAACCTAAGGGGTTGCTGGCAGTATCATCGGGGGTCGAGCTGGCCAGGGCAGCTTTGGGGTTAATGATGCCGTAGCCGTAGAGGGCATCACGGCCGTCCTCCCCTGTATCGTCACTAGATTCGATGATGCGCTGGATCACCTGGTTGCCGGTCAGGTCAGGGTATTTTTCCATGATCAGGGCAGCTAGCCCGGCCACGATAGGGGCTGCTGCTGAGGTGCCGGACCAGGTGGCGTATTTGTTGTTGGGGATAGCACCAATCATAGATTCGCTAGAAGCTGAGACGGCGATAGAGATACCCTGCGATGAAGAGGACCAGGAGTCCTGCCTATTCTTATCAACCCCACCGACACTCAACACACCGGGCATGGTGGCCGGGGCACCAACCTGGGTGAGCCCTGCCCCACGGTTACCGGCAGAGGCGATAATGATGACCCCTTTTTCTTCCGCATAGGCAAAAGCTGAATCCCAGGATTCAGGCCAGCTCGTCTTATCGGAGCCCACAGAAAGGTTGATAATGTCAGCCCCGTGGTCTACCGCGTAGCGCACCGCGTCTGGAATCTGCTCATCAATCGAGCGGGTGGTGGCGCTAGTGGTGCCAAGCTCTAAGGAAATCGGCAAGATGGTGGCCTCAGGGGCCACACCTATCATTCCCGCTGACGCACCAGGTTCACCAGAGTTAGCGGGGGTGGTGCCGTCCTTGTGGCCGTGCCCGGCAATAACAGAAGCAACCAGGGTGCCGTGCTCAGGCTCCACGCCCAGGCCCTTCCAGCCCTTAGTGGTGGTGCTTCCAGTTGAGGCATCATAGCCCTCGATGACGTTACCGCTAAGGTCTTGGTGGGTTCCGTCCACACCGGTATCAATCACAGCAATAGTGACGCCCTTACCGGTGGTTTCCTTCCAAATATCGGTGAAGCCGTACTGGGTGAGCCAGTACTGGCGGGCACGGATAGAATCCCCCTTGGGGGTGGCGATGGTAGGTATAGAGGCCAAGGCGCTGGGGCTGGCATTCGCACTAGGGCTAGCGCTACTAGCGGGGGTAGCTGGCGCTGATGCACTAGCTGTAGAACCCGCACTGGGTGAGGGGCTCGCTGGGATCGCCCCCGCCGGTAGGCTCCCCAGACACAGGGCAGTAACGAGTGCCAGGGTACTAGCTAGCAGTGCTGTACCAGTGGAAAGTCGCCGAAGGGCCATCATAGGCTCCTAGTGGCTGGCGCGGGCGGCAACTGACAGGGCCAGGCCGTCAAGAATATCTTTTTCTGAGGCGATAGCGCTGGTAATCGCCCCGCCGGTCAGAAGGCTGATGCGCTCAACAATGCGGGCCCAAACGATTGAACCTGCAGGGATAACATCTACCCGACCCTCATGCATATAGGGCAGGGCAGCACGTTCGGCGCTGGTCATAGCAACCATATCGGCTGCAGCCCGGCAGATATCCTTGATATCAATTTCGGCACGATCAATTTTTTGAGAGTCGTAAGCCTTCAAACCCAGAACATGGGCGGCTACGGTGGTGACGGTCCCCGCCACACCCACCACGCGACGGGCCGCAGAGAGATCAACGGAGGTGCTTGCAGTTGCAATAGCACGGTCGGTATCTGCAATGACGCGGGCAATCTGGGTGACGTTGGCAGGGTCAGAGCTAACGTGGCGTTCAGTCATACGCACACAGCCGATATCAACCGAGCGGGCTGCTGCCAGGCCGTCCTTATTTCCCAGCACGAACTCGGTTGAGCCGCCGCCCAGGTCAATCACCAAGGTCAGCTCGTCGGTGTTACCTACCGATGAGACAGCACCAGCGAAAGAGAGCTCCGCCTCTTCATTGCCGGTAATCACCTCAGGTTCTACCCCCAGGATCTCGCGGATCCCGTCGATAAAAATCTGGCGGTTGCCCGCATCGCGGGTAGCACTGGTGGCGGCAAAGCGTACATGCTCCACCTGGTACTCACGCAAAAGTTCAGCGTATTCGCGCGCTGCTGCAAAAGTGCGGTCCAAAGATTCTTTGGCCAGCCAGCCGGTGGCGTCCACCCCCTTGCCCAGGCGCACAATCTTCATACGGCGCTCAAGGTCGGTGAGCTCAAAACCAGTATCGGTGGCTTCAGCCTCGGCAATGAGTAGGCGAATTGAGTTAGTTCCACAGTCGATAGCGCCAACGCGCATGGTTACTCCCGGTGATATGTAGAGCGGATAGGTGGGTAGGTGTGAGGGGCGGACGCCGGCAGGGAGTTAGTTGCGCCAGGCCGGGTCGCAGTGGCAGGTCTCAGGGGTCCACCACTGGGCAATCAAATCAAGGGTTGCATCACCGTAAGGGTTGATACCGCGGCCCACAGCCAGGGTGTGGCCTAGAACGGCGTGCAGGCATTTGACGCGGGTGGGCATGCCACCGGCGGAGACTCCCTCAATTTCGGGTATTTCTTCTAGGCCCGCCTTAAGACGGATGCGTTCGCGCTCTGCCAGATAGTTCTCGTGGGCGCCCTGGTAGGCGGCTGCCTTTTCTGCATCGTCGGTGACCTCATCGGTCATCTCGTACATGATGCCTTCTGCCTCAAGGCGGGAGGCTGCCGCGGTAATGACAGGGTGCGCCAGATAGAAAGTGGTGGGGAAGGGTGAACCGTTAGCTAGGCGCGGGGCGGTGGCAGCAACCAGGGGGTTGCCGCACACACAGCGGGCCGGGATCTCTACAACCTCGCGCACAGTGCGCCCCAACTGGGCTGAGAGCACTTTCAAATCTAGCTCTGTGGGGGTGAGAGTTTCGGCGGTGACACCAAAGCCGTGAGGCTGGTGGTCAAAGCTGGCAGGTGTGGTCATGGCGTCCTTAGAAGATGATGCTGATTTTTCTAGTCTACCGGCGCTAAGGGCGGGTGGGGGTAGTAAGCGGCTCAGTGCTAGTAGGTGAGGAGGTGGAAATAGGTGAGGAGGTGGAAGTAGGTGATGGGCTAACGCTATCGGTGCTCTGGGGTTCGGCGGCGGGGCTGGTGACGGAGGTATCTTCAGCCGCCAGTTGTAAAGAGCCCCAGAACTTAGTGGTCCAGGAGTCCTCGGGGGCGGTTTTAGCGGCGGCACTCGTATCATCTGCCAGGTCGCTACTTGAATCCAGCCCTACCACCAGGTAGGGGGTCTCCCCTGGCTCCACGTAGAAGAGGCGGCTGCGGGCCTGTTGCTTCACATAGTTATCGTCCTGCCACCAGCTCACCTGAGCCTTGAGCGACTCCTGCTCAGTTTGTAGGGCGGCGATATTGGCCTTAGCATCATTAATTTCGTTTTGCTGGCGGATAAAAGAGGTGAGCGGGGTGTAAACCGACAGGGCGATAATCACCAGCACGATAGCGAAAGTAATGAAGTGCCCACTAAAGGCATGGGCAGCTACCGGAGTTGCCGCCCCCTCAGAGGGGGCAGTACTTGCAGTCTTGGCACGCAGAGACTGGGCAGGGCCCCGTCTGCTGGTCTTGGCCCGCTTTTTCTCAGAGGGCGCGGACGCAGGCTTGCCCAGGCCAAAACCAAAAAAGGCTGCAATGGGGTTGGGCTTCTGCCCCGGTGTGCGTGCCATACCTGTTATTCCCACCTTCTCATCCGTGAGTAACCTATTTTACCGCCTGAGCTGAGTACAAGCTGAACACCCTAAGCGCCTCGGGCTCCCTTTGTTCCCTCCTTAAAAGGCAGGGCCCCAGCCAGGGGCAACCTGGCCGGGGCGCGGGCGTCCTTATTCTCTCACATTAGAGAAACAGCAGACTACCGTGCAAAGCGGGGGAAGGCGCTCTTACCTGCATAAACAGCCTGATCGCCCAGTTCCTCTTCAATACGCAGCAACTGGTTGTACTTAGCAACACGCTCAGAACGAGCAGGAGCACCAGTCTTAATCTGGCCAGCATTAGTAGCCACAGCCAAATCAGCAATAGTGACATCCTCAGTCTCACCTGAACGGTGAGAAACCATGCAACGGTACTCGTTACGCTGAGCCAAGCTCATAGCGTCAAAAGTCTCAGTCAGTGAACCAATCTGGTTAACCTTCACCAGCAGGGCGTTAGCAGCCCCACCCTCAATACCCTGGGCCAGACGCTCGGGATTAGTTACAAAAAGGTCGTCACCAACAAGCTGAACCTTATCTCCAATTTCAGCAGTCAGAGTCTTGTAGCCCTCCCAATCATTCTCATCCAGGGGGTCCTCAATAGAAACGAGAGGGTAGCGGGCAACTAGGTCAGCGTAGTAGGCAGACATCTCAGCGGCACTCTTCTTCTGACCCTCAAACTCGTAGGAGCCCTTCTTATAAAACTCAGAAGAAGCAACATCCAAAGCTAGAGCGACTTCTTCACCAGGCTTGTAGCCAGCCTTCTCGATAGCCTCAATAATCAGGTCAAGGGCCGCAGCGTTAGAGTCAAGGTCAGGGGCGAAGCCACCCTCATCACCCAGGCCAGTAGACAGGCCACGGTCGTGCAGCACACTCTTCAGTGCGTGGTAGACCTCAACACCAGCCTGCAAGGCAGCAGAGAAAGTATCAAAACCGATGGGGGCGATCATGAACTCCTGAATATCAACGTTAGAGTCAGCGTGTGAGCCACCGTTGAGAATGTTCATCATAGGAACAGGCAAAACATGAGCGTTGGGGCCCCCCAGGTACTTATAGAGAGGCAGGTCTGAAGACTCAGCCGCAGCCTTAGCAACAGCCATTGAAACACCCAAGATAGCGTTAGCGCCAAGCTTGCCCTTATTGTTGGTGCCATCTAGAGCAATCATAGCTGCATCAACAGCACGCTGGTCAGTGGCGTCAATGCCGATGACCTCTTCAGCGATTTCTTCAATCACTGCATCAACAGCGCCCAGCACACCCTTGCCCAGGTAAACAGCCTTGTCGCCATCGCGGCGCTCTACAGCCTCCCACTCACCGGTAGACGCACCTGAAGGAACTGCTGCACGGCCAAAAGCGCCGTCTTCAAGCAGAACCTCAACCTCAACAGTGGGGTTGCCGCGTGAGTCAAGAATCTGACGAGCGTGAACTGCGGTAATCAAAGCCATGAAAATGCTCCTTGAAGGATAAAAAATGAGAATGGCTATATAGCGCTACAGCCACTTGGCTGACCGGGCTCCCATGCCCGGGCGCATTTATGCCCCCAGTCTACCAAAACACCCACATAAACACACAGGAAATCCCCCATCTGGACGGTTTTCTTCAGGGCCCCTGAGGTTTTAGTGGATTCTAACCAACGGGTCACAACTACCCAATGGTAAGAAAATCGTCGGGCCAAATAGTGCCCTCTACGATATTTGGGCAGCTTTTATTGGGTTATCCCCTGCACATAGGTGCGCAGGGCACGTTCCGCATCAAGCCCGCAGGAGCGGGCAGCATCTACTAAAGCATAAAGATAAGCCCCAAGCTCCTGTTCTGTACCGAAGGCAGGAGGCTGCCCACCAGCGTCCGCAGGGTTCACATCAACCCCGGCAGCCTCAGCTTTCTGCCCGACCTTAGCGGCAAGAGCGAGCGCAGGCAGGGCCGGGGGTAGCCCGTCGAAGGGGCCGGTGCGTTCAGGTTTTTCAGCTTTTTTGAGGTGGTCCCAGGCCTCGGAGATGTCGGTAGCGCTCAGATTTTCGCGCCTATCTGCCGGGGCCCCAAAGACGTGAGGGTTGCGGCCTATCAGCTTGGCAGCTAAGCCCTTGATAACCTCCTGCATGGTGAAGCCGCCCTGCTCTGCGGGGGTTTCTGAGGCCATGGTGGCATGAAAGATGACGTTGAGGAGCACGTCCCCCAGTTCCTCGCGCAGCAGGGGCAGGTTGATTCCGCCAGGTGCTTCAACGGCCTCAGCGACCTCGTAAGTTTCTTCGATCAGGAAGTGCATGATAGAGGCGTGGGTTTGGGCCTTGGTCCAGGCGCAGCCGCCGGGGCTGCGGAGGGTGTGCATGAGCCCCATGAGGTGCTCAAAGCTGGCTCCTAGACTATCTGGGGTGGAGCTTGCGGTGTTTTCCTCTGCCACGGCTGGCCTCACTCCCCCTGGGCCTGGGCCCGTGTCTGATTCGGGGCCTGCTCTGGTGCCTGGCGGCCCGGTGCCTGGGTTTGGCCTGGTTCTTCCAAGGCTAACTGCCCGTAAGCGCTCTGGATGCTAGCTAACAGGGCCTGCTTCTCATCGAAAGAGCAAAAGGCCCCATTAACGGCGTTATAAGTGACCTCAAAAAATTCAGGTACGCCAAACCCGTGGTGGGTGGCCAGTTCAGCAAATTCGCGGGTCATGCTGGTAGCGCTCATAAGCCGGTTATCGGGGTTAATAGTGACCGCAAACCCAGCCTGTAACAGCAAGGCAACCGGGTGCTCCTCATGAGTAAGGGCCGGTTCAAAGTCCTTGCCCTGCCCCACCCTGCTCGCCTTTTCCGCAGCGTCAGTCTGCAGGTTAGAGCAAGGGCAGGTCTCCAACACGATACGGCGGTTTTTCACAGCCTCAGCAACCTCACCCAGTTGCAGGACGCTCTGGGTGGGGTCAGCACCGGGCATTAAGGACCCATCGGGGTCAATCTCTGCCAGTGTGCGGGCAGTAATATCTTCGGTGATGCGCACACCGTGCCCCAAGCGTAGGGCGCGGCCGGTTACTAGGGCCTGGCGGATAGAGGCCAGGCCGAAGGCTTCACCGGCGTGGAGGGTCACCGGCAGGAAGTGCTCGGCGGCAAGGTTGAGGGCATCGGCGCATAAAGCTGGGGGGTAGCCGTCCTCAGGCCCTGCCAGGTCAAAGCCCACCACGCCCAGCGCCCGGTACTTTAGGGCAGTTTTCACGACCTCGAGGGAATTCTTCTGGTGGCGCATGGCGCAGAGAATCTGGTTGACCAGGATTCGCCCACCGGCCTTAGCGACCTCTTCCATGCCGTCCATCAGGCCTTCTGCTACCGCCTCAACAGCCTGGCCCAAGCTCAGCCCACCGCGCAGGTGCTGTTCGGGGGCCCAGCGCACCTCACCGTAGATAACACCGTCAGCAGCTAGGGTGAGCACGTGCTCGCGGGCCACCCGGCGCAGATTATCGGCAGTTTGCAGGACCGCTACGGTATGCTCAAAGGTCTCTAGGTAACGGGCCAGGGAGCGGGAGTCCGCTGCTTGTTTGAACCACTCCCCCAGTTCCTGCGAGTCGGTAGCGGGCAAGGTGTGCCCTATCTCTTGGGCTAGTTCGATAAGGGTCTGGGGTAGCAGCCCACCATCGAGGTGATCGTGCAGGCAGACCTTGGGGAGTTTCTGTAACCAGGTCAGGGTGGGGGCGGGGGTGCTCATGCCGTCTTAGCTCTTTCAGTAAGGGGCCCGCCCCGAAAGGGTTGGGGCTCTTTCGGGGCGGGGTATATCAGGGGAGGTAAGGGCCTAGAAGGTCCAGGAGGCCAGGGCCTCGCTCATGTGGGCCGGGATGTTCTCACCGGTGCGGGGGAACATGCGTAGCTCCTCAACGTACTGCTGGGCAGGTAGGTGCTCAGGGTAGCGGACGAAAGCCTCCTCATCGGCGTAGTCAAAGGAAACGTCAACCGGCGTGCCAGGAGTGAAGCGGATGTTAATAGCCAGGGGTGAGCCGTGACCTTCCTTGTAGGAGTCAGCCTTGAGCTGCAAAATGGCCAGGGTTTCTTCGGGGACGAGGTCGAAGGTGCGCACCTGCTCCCAGAAGCCCTTACGACGAACATGGGTCAGGGCATCGTAGTAGGACCCTAGAGTACGTACACGAATCAGCACGGTAGAGACGTCGCGGGCGCTACCTTCTGCCCCGAAGAGGGCCTGGTAGGCAGGGGCGAAACGGGAGACGACCTCAGCTTCAGTGAGTACCAGGTTGCCGCTGGCCTTCTTGGTGGTAGAGGGCTTGGGCTGGCTGTGGTCAGAGAAGGAGGGGGCAACGTCCACGCTGGTGCTGCTCATGGGCGCATCCAGGGTCGGTGCGGACGCGGGCAGGGCAGAAACCGGGGTGTGTGTATCGGGTTCTTGGGGCTGGTCCTCGGTCTCAAATTCGTTGTCGTCCAGGTGGGCTGGTAGCTGGCGACTCTCAGTCTCTTCGTCAGTGGGCTGGTCAGTGCTATCTTCTGCGCCAGCTTTTTCAGCGGGACTTGCATCGTCTGCGGAAGTTACATCATCTGCGGGAATACCCTCAGCAGATTCCAGCTCAGCGGGCTCTACATCAGCAGACTCGTGTGCAGCAGGCTCTACATCAGCAGACTCCTGTGCAGCAGGCTCAGCAGGTACTTCCGTTACGGTCACTTCTGAAGAGGCCACCACCTCAGCATCAGCGCCCTCAACGGGGGCAGGGGTCACAGCTGTCTCAACTGGGGTTTTGTCCTGGGCCAGGCGAGCTGAAATACGGCTCATACGGTCTTCAAGCTGCTGCTCCGGGGTACCACCCATATCAAGGGCATAGTTGAGGTTGTGGGTCTTGCTGGTGGAGGTGTTCATGAAAGAAGCGTGCACAGCCGCGTCACTGCCGATAGCAGGATTGACCACAATCAGGGCCCGGTTCCAGGCGCCGCGCTCACTCTTTTCTTCCTCCACATAGAGGTCAGCTACAGCCTGGAACCATTCGGTATCGGGAGTGACCAGCCCAGACTCTACCTCCTGACCCCGCTGGTAGAGGGTGTACTTCATCTCCCCAGCATTCTGGGTCAGGTTCAAAGTCACTTGGCCTTCTGTCTTGGCGCGCATGAGCTTAACAACGGCCTTAAGACCCTCACCGGCGCCGGACTGAGCAGGGCGAAGTGAGGCAGGGGCAGTAGCCTCAGATATCTGAGAGGTGGGAGCCTGCTCAGTGTCAAGGCTAGTTGCCAGAACATCCCGCTGGGCGGTCTGCTGGTCAGAGGCAGGTACCTGAGTTTTTTTGCGGCTAAATAGGCCCACGATTTTTCTCTTTTCTTGCAAGGTCAAAGATAGCTTTAAGCGTTGATTCTATCGAGAATCAGGCCGGTAGGGGTGTAATGGTCGCCGATAGCCCAAGCGCCTTTGAGCGATTCCAAGGCTCGGGCAAAGCGTTCAGGGGTGTCAGTCATCAGGGTCATCAGAGGCTGGCCTGCGGTGACGGTGTCCCCGGGCTTAGCGTGCAAGTTGATACCTGCGGCCAGTTGCACGGGGTCTTCCTTGCGGGCCCGCCCTGCACCCAGACGCCAGGAGGCCATGCCCACAGCTAGCGCGTCCAGGCGAGTCAGGGTGCCGCTGGTCTCTGCGTAGATAGTATGAGTTTCACGGGCCTGAGGCAGGGGCGCATCAGGGTCACCGCCCTGGGCTGAGATCATCTCACGCCACTTATCCATGGCCCGCCCATCGGCTAAAGCTTCAGCCGGGTCAGCGTCGATACCAGAATTTTTTAGCATGACGCGGGCAAGCTCCACGGTGAGCTCAACAATATCGTTAGGCCCACCACCGGCAAGAACCTCAACAGATTCCGCAACCTCATTAGCGTTACCAACCGCCAGACCAAGTGGAGTATCCATAGCGGTCAGCAAGGCACTGGTTCTCACACCGGCCCCTTGGCCCAGCTCCACCATGATCTCAGCCAGTTCGCGGGCGCGGGCGGCGTCCTTCATAAAAGCACCAGAGCCGACCTTGACGTCCAGCACTAAAGAATCGGTACCCTCTGCAATTTTCTTGCTCATAATTGATGAGGCAATCAGGGGAATAGCCTCAACCGTTGAGGTAGTATCGCGCAGCGCATAGAGCTTCTTATCGGCAGGAGCCAAACCAGAACCAGCGGCCGAGATGACCGCACCAACCGTACCCAGAATGTGGAGAGTCTTCTCATTAGAGATATTGGCCTGCCAGCCAGGAATCGCCTCAAGCTTATCTAAGGTTCCCCCGGTGTGGCCTAGGCCGCGGCCAGAAAGTTGAGGTACCGCCACCCCATACACGGCCACCAATGGGGCAAGAGGCAGAGTAATTTTGTCGCCCACACCGCCGGTTGAATGCTTATCTGCGGTAGCAACCTTTTTACCGGGCCCAATAATAGATGAGAAGTCCATACGTTCACCAGAGCGAATCATGGCATCGGTCCAGCAGGCAATCTCTTGCCGGTTCATACCGTTCAGAAAAATAGCCATAGCCAGAGCACTCATCTGCTCATCGGCAACACAATCACGGGTGTAAGCATCAATCACCCAATCAATCTGCTCCTTGGTGAGGGTTCCTCGGTCGCGCTTAGTGCGGATGATATCTACGGCATCAAAAGCTTCAGTGCTCAAGCACCCACCTTTCCGGCTGGGGTGTAGCGTCACTCCCCTACCTTCTCTTGCCATCCTGTTAGGGTCTTATCTTCCAGTATGCCAGTTCACGCCCCAGTGCAGGGCCCCAAAGAGGTGCCAGATCACAAATAGTCCAGCAACTTAGGAGGTAGCTAGACGGTCAGGGCCAAAAGCATCCGGCAGCATCTGCTCAATGGTCAGCACCCCACTAGTAGAACGCAGAAGCATACCGGGGGCACTGTGCTCATAGAGCAACTGACGGCACCGCCCGCAGGGCATGAGAGCCTTCCCCTCCTTATCAACGCAGGCAAAGGCAGCCAGCTTGCCGCCACCGGTGCGGAAGAGCTCAGACACCAAGGAACATTCGGCACAAAGAGTCAGCCCGTAAGAGGCATTTTCGATATTAGCGCCAGTAATCAGACGCCCATCAGTGGTCAGGGCAGCCGCGCCCACCGCGAAGTTGGAGTAGGGCGAGTAAGAGTTCGCTAGGGCTGCGGTTGCAGCAGCGGTGAGCTGGTCCCAGTCAATCTCTTGTGGAGTCATTGGTATCTTCCTTTGCAAGTTTTCTATCAGCACGGGGAGGCGGACGCCCCGGTAGCCGAAATTTAAGAACGTTAAGACGGCAGTGGCCGCTACCCCATGTGAAGGTAGCGGCCACCCGTCCGTCCGGACCTACTCCTTGATGTAGGGCTTACCCACAGCGGCAGGGCCACGGGAGCGCCCAACCAGGCCCGCCACCGCGAAGATAGTGACCAAGTAGGGCAACATAGCCAGCAACTCGGTAGGCACACTAGTGCCCAGAATAGAGAGCACAAACTGCAAGTTGAGGGAGAAGCCAAAGAGCAGAGCCGCTGAGAGAGCCCCAATAGGAGTCCAACGGCCGAAAATGAGGGCAGCAAGGGCGATGTAGCCTTGGCCGGCCGTCATATCAGAGTTGAAAGCTGAAACAGAAACCAGGGTGAAGAAGGCCCCACCCATACCTGCTACAGCACCCGCCAACAGGACGTTGGTGGCGCGTAGACGGTTAACGTTCACGCCCAGGGTGTCAGCAGCCTTAGGGTGCTCACCAACTGCACGAGTGCGCAACCCCCAGCGGGTCTTATTCAGGGCGAACCAGATGAGAGCTACCACCACATACATGAGATAGACCAGCACGTTCTGGTTGAAGAGGACGGGCCCAAGCACCGGAATCTCAGAAAGCCCAGGGATAGCGAAGGCCGGTAGCTTGGGAGCTGAGTTGAGGGTGGCGGCGTTAGGTTCAAGGACGCGGGCATAGAGGAAGCCAGTCAGACCTGAGACCAGCACGTTGACCACAACACCAACGATAACCTGATCTACCAGGTACTTGATGGAGAAGAGGGCTAGCAGGGTTGAGACAAGCATGCCACCTACCATGGCTGCTAGAAGACCTGCCCAGGGACTGCCGGTGGTAGAACCGACAATGACGGCTGAGAAGGCCCCTAGGAGGAGTTGACCTTCAATTGCGATGTTAACGATGCCAGAGCGCTCACACAGTAGGCCGCCCATGGATCCGAAGATCATGGGGATGGAGAGAAGCACGGCGCCGTTGAGTAGGGAGACGAGGGAGAGTTCTGGGTTGGTGGTGGAGCCGATGGCCCAGATGAGTAGGCCGGTGGCGAAGGTCAGCCAGAAGAGGGGCGCTACCCAGCGGCCTAGGGGTTTGCCAACCGAGGTGGTAATCAGGGCGTAGCCTGCCAGGGCAAGCATAATGGCAGAGGCTACCCAGCCGTAGATGTGGGGATTGATGCTCAGGGGCCGGGCGGAGAACCAGCTCACCCCCTCTGAGATGCCCAGGCGTAGGGTGCTTTGGGGGGCGCGGAGGGCGATGAGGTAGGTAGCAAGAATTGCAAGGACGCCGTAGATGGCGGTGTTCTTCCAGTTTTTAACGGCCTGTTTTTCTTGGGGTTTGGTGGTGGCGGTTTTTGAAGTTGCGATGACGCTCATGGTTATGCCTCCACGGCCTTCTTTTTAGCTGTCTTCTTTTTCTTGGGTTTGCCGGTGGGGTCAGGCAGGCGGAAGATGGCCCGAACCAGCGGGGGTGCGGCAATGAAGAGCACAATCAGGGCCTGAAGAACCAGGACGATATCGATGTTGGTTCCGGTGGCAACTTGCATGGTCACGCCGCCTGCGCGGAAGGCGCCGAAGAGGATGGCGGCGAAGAAGGTGCCCCAGGGGGTGGAGCGTCCTAGCAGGGCTACGGTGATGGCGTCAAAGCCTAGTGAGCCTGCGATGCCGATGGTGATAATTTTTTCGGTACCGGAGACTTGGGCGGTACCTGCCAGGCCTGCGAGGGCACCGGAAATAGCCATGACGATGATGTAGCCGGAAGCAACTGAGATTCCGGCGGTGCGGGCGGCGTTGGGGTTAGCACCAACTGCGCGCAGGCGGAAGCCGGTGGTGGAGCGGTTCAATAGCCAGCTAACGAAAATGACGGCCACGATGGCAACGAGGAAACCTAGGTGCAGGCGGAAGGGGTTGCCCAGGAGCAGGGGGAAGACTGCGTTTGCGGGGAGGGAGTCGGAGATGGGGTTGGAGCTACCGGTGGCTTGGAGGACAGGGGTTTTGAGCAGGTAGGTCAGGAGGTGGGCGGCGATGTAGTTCATCATGATGGACAGGATGACTTCGTGGGCCCCTGTCTTGGCTTTGAGGAGGCCGATGGTTCCACCCCAGAGGGCACCGCCGATGATGCCGCCGAGGATGATGAGGGGAATCATGAGGGGCAGGGGTAGGCCTGCGTTGAGGCCAACCCAGCCGGAGACGATTGCGCCGAGAATGATTTGGCCCTGAGCACCGATGTTGAAGAGCCCTGCGCGGAAGGAGAGTGCTACGGCCAGGCCCGCAAAGATGAGCGGAGTGGCCATAGTGAGGGTTTCGGTAATGGGTCGGATCTGTTGGGCGAAGCTTCTACCCTTGGGGTTGTAGATTGCGCCCTGGAGAAGGGCTAGGTAGGCCTGGTAGGCGGCGTTCCAGCCTGCGCTGAGGGTGTCCATGGGGCGGGCGAAGAAGTAGGAGGCCGCTTTCTGGGTGGCCGGGTCGGTTACTGCAATCAGTAGCCCACCGACGATGAAAGCTGCTAGAGCTGCGCCGATAGACAGGCCGATGCTGCCACCTGCGATGCGGGTAAAGGTGGTTGGCTTCTGTGTGGCTACTAGCTGGGAGGGAGCGTCCTGGGGCGGGGTTTTGACTGCTGTGTCGGCAGCAAGGGCAGGGTCTACCTGCGGGTTTGCGGGCTTATGCTCGCTCATTCTCTTCTCCTTCTGCCCAGGGGGTCTTGGGGGTAGGTGCCGTGTGTGCGGCGTGGGAAGTACTGGGAGTTTCTTGGTGGTCTGTAGAGGCTGCCAGGGCTTCTTGGTAGGTGGCTCCTGCCATCATCTGGCCAAGGACGGAGCGGGGTGTGCTGGGCGGGACGATGCCCATGAGCTCGCCGTGGAAGAAGACGGCGATGCGGTCAGCAAGCCCGTAGACTTCATCGAGTTCGGTGGAGACGATGATAACGGGCACGCCCTTGTCTCGTTCTTCGACGATGCGTTTGTGGATGAATTCGATGGAGCCGACATCGACGCCGCGGGTGGGCTGGGAGGCGACGAAGAGTTGGAGGGGGCGGGAGAGTTCGCGGGCGACCACAATTTTCTGTTGGTTACCGCCAGAGAGAGTTGAGGCGGCGTGCTCCTTGGAGCCCATACGAATATCGAACTCTGTGCCTACTCGGTCAGCGTTTTCAGAAATTTTGGTGCGGTTGAGGGTTCCGGCTGATGAGAATTCTTTGGTGTCGAAGAGGTCCAGGACCAGGTTCTCTGCAATGGAGAAGGAGCCGACCAGGCCGTCCTTGCTGCGGTCTTCGGGTACGAAACCTACACCTGCGCGAAGCACCTGTTTGGTGGTCTTGCCTAGTAGCTCGGTGCCGTTGAGTTTCATGGAGCCGCTAGCCTTGGGGTGCAAGCCGATGATGGTTTCTGCTAGTTCGGTCTGGCCGTTGCCTTGCACACCGGCGATGGCAAGAATTTCTCCGCCCTGGACGGTGAAGGTGACGTCTTTGAGCAGGGCCAGTCCGTTATCGGCGACCAAGGAGAGATTTTCTACGGCGAAGGTCTGGTCGTTGGTGTGGGCCTCGTCCTTATCGACGGTGAGTTGCACCGCCTTACCTACCATGAGCGAAGCTAGCTCGGTGGTGGACATAGAGGGATCTGCCTGACCGACGACCTTGCCGCGGCGGATGACGGTGATATCATCTGATATTTCGCGCACTTCGCGGAGCTTGTGGGAGATGAAGAGCAGGGACTTGCCGTCTTTGCGGAGCTGGTCCATGATGCCCAGGAGCTGGTCAGTTTCAGAAGGGGTGAGCACGGCGGTGGGCTCGTCTAGAATCAGGATTTCTGCATCGCGCACCAGGGCCTTGATGATTTCCACGCGCTGTTGCACACCCACGGGTAGGTTTTCCACGATGGCGTCGGGATCAACGGCGAACCCGTAGCGGTCTGAGATTTCTCGAATTTTACGGCGGGTGGTTTCTAGGTCCAGGGTGCCGTCTTTAAGAGATTCGGAGCCTAGGGCGACGTTTTCGGCGACGGTAAAGACGGGTACCAGCATGAAGTGCTGGTGTACCATGCCGATACCTGCAGCCATGGCATCTGAGGGCCCGGAGAACTCAACTGGCTGGTCGTCGATAAGCATCTGCCCTTCGGTGGGCTGGTAGAGGCCAAAGATGACGTTCATGAGGGTGGATTTGCCTGCGCCGTTTTCGCCCAGTAGGCAGTGGACTGTGCCGGGGCGGACCACAAGGTCGATGCTGTCGTTCGCGGTAAAGTCACCGAAGCGTTTGGTGACCTTGCGCAGTTCGAGTTTCATGGGGTGGCTTTCTGTGTGAGAACCGGGCACACGCTACAGCCGGGTGAGGGCTGCAGAGTGAAGGAGCGTTTGTTGCCTAGTTTAGCGGTTGAGACACCTATCGCTAAAGGCTACTTGTCGAGGTAAGTTCGTCGAGGTAAGTTCGCGAGACAGACAAAACGGCTCACGCCCTCATGGGTGAGGGTGTGAGCCGTTATCTAGGAGTCCACAGCCAACCTACCTGCCTAGGCGGTGGGGGTACCTGCGGTTTCGACCTTAATGGTGCCAGAGATGATGTCTTCCTTGATCTTGTCGAGCTCAGCCTTGGTCTCACCTGAGACTGCTGAGTCGAAGTGGTGGAAGGGAGCCAGAGCCACGCCGTCGTTCTCCAGGGTGCCGATGTAGGCATCGGAGGTGAAGTTGCCGTCCAAATCTGCCTTGATGGTCTCGGTGACGGCGGTGTCCATCTTCTTGAGGATAGAGGTCAAGATGATGTCAGCGTACTCAGGGTTGGTTTCAACACCATCGGCGTCAACCCAGACAACGGAGGCGGTGTGCTCAGGGTTGGTGGCGTTGTATTCCTTGACTGCTTCGAGGGTGCCAGCGCCTACAGGGCCAGCTACGGGCAGGATGATGTCAGCGCCCTGGTCCAGGAAGTTCTGGGTGTTGACCTTGCCCTTTGAGGCGTCATCGAAGTCCCCGGTGAAGGTACCTGACTGGTTCTGAGTGTTCCAGCCCAGCACCTGCACGTTGGTGCCCTTCTGCTGGTTGTAGTAGGCAACGCCCTGGGCGAAGCCGTCCATGAAGATGGTAACGGTGGGGTACTGGGCGCCGCCGTAGGTTGCGACCTTACCGGTCTTGGTCTGGGAGGCAGCCAGGTAGCCTGCCTGGAAGGCAGCCTGGGCGGTATCGAAGATGATGGGGCGCACGTTGTCCAGTTCGATGGAGTTATCATCGACGATAGCAAAGTGCATATCGGGGTTCTGGCTTGCTACTTCTTCGGTAGTCTTGGCCAGGTTGAAGCCGACGGTGATGGTCAGGTTGCAGCCTGACTGGACCATCTGGTTGACGTTGGGGCCGTAGTCGGTGTCTGATGAGGACTGAGCTTCTTTGAAGTCAATACCGTAGTCGGTAACAGCGTCTTTCAGGCCCTTGTAGGAGTTCTGGTTGAAGGACTTGTCGTTGAAGCCGCCGAAGTCAGAGACGATACAGCCCAGGTAGTCGCTGTTCTCGCCGGAGGCTGAGGATGAGTTTTCGGGGGCAGCGCCACATGCTGAGAAGAGCAGGGCTGAGATACCCAGGAT
Organism: Rothia sp. 32237D007AR; assembly: GCF_053544675.1. Lineage (NCBI taxonomy): Bacteria > Bacillati > Actinomycetota > Actinomycetes > Micrococcales > Micrococcaceae > Rothia > Rothia sp. 32237D007AR. Next base: position 73,299 of record NZ_JBPPUO010000001.1, on the reverse strand, counting down.
GGAACCGGTGGATGCAAGGTGCTTACGTGAGAAAGCCATGGAGGTCCTTTTCGTACAGCCCTGAAAGCCAGCGGCGCATCATTGACGCCGTCTATATGCGAGTGCTACTTTCAGAGAATATTTTGCGTAACACAACACATCTTAGTGTGATTTATCTTCCTATTCACCCCCTATTCATCAGACAGGAAGTGAATCACGTAACAAAACACTGCTCTTTCACGGAAGAAAACAGCGTTTAGGCTAATCACACGCACAAGCAGACACCCCCGCCCAGCAGCGTCCTGCGTCATACCTGAAAAAATTTTCTAAAAACGCCGGCCAGCAAAAAATGAAGGTTAACTGCGAGATAGCTCCGTGCGGATAGCCCGCAGAGCCGTCGCCGCCATAACCTGCACCCCATACCCGATAGCACGCTCATCAGGTGCATAATCGCCCCGGTGCAAATCGTAGGTAACACCACCGGGCACACGAGTACCCAGGCGGATCAAAGCACCAGGCACCTCCTGCAGCATCCAGGCGAAATCCTCTCCACCCATGGACTGCTCCACCAGCACCACAGAGTCCTCCCCCAGTTCCGCACGCGAAGCAGCCTCAATCATGGCCACCTCATCTTCGACATTGACCGAGGGCGGAACCCCCCGGTAGTGCTCCAGCTCAACCTCTACGTTATAGGGGGCAGCAATTTGACCGACCACCTCATCGAGCATGGTACCAGCCTGCCGCCAAGCGTCCACATCTAAACAGCGCATGGTACCGGCAAGGAAAGCGGTAGAAGGAATAGCGTTAGGAGCAACCCCCGCCTCAATCTGCCCCCAGGCCACCAGCACCCCGGAGCGGACGTCCGTCTTACGGGAAAGCACCGCAGGCACGTTAATAGCAATTTGAGATAGGGCATAGATAACATCTTCTGTCAGATGGGGGCGGGAGGTGTGCCCGCCCCGGCCCTTAAGAATAATTTTGATGGTGTCTGATGCACTAGTAATTGCCCCAATGCGGGTGCCAATTTTGCCCACATCCACCTTAGGTTCGCAGTGCAAGGCAAAGGCACGAGGCACCCCTTTAAGAACGCCCTGAGCAATCACATCCACTGCCCCACCAGGTAGTTGCTCCTCAGCTGGCTGGAAGATTATACGCACCGTACCACCTAGCGGAATCTCGCTGTGCAAACGGTGCAAAGCAATAGCCACACCTAGCATGACGGTCTGGTGAATATCGTGCCCACACGCGTGCATGATCCCATCTATCTGCGAAGCGTAGGGCAAGTCGGTTTCTTCTTGAATGGGCAGGGCGTCTATATCTGCGCGCAGGGCAGCAGCCATGGGGCCAGAGCCTACATCCACATAGCAGCCGGTTCCCTTCAAATGCTGAGGGTGTAGCCCTGCCTCAGTGAGCGTGTGGAAGATACGTTCAGTCGTCTTATTCTCCAGGTAAGACAGCTCAGGGTTCTGATGGACGCTCCTGCGGAACTTAATAAGTTCAGGCACGAGAGAGCGAATGCGCTGGGCAAAGAAAGGAGCGCTTAGATCCAAAGAACTTGCAGCAAAAGAATAGGAGGACATGTATATAGAGTAGCCCCAATACCCCTGCTCCCTGAATTGTTTGTCTATAGGGGGCAGCAGACTCACAGCGAAGCTGCTGGCTCGGGGCTGGCGTGAATCGCTTGTGAGCGCTAGCGAACCAGCGAGAGGGTCGGCAGCGAGCGTGAGTCTGCCGCACCAGCATTCCTTCGTACAAAAAAGTCGCGCTCTACAGGGATATGGAGCGCGACTTTCTACCGGTGTTTAGAGGGAGCGAGCCAAGATAGCTTGCTTAACCTCGGCAATGGCCTTAGTTACCTCAATGCCTCGCGGGCATGCCTCGGTGCAGTTGAAGGTGGTGCGGCAACGCCAGACGCCTTCCTTATCGTTAAGAATCTCAAGGCGCATGTCACCGGCGTCATCACGAGAGTCGAAGATGAAGCGGTGGGCGTTGACGATAGCTGCCGGGCCGAAGTACTGGCCGTCAGTCCAGAAGATGGGGCAGGACGAGGTGCAGGCCGCGCAGAGAATGCACTTGGTGGTGTCATCGAAGCGGGCGCGGTCCTCTTGGGACTGGTGGCGCTCACGCTCTGGCTCATGGGTGCCGTTGATTAAGAAGGGCATAATCTCGCGGTAGGACTGGAAGAAGGGTTCCATATCTACGATGAGATCCTTTTCGCAGGGCAGGCCCTTGATAGGTTCAACGATGATGGGCTTAGACAGGTCAAGGTCTTTGAGCAGGACCTTACAGGCCAAACGGTTACGACCGTTGATGCGCATGGCATCAGAGCCACAGATACCGTGGGCGCAGGATCGGCGGAAGGACAGGGAACCGTCAATCTCCCACTTAATCTTGTGCAGGGCATCGAGTACACGGTCGGTGTCGTACATGGTCAGCTTGAATTCGTCCCAGTGGGCCTCTGCTGACTCTTCAGGGTTGTAGCGGCGAACTTGTACCGTCACGTCGAAAGTGGGGATAGCGCCCGCTTCGCCTGACTCAGACTCTAGCTCAACCTTGGATTCGGGTTCACGTGCTTCAAATTCAGCCATTTTAGTACTTACGCTCCATCGGTTCGTAGCGGGTGAAGGTCACGGGCTTAGTGTCAAAGCGTAGGCCCTTGATGCCTTCCATCTCGGCGTTCTCATCGAGGTAGACCATTGAGTGCTTCATGAAGTTGGCGTCATCGCGTTCAGGGTAGTCCTCACGGAAGTGACCGCCGCGGGATTCCTTGCGGTGCAGGGCCGCAATAGACATGACCTTAGCTAGTTCCAGCAAGAAGCCCAGCTCAACTGCTTCTAACAGGTCAAGGTTAAAGCGTTTGCCCTTGTCCTGAATCTGGATGTTCTTGTAGCGTTCTTCCAGTTCAACAATCTTATCGACGGCCTTGTGGATGGTTTCTTCGGTGCGGAAGACCTGCATGTCTGTGTCCATGACCTCCTGCAGTTCCTTGCGGAGCTGGCCCACCTTTTCGGTGCCTTCACCGTTACGGATCTGGTTGAGCAGTTCCAAGGTGGCATCTGCGGCGTCCTCAGGGATGGGCAGGAAATCGGTGGAGGCTGCGTATTCTGCCGCGTACATGCCAGCACGCTTACCGAAGACGTTAATGTCGAGCAGGGAGTTGGTGCCCAGGCGGTTGGAACCGTGTACTGAGACGCAGGCTACCTCACCGGCAGCGTAGAGGCCGGGGATGGTGTCCTCAGAGTTGGCGTGTACCTCTGCCTTGATGTTGGTGGGAATACCGCCCATAGCGTAGTGGGCTGTGGGGAAGACCGGTACCGGCTCGGTGTAGGGTTCTACACCCAGGTAGGTGCGAGCAAACTCGGTAATATCAGGCAGTTTCTCGTCGATGTGGGCGGGTTCAAGGTGGGTGAGGTCCAGTAGGACGTAGTCCTTGTTGGGGCCGCAGCCTCGCCCTTCACGAACCTCGTTAGCCATAGAACGGGCCACGATATCGCGGGGAGCCAGGTCTTTAATGGTGGGGGCGTAGCGTTCCATGAAGCGCTCACCGTCAGAGTTACGCAGAATACCGCCTTCACCGCGGGCAGCCTCAGAAACCAGAATGCCCAGACCAGCAAGGCCGGTGGGGTGGAACTGCACAAATTCCATATCTTCTAGCGGGATGCCGTTACGCAGGGCGATGGCCATACCGTCACCGGTGAGGGTGTGAGCGTTGGAGGTGGTCTTGAAGATTTTGCCGCAACCACCGGACGCGAAGATAACGCTCTTGGCTTGGAAGACGTGCACATCGCCGGTAGCTAGGTCGTAGGATACGACACCTGCCGGGCGGCGGACGCCGTCCTCATCTTCTACCATCACAAGATCAAGCACGTAGTACTCGTTGTAAAACTCTACGTTGTGCTTCACGCAGTTCTGGTAGAGGGTTTGGAGAATCATGTGGCCGGTGCGGTCTGCTGCGTAGCAGGCGCGGCGTACTGGGGCTTTACCGTGGTCGCGGGTGTGGCCACCGAAGCGACGCTGGTCGATGCGGCCTTCGGGGGTGCGGTTGAAGGGAAGGCCCATCTTTTCTAGGTCAAGCACGGCGTCGATGGCTTCCTTAGCCATGACCTCTGCGGAGTCCTGGTCTACTAGGTAGTCGCCGCCCTTGATGGTGTCAAAGGTGTGCCATTCCCAGTTGTCCTCTTCGACGTTGGCCAGGGCTGCGCACATACCGCCTTGGGCTGCACCGGTGTGGGAGCGGGTGGGGTAGAGCTTGGTGAGCACAGCGGTGCGGACGCGCTGGCCAGCTTCGATAGCGGCTCGCATCCCTGCGCCGCCTGCGCCGATAATGACGACGTCGTACTTATGTACCTGCATTGTCTGGTTGCTTCTTTCTAAAATCTAGAGCGCCAATAGCTTAGGGGGCGGTGCAGATGGAGGGCAGAAGTTCTGCGGCAGCACCGGCGGGGCAGGGGTCAAAGGTGAAGATGACCAGGGTGCCCAGCAGAATAACGAAAGCTGTGGCTAAAAAGAGGGCTATCTTCAGTACGAAGCGTACCCAGTCCTTTTCGGCATAATCATCGATGATCACGCGGATGCCGTTAGCCCCGTGCAGCATAGCCAGCCACAGGAGCAGCAGGTCCCAGACCTGCCAGAAGGGGTTTGCTAGCTTACCGCCGACGAAACCGAAGTCGATACGGTGTACGCCTTCACCCATCATGAGGTTGACGAAGAGGTGGCCAAAAATCAGAATGACCAGCAGAACGCCAGATACTCGCATGTAGAGCCAGGCGAACATCTCAAAGTTGTTGCGCTTAGAAGAGGCCCGATTGTATTTGACACCTGAGACGGTGTTGTCGCGGCTGCGGGGAACCGAAATCTTGGTTTTCAGAGGAGTTGCCATGTCTTAGTGACCCCCAAAGACGAGCATGATGTGACGGATGAGGAAGGGAACCATGACCAGAGCCCAGAGCACTAGAACACCCCAGAGCATAGCTTTTTGCTTCCGGGCACCGTTCTTCCAGAAGTCCACCAGGATAATGCGGATGCCGTTAAAGGCGTGATAGACGATAGCTGCCACAAGGGCTGCTTCGCCCATACCCATAAGGGGGTTCTTGTAGATGTGCATGACAGCGTTGTAGGCCTCAGGAGAGACGCGGACGACGGCAGTATCAAGCACGTGCACTAGCAAGAAGAAGAAAATGGCGATACCGGTGATGCGGTGGGCAACCCACGACCACATGCCTTCACGGCCGCGGTATAGCGTGCCCTTGGATGTATTCGGCACTGGATAACCTCCTGTGTTACGAAGTGACACACCGACAGGTTCAACCCGTTAGCGCACCTACGCAACATACGTATTGTGTGTTCTACTCAACATTAGATTATCAGGTTTTCAGGTCACTTACTTACAGCGTGTCACCACTCATCAGGCCAGTTTTTTGCGCCATATTAGAGAAGATTTTTATGGCTTTAAACTACCTTTCGGGAGCTTCGTAGGGTAATTGCCATAAAGATTTAGAGCAAAAGTGACTCTTATCGTATATGCAGGGGAAAAGATTTCATCCTTATGCCGTCAAATCTCGGTACACTGTAAAAACAATGAGAACACCACTTGAACGGTTCTACCCCCTCATTCCGGCCGGCGGCGTAGGGTCCCGCCTATGGCCCCTCTCTCGCGCCGTAGAACCTAAATTTCTGCTTGACCTGACCGGGACAGGTTCATCCCTGCTCCGCGCCACCTACGATCGCTTGGTTGACCTTGCAGCCAACGGCGTCCTTGTCGTCACCGGCCAGGCCCACGCCAACGCCGTCACCCAACAGCTTTCAGAGCTACGCGGATCCGACCTGGTACTCGAGCCCTCACCCCGCGATTCCGCTGCCGCCATCGGCCTAGCCTGCGCCATCCTGCATGAGCGCGACCCTGAGGCTATCATCGGCTCTTTCGCAGCTGACCACGTCATCAGCCCTGTTGAAGAATTCCAGGCTGTAGTACGTGAGGCTGTCCATGCTGCTGCCTCCGGCAAGATTGTCACTATCGGTATCGAGCCCACTGAGCCTTCCACCGCCTTTGGCTACATCAAGGCAACCCAGAACCTGGGGCTAGAGGATGCTCCCAGCGTCCTGGCTGTTGAGCAGTTCGTTGAAAAACCCGATCAGGCCACCGCCTCAGAGTATCTAGCCAGTGGCGACTACACCTGGAATGCTGGCATGTTCGTAGCCCCAGCTTCCCTCATGTTGCAGCACCTTGAAGCCAACGAACCGGAACTTTACGCCGGAATTATGGAAATTGCTCGCGCCTGGGATACCCCCGCACGCGAAGACTGCATGAACCGTCTCTGGGAGACCCTACCCAAGACCGCCATCGACTATGCAGTAGCGGAACCCGCCGCAGCAGCCGGAGATGTAGCTATGGTCCCTGGGCGTTTTAGCTGGGACGATGTGGGCGATTTTGATGCTGTGGCCCGCCTGAACATCGAAAAGAGCGGTGAAGAGCTTTTCGTGCTGGGAGATAAGTCCAGCGTCATGAGTGAAAGCTCCACCGGCATCGTGGTTAACAAGACCGGCCGCAAGATTTCGGTCATTGGCATCGACGATGTAGTTGTGGTTGATACCGCAGATGCCCTGCTTGTTACCGTGCGCAATGACGCCCAGAGCGTGAAGAACACTGTCAATACTCTCAAAGAGCTGGGCCAGGGCAACCTGCTCTAGTGCATTAGAGATAAGAGAGGGCCCGCACCGGTAAAAGGTGTGGGCCTTTTTTGAGAGCAATATTGTGTAAATGATTCTCATTTAGTTTAGACTGGTGTGCATGCACAAAACCTCTCATACTCTCTTTACCGTTGTCAGCGCTACCCTAGCTCTTGCCCTTGCAGGCTGCGGGGCAGCGAACACCTCAGCTGACACCGCAAACTCAGACAAGCCCAGCGCCACTGCAACCGCAGAACGCCCCGTCATCACCGAAGCCTCCACTCCCTCAACCCGCATCGCCCTGACCTACGATGGCGGTATCATGATCGTGGACGGCAAGACCTTCGAGGTCATCGAAACCATCGAAAAAGACGGCTTCTTGCGCCTACAGTCCGCTGGCGACAACCGCCACCTGGTCGTAGCTGACGGCTCCTCCTTCACCATGCTCGATATGGGCGCCTGGTCACAGAAGCACGGCGACCACGGCCACTCATACACCACCACCCCCACCCTGACTAACCTCAGCTTCGCAGCTGACGGCACCGGCCACGTCATCACCGACCACGGTCGCAGCGCCATGTTTGCAGATCACACCGGCACTATCGAAATCTACAACCCGGCAGAACTCACCGGCGAAGATAACTACACCGCCACCAGCCTGACCACCGAAACCATCAAGCTACCCCAGGCCCACCACGGCCTTGCCATCCCCCTGGATAACAACCAGTACCTGGTTTCAGTTGGCACCGAAGAAGCCGGCACGGGCGCTGCCGTCATTAACGCTGACGGGTCTGTAGTCACCGAGAACCTGGAATGCCCCGGTATTCACGGTGAAGCTATCGCCGCAGATGACACTTTCACCCTTGGCTGCCAGGACGGCGCTCTCATCTACAAGGATGGCGCTTTCACTAAGGTCTCCAACCCCGAAGACCCCTACTCACGTTCAGGTAACCAGTTCGGTTCAGCAGACTCAGCTATCGTACTTGCTGACTACAAGACCGATAAGGACGCCGAACTCGAACGCCCCGGCCAGTTCGCCCTGATTAACACCATCACCAAGGAACGCACCAAGGTTGCCCTACCTGAGGGTGTCTCCTACACCTTCCGCTCCCTGGCCCGTGGCCCTGAAGGCTCCCACCTGGTTTTGACCACTGACGGTAAGCTGCGTTTCTGGGCTGAGGACGGCACCGAGCTGGGTTCCGTTGACGTTGTAGCCCCCTGGAGCGAGCCTGAGGACTGGCAGGAGCCCCGCCCCGCTATCTGGGTTGACGGTGAAACTGCTTACGTGACCGACCCCGCTACTAAGAAGCTGCACGTTATCTCCCTGGCAAAGATGTCTGAGGGCACCGCTGAAGTTTTCGCAAGCGCTGACCTGCCCCAGGTACCCAACGAGATTAACGGTATCTCCCGCAACGCCCACCTCGTCACTGACCACGAAACCGACTTCGGCCACGACGCCTAAGCCCTGGTAGAAAAGTCTCTGGTAGAACAAGCCCTATAGCAAGGGCCCCCTACAAAAGACCCTGCTTCTTCACCCATGTGAACTGCTCCCCATTTGTTGGACCAACAGAACAAACTCCAACAAACGGGGAGCATTTCTCATATGCACACGAAGTTCTCTCACCCAACATCAAAGAGAACAACTCATCGAATCAGGGGTTCCCAGTATCAGCATTCCAGTTAGAAGAAACTAATTGAATCGGTCAGGGGGTGCTCATTCCATACCGTGTAAGGGTAACGGTTACGATAATGCGGTGATGGGGAATTTCTTCAGCCACCTTAAATCTGAGATATATTACGGAGAAAGTTCCGCCAATGTTGAGGATTGGTGTCAGGTAGTTGATAAATATATATGTTGGTACAACAATGGCAGGGGCAAGAAGCGCTTCAAGGGTCTGGCTCCGTTGGAGCACCGGAGCCATGTTTTGAATATCTTAGCCGCCTAGAATTTAGCTCAGTCCAACTTTCGGGGCTCGTCCAGAAGACAAAATCTTTAGACCTTGAACTTAAGTACAACAATAGGTAGTCCTCTTCTGAACTTTTGTATATGCACCTCAGGGAGCCTAATACTCCACAATAGATAGCAGGACAACAGTTCACCTCACGACGTTAAGGACTCCGAACCATGAAGAACATCCGCAAGGCGCTGGCTTTTACCTCTGTCGCCGTTGCTCTCATCCTCGGGTTTTCACCTGCGCAGGCTACTTCATTTCCACGGAATATCGATGTTCAGATTTCCTCAGCTTCAGTAGCTATCGCACCCCCTGCCTTCTTTGGCTGGCTTTGCAGAATAGGAATATGTGACTAACATTCATATATTCCGAAGCAGTATGGCGAAAGGGTTTGATAGCATAAACCCATGACGACAAGCCCCCGTAGTATCTCCAACAAGAAGTGGTTTCCTCTTGGTCCGCCCATGAGGGCACTGTTTATTTGCCTGGTATTTATCTTTGTTACGGTCGATTTATCTTTGGGGGTCTATGAAAACACAGATACTCAGAATCGTGTATGGGCTATTGCGATTGCCTATCTACCCGTTTTTATGATGGGGTTTGGGCTCATGCCCGGCATTTATGGCTGGTATTTTTCTCTTGCGAACATTACGGTACTCTATAGCGATTCCGGTTTTACCTGGGCTGGATTCTCATCAGCCGCAATTCTAGTATCTGTGTACTGCGCTTATCTGGCGCCAAAACGTCATGTCATAACGTTCGGCATTGTTCTATGTGCTTTTGTTGCATACCCGAGCTGGGGGTCCGATGTTTCAATCGCTCAGCTCTTCACATCATCATTAGCACTGTTTTCATACGCCGCAGGATTAGTACTCAGAAAATTCCGGCTTCAGCGAGAAAAAGACCAGCAAAAGATTATTGCTATTCGGGAAGCCCAACTCCAGGCACGGAATGAGGAACGCACTCGTCTTGCCTACGAGTTACACGATATTGTTGCGCATGAAGTCACCATTATCGCTATGCAGGCACGACGCGCACAGTTCGCAAAGAATTCAGAAAGTACAGCCGCTATTCTGACTGGAATCGGGGATTCTGCAAGTCAAGCGCTCGAGGATCTTCGCAAGCTGGTGACTGTCCTTAAAGCTGAGAAAAATGACTCGCCTGAGGGCGAACTACCCGGTGCTCCCCAGGCGGAAGAGAATCTATTGCTGGGCAGCACCCGACTTTCAGGGGAAACCACTTCAGCAATGGCTCTCACCCACGATTTACATAAAATATCTGATGCTCTAGAAGGTGCAGGTTTTACTGTTACCTTGATTGTTAATGGGGATGTAAGCCTTATTCCTTTGGCATCACGTCAAGCGCTACGACGTACAGCTCGCGAGATAGGAACCAACATTCTCAAGCACGGTTCCCCTGATGGATCTGTAAAAATTGACCTTACGGTGGGGCAACATAACGTCATGCTATCCTCAGAGAACGTTATCTCTCGCAACGAACCTGTTTCTTCATCTTTGACTGGGTTAGAATCAATGAAGGCTAGATTTCACGACTTAGGCGGAACATTGTCTTATCAAGATGATGGCGGCGTGTGGAGAATCCAGGTCAGTCTCCCCCTGCCTAAAACTATGTCCAGGGTTTAGTTGCCACTTTAGCTTGTTTACACGTAGCGAAGGAACTATTCATGGTTAAAGTCCTCCTTGTAGATGATGAATCCCTCATTCGTAATATTTTGAGGGATTATCTTTCCTCTGATGAAAGCCTGGAAGTGGTAGGGGAAGCCTCAAATGGCAAGTTGGCGATTTCACAAGCAAGAGCTTTACAACCAGATGTGATTTTGATGGACATGCAGATGCCTCTGATGGACGGTGTTGAGGCAACCCAGTATATTCACCATTCTTTTCCTGATATAAGAATATTGGGGCTGAGCACCTTTGCCACTGATCGCTATGTTGTTGATCTCTTACGAGCCGGTGCGTCAGGTTACCTGGTGAAGGATTCTCTCCCTGAGGAGGTCACCAGCGCAATTCATACCGTTTACGCCGGTGGATCCGTGTTGTCCCCTGAGGTAACCCGTTATGTGGTGCAGGGGCTTGAACAATCGATACCTACTGAGATTTCCCCCGATGAAGAACTCATGTCTCTTCTTACCGCTAAAGAAATAGAGGTTATTGAGCTTCTCGCCCGCGGGTTGAACAATAAAGAGATGGCTGCAGAACTTTTTGTTACTGAATCAACGATTAAAGCGCGTTTTGTGAAAATTATGGAAAAGATGCAGGTACGCGACAGAGTTCAGATTCTGGTTAAAGCTATTGAACACAACCTCATCAACCTAAAAACCTGGTAAATCCATAAATTTACTATTTTTTAACAAGGTCAAGCCCTAGAACAGCTCCAATCGGATAGACCAATTCAGCGAAAGCTGGGGCAAGATTCTCTAGGCTAAGGCTGTTGATACGATGTGTATCTAGTAAAGCGTCAATACCCCAACCCATCACGCTGTACTGCGTTAAAAACCTTGCTAAATTATCGGGTGCCAGACGCGGGCGGCTGAGATTACTGAAAGAAAACTGTTTAACCTGCTCAAATTCCGTCCTACTATAATTTTCAGGAATACTAATAACTGCCTTTGCTGTGTTCTCTAGAACTTCTAATATCTCTCCGCTTTCGCTATTTTCTCCACTACAGCTCCAGATGATACGTGGTTTCCCTTCAACCAATGCGCGCATCGGCTGAAGGCTAATCCTAGCGGGTAGACACGACGCCACAAACGGGTTCATAGGATTCATGAGCAAACACATGGCAACAAAGGTTTCAAGGCTTCCCACTTTGGCGGCTGGCTCCGGGCCTGCGATGATGATATGTTCTGTTGAGCCTTTCTGGTATCGCTGAAGGTTTGCAGTTACTTCCTCTGCCTCAGTTGTAGGGGGAACGCAAAAGGCGGGGAAGCTCTTTGCCACAGCTTCAGGAGCAACAATGACAACTGTTGCTTGGCCACTAGAAATATCAGGATTCTCATCAAAAATTTGAGTAAAGTGCTGTATCCAAGTTTGCACATTCGTTGGGTTCATCACAAATGATGCTAATCCTACCTGCTGATTACTATCCCGTATGATTAGTAGGGGTTGGCTACCTACGACCAAGTTGGTCTGCTCCACAGCAGCTATCACCATAGCTTCTAGATAATTCTCACGAGCGGCAGCAGGCCAGCCAACTGTCATAAAAGTATGCTCTGACCTGTGATCGCTGACAGTAATGAGGGTGTAGTTCTTCGGAGTAAACATAATGGTATTCCTCTTAGGTATTAGTGCCGATAATTAGGGAAGCAAAAACCTGGTTTTCAAAAGAGTCGGCAGCTTTATTGGCTAGTTCCCGTAGAGTATCCGTCTGATTTTCGATATTACGGAGGCGCCTTGTTAATCTATAGATATAGTGAGGGTCATATCGAATAACAGCATCACGAGCCATTACACGAGAGATTTTCTGATCGTTATAAATATTGCTTTCCAGCCGAAGAATTGCTCTCTGAGCAGCAAGTTTCACAGCACTATCCGAAGCTGTTTTAACCGAGTTAAAACGGTCGGCAGGTTCCAGAGGGGCATTGGTGTCATCAACAAGAACAAAAAGATCATCATATGGTGTATCAGCAACGCCAAAGATACCCGCACTTGCATCTAATGCCCGCACACCAGACAAGGTTTCTGCCACCAGCAAGCTACCTAGTAAATGAGGGCTGATTATATCTGTATCGACATTACGGGTCACGGAAATCCTTCGTGAACCCCATTCTACGGGCTGGTTCAAATAGCTAGTGACGCTTCGCTGGATAGGCTGGCCAGCACCTTTCCTCTGACTTATTTTTGCAGTGGCAGCACTATGTGCATGGTGAACTAAACCTAGTTTGGCCAAGGCTCTTTCAACATAACCGAACACTTGTTCAGCAGGGAGCGGGCTAATAATTACTACAACGGACTCGCCCAGCTGATAGTAACGCTGATGGATGTCGGTGAGGGCAGTGGTGGTGGCTCGTTCACGAAGCCCCAAATCACCGCTACCATCATGCCCGTTAGCATAATCAGACCAAAACTGACCGGTAAGGTGTGGCCAAGGAAGAACTCCACCAGGTGCTTTAGCCAGTCTGTGGAAGCGTTCGGTGGCAACTGCTTGAACTTGGTCGTCAAGCTGATGGACTTTAAAGGCAGGAAAGAATACCTGTTCTAGGATTCTATGTAGCGAAATTTTCAAATAAATTGGGTTGCCTGTCTCATAGAACTCGGTGTAGTCCATATGCGTATTACCGCCGAGAATTCCTCCTTCACTTGAAATAGCAGTGCCTCGCTGGTCAGCTGTAGAGGCATGAGAATCCTGGTAAATCATGTGTTCGATAAGGTGAAAGAACCCTTCTTGCCCAGGTTCCTCGTCACGCATACCAGCAGGTACTGCCAAACTGATAGAAAAATTAGTTGCCCTTTGATCATGAACAGCGATAGCACGTAAACCCTCGACTATAAGCTCTTCATGGCCGTGATTTTTCAGGAGTGTACGGTTAAAACTCATAAGAAGTTACCTCCCTTTCATATCTATCGATTAAGATAGTCAGTAGCTAATTCGATGAGAAGCTGAGTGGCTTGAAGATTTGCTCCCGCATAATGGTGCCAGTCATAGGCATGATGAATAAGACGGAAGGCGATGCCCGAATTTAAGTTATTTTCCAGGAAGTCCCCGTACCCTGTGAGAAATCCTTTCTGGAGATTGACCAGTTTCGGTCGCAACCTAGGGTAGAAAGCATATAATTCAGCAAACTCTCCTAGGACCCAGCCAATGTCATATTCTGGTAGGGCGTAACCAACATCTTCGCCGCTTAACAAGGCTCCAGTAACCTGCCTATCTGAGACAAGCCAGCTAATAAAACCTGCGTTCCCGTGCGATACCACCAAGTTTGCACCACAGGTAACGCTCCTCTCCCACTGCCTTAGCTTTTCAAAGTGCTCAGTGACCAGAACTTTGTTGAGGTACTCCCACCCCTCTTCATTCAGCCAGTGGTGGGAGCGTACCGCAGTTCGAGGCAGGTAGGAAGCAGATGGTGTATTTCCTGAGACCGGTAGCTGGTGCACTTCCCGCAGCGCGGATCCCCAAGCCTTTCCTACCATCTGGTAATAGTTCAAGTGGTACTGCCCTTCTGAATCCATCACGCAGGTATAGATTGGTGTATACCCAGTTAGAGGGTAAAAACGTTCTTTGGAACTTCCCTGCCCCCACACCAAAGCTGAAGGTCGTTCTTCTTGAGGCATGAAATGCAGGGTGTTAAAAGGCAGAGATGCTGAATTACCTAAAGTGTGCACCAGCCCTCGCTGTTCGCCAGCAGACCACTTTTCAATCTTTAAAAGACCGGTAGATGATAGTAGGGTCCGCTCGGGCTGACTGGGTGTAGTCTCAGTAAGGATCATGCTGCCCTTTCGTAGGCTGAGCCTAAGCGAGCTACCCGATGCCCTTCAATCATCCGAAGTACAGAAACAAAAGTTGGCGGAACCCAGGCCAAAGCAGTATCGCTTGACTCGCTAGGTCCCGGAACAGGATCGATGACCAGGTAATCAGAAGGCTGACGAAGTTTCCTCAGCACTTCTTGAATCGCAGGATGTTTTATTGACCGAGGGGGGAAGGAAGGGGCTATACAGACCTGCGCTTCTGTAGCAATTGCAGCCAGAAGAGAAGGAGAGTCTGTAATTCCATGCGCTAAGCGTGAAGCATAGTCTAAGGTAGCCGGATAGATTAATATGAGGTCTGCCCACTCAGCTATATCGATGTGCTCAGCAATAATATTATCTGCCCAGATATCATTTTGGATTCGGGAACGTGAGCTTGATTCTATGCCATGTCTTGTCACAAACCGGTATGCAGATTCACGCATGATTATGCGAAAATCCACCTGTGGCATGGTTTTTCTCGCCCATTCAATCCAGTAGGGCATAACCTGAGTTACAGCCGATCCTGTTAGTACTAGCGCCACCTTCGAGTATCCGAAGCCAGGCAGGGAGAAGTCTTCTTGCAGTGGCTCATCTATAGGATTTTTCGGTGCCATAAGATTCCTCTAACTGATAGAATGAATTTGTTTATAGATAGTTGCGGTGCTGGAATTTTGATGTGAGGTTAAAATTCCAGCACCGACCGTTTATTACTTCATCACGAAATACACAAGATAAAAGAATTTCTAAGCACTCATAAACGAATGGTCGCACTTTTTACCAAAACAATTATGCATATATCGTGACCAACCGTCTATTTATTAGCAGCCAGCAGTCAAAGTCAACCCGATAACAACGCCTGCGCAGAAAGGGGTAGTTGCGGGTGCATCAGAAGCTGCATCTGCTCCCAGTTCTGCTGAAGCAGCAAAAACGGTATGTGCATCTGCCAGTTCCACAAGGTTTGCATTCTGAGCCATAATCGGTTCTCCTTAAATAAAAAGTAATTAGGGGTTACTTGCAACAGCAAGTCCTAATATAAAAAATTTTGTTTATAGTTAGTTGCGGCGCTGGAAATTACATGAAAAATGAAAATTTTCCCCACCAGTTCTATAATATATTTTGCAAGTCGCTTTCCAGCACCTCTAAGCGTTATTTGTGCTGCGAGGAAAATTGCAAAATAGTTACTTATATTTTTCTAGCAGCCAGTACCCAGAGTTGCACCAACAATGATGCCGACACAAACGGGGCTAGTTGCGGGCGCTTCAGAAGCTGCATCTGCTCCCAGTTCTGCTGAAGTAACAAAAGCGGTATGTGCATCTGCCAGTTCCATAAGATTTGCATTCTGAGCCATGATAGTCTCACTTTCTTTTTGTTGTGTTGTTAGTTATGCCCTTGGGGCTGCGGGGCAAGACTATAAAGTTATAGTTTTTACCCGCTTACTCATACGCTATTGAACGCAGGGAAAGTTGCGTCAATTCCAGCGCTGAGAGTCTCTTGATTCCAGCACTCTTGCAGAGTCTGGTGTGTACACGCAGCGTTTAATAAAGCATCTACAAGCACTCTTGATCGATGTTGGCCAAAGCTAAGACCCTGGTAGGTAGATCGTGTATCATTCGGCTCCGCTGCAATAGCTATATTGGGGCCTACCGGCTGAGCAAAGAGAGAGTATTCCTGATTATCGTTGGCTGTTGCGATCACTTCAAGCTCGTTCAAAGCGGTTACGACATGGTCTCGATCCTTATCTGCTATGTAAACTACAATTCCATCAGAGCGAGGGTATGAAGCTCTGGCCGATAAAGCTTTTACCTGATAGTTAGCACCCAGAAGGCTTAAAATCTCTAAGGTATTTTTCCACGTTTCTAGAGCTTTTTCAGCAGTGTCACATCCGATATACAAGCGGACTAAGCTATCGTGAGTCATAATCTGGAGAGGCTGTTCACTCAGAGCTAGCAGGTAACCCGGGGTCGTATTTCTACGCCAGCTGGGAAGAGTAACTCTTACTTTTCCTGGAAGATTAGTGTTTTCTACAAGATAGCTAGGTAAACTAACCTTGAGACCCATAATTTGAATTCTGGTAAGCCCCTCTTGTCTGGAGCTACTCAAGAAATCTGCAAGTTGATAGTGGTTTTGGTGAGGAATGCAGTCAATAAGAGCCTGAGATAAGTCTTGACTGTCGTGAAGACTAACTCCACTCGTCTTCGGATTTTGAAGATGGAAATGAGCATAAATCAAGGCGCCTAGTTGTGATTTGAGCTCCAGCAAGCTGGTGGCTTGGGTTCTTTCCCCATCAACCCTGGCTTTTAGGCGAGACAAATCAATATCAACGCGTTGCTGCACCTCTATTAGGCTTTCTGTAAACCCAGGAAACCTGCTTTCAGTGACTAAGGTCACTTCTTGTCACTCCTTTCAAATCCTAAGATTTGTGTGTACTTCTGGGGTTCTAGAAGAATTCGACGACCAATGCCTGCAGCCGCTCTTTCGATTCCCGGCAACTTAGCAACCGAAGAAGCTCTAGCGATTGTTCGATCAATTAGATGCCATCCTAAAAAGGCAACGGACCGTGAGGCTAATGCATGATAGTCATCATCGTGACGTTCTTGGCAGTATGCTTCCCACATCACTTGTATGTTAGGAACTAGATGCCCTATCCGTTCTGCAATCCGCTGATTCGCGGATTCCTCGCTGAACTGTTGCGGAGGCTCCTCTGCTCCACCGCGAGTAGTTACGGTGTCAAGCACACCACGGTATATCCATTCGCCTGCAAAGGTTCCAAGGTCCCGAGCAGGATCCCCTACACCAAATTCTTCCCAGTCCAGCAGATTGAGTTGGTTTTGATGCATCTGGTATTGGTCCAGTCGCAGGTCACCATGCACAGGTGAAACGCTATGATTTTCTTCAGCAGCTTTTAGTGCCACTGCGCAATCTACTAACTCTTGATCCTGCTGGAGTTTACTCCACAGAGAAATTTCAGCTAAAGAAAAAGCAGTCAGCCGTTGATATGAGATTCCTTGCTTTAGCATCTGTACAGGTGGGGATGGATGAGCTACCTCTTGCAAGTTATCCGTTGGTCCCGCATGGAGCTTGGCCAAAGAGCTACCTACTTGCCGTGAAAAACTATCAGGAATAGTCTCGTCAACAAGAAGCTTTGCTAGGCTCTCGCCATTGCAGTACTCAAAAGCAAGTAAGCCAGATGGGCGGTGAGAAGCTAATAACTTTGGTGAGTTCGGCACATTCGTTGGATTACTATCAGAAAACTTCGCGAAATTAACCGAACGATCGAATGCATAAGGTCCAGCGATAGTCTTATTTACCTGTTTGAGAAAAACCTTGTCGCCACCATCAAAAGTCAATACCCATGACTTATTACGGCCCCGAAAGCTAGGGCTAGAAACTGCTTGAACCCTGCCGTAATAATCTTCAGGCAGCAGCTTCTGCACATGCTGTCTAACATCTGAATCAAGTTCAGTAGTTTTCTGATCTGATCCATGGTGTATGCTCATCGCTGTTCTCTTTCCATTAGGTAAGTTGGTTACCCCGCCCACCATTAAACTTCTACCGATTTAGAAGAAGAGGGTTACTACCGCGTAGCCCACACCGCCGCCGATCAAGGCCAGCACCACGCTACGAGCCCAGCGGCCAACCGGTGAGGTGCCTTTGGAAGCAGCAATATAGGTGGTTTCGGTCTTGTGAGTAGTCATGTTATTTTTCCTTTCAATGATGATGGGCAAGTAATCCCAGAGGATGAATCGGACAAAAGCCCGGCTTTAAGCCACGTTGTCTGAGGCAAATGATCGTTGCAGTGAAACCTTAGAACCGGTTCGCAAAGCATTGTTGCTGTACACACGGGTTGCTATCCAGAACAGTAGTGGGATAGTTATCGCAGCAATACCAGCAGCGACCACCATTTCCCAGGTCTGTACGCCGTCTAGGCCAAAGCGGATAGGCATCAGGTAAGAAGAGAAAAGCGGGACGAAGGACAACCCCTTAAGCCAAGTCTCTTCAAGATAGGTGGGTGTAAGATACAGGGCGACGACCAGCAGAACCATCTGTAAAACCGACAGGGGCATCACTGCTGCACTTAGGTCTTCCTGCCGAGAAACCGTTGAAGCCAGAATCGTGTTCATGGTTGCAAAAATCATGTAGCCCAGCAAGAACCATACAAGGAACCATAGAAGAACTGCACCTACTTCAAGCTCTAACAGTAACCATCCGTCCACTATGGTGAAACCCAGCAGGCCAGTGCCGCCGATGAGAAGTAGCTGGACCAGCGTTATTGCTCCGATACCGATCATCTTTCCGGCCAACAGAGGCACAACACCGATTTTGGTGAGGAGGATTTCGACGACCCTCGATGACTTCTCTTCAACAACACCAGAGGTCAGGCTCTGGGATGAGTACACCAGAGAGCTAAGTAAGGCGCTGACCATCGCTGTAGCAAAAAGCAGGCGGGCATCTAGCTGGAAACTAGTATCCCCTATTTTCTCCCCTAAGAGCCAACCGCCAACGCCTGCGCCAACACCCGCGGTAAGGGCAAGCAAGCCAGTGACTAACAGGATGGTCTTATTCTTGGTACGGGTAAGAACTTCACGTCTAATAACGATTAACATTTCTTGGAAAGCAGTACTCACTGTTATTTCACCTACTTCATGCTGGGTAATTTGCTGAGTCATACATTTGGCCTTCATCGTGATTTACCTGCCGTTTCAAGCTCTGTTTCGAGAACAGGGGTGATACCGCGACCCGATGAGATATAATCCTGCGATAAGAGTGCGCCCAAGGACCGCTGCACTGGTTCAATACTGCGCAGCCCCCCGAATCGTGTCGCAGTTTCAAGTACACCCTGGGGAATGGTTGCTTCTCTGCCTTCAACGGTAATAAAAACTGATAACTGGTTGCTCATCTTGAATTCGATATGGAAGGAAGCAACCAATGACAGTTCGGCAACAAATTCTCCAGCTGGACGGTCAAACTTTAGTTCCCACCGGGTCTGGTCGGTATTTTGTAACTCTGAGACAGCACCGTCCGCCATCACTCTGCCGCGATCAAGTACGCAGACGCGGTCGCACAGGCGCTCAACAAGCTCCAGCTGATGCGATGAAAACAAGATGCCCACACCCTGAGCTGCCTGTTGCTGGATAAGACCAGCCATCGTATCTACCGCTAGAGGGTCAAGCCCTGAGAAGGGTTCATCAAGCACCAACAGTTCTGGGTTACCGACCAACGAAACAGCTAGCTGAACTCGCTGTTGGTTACCTAGCGACAGGTCTTGGGTGAGAGTTTTCTCATGACCAGATAGGCCCAGCGTGGCGATAAGTTCGTCAGCTTTTTCCTTCGCCTGTCCCAGGGTTTTCCCTTCAAGTAGAGCAAAGTGAACAATCTGATCTTTGACACTCATCTGGGGGTACAGGCCCCGCTCTTCCGGCATGTAGCCGATTGACCTGCGGTTCTCGGTTGAGATAGGTTCCCCGTCCCAGGTAATATACCCACCGGTGGGTTTAAGCATTCCTAGAATGATTCGCATGGTGGTGGTTTTACCTGCACCGTTACCCCCAATGAAACCAACAATTTCACCGCGGCGGACACCGAAATCTACATCTTGAAGCACCTTATGGTCACCGAAGCTACGGCCAATTCTGTGGAGTTTGAGACCGTTCATTGCGCACCTCGCTTTTCTTACTCTTGCGTCTTCACTAAAAACTCTAGTGAGGCGTTAGAGCTTGCCACATATACTTTCGTACAGTTCTGGGGTAGACGATAGTTCACGCATTTGTATGTTCGCTGCCGCACCTGCAACAGTTGTTGAACAATCTGAGGTGGTCTCGCCCAGGTTGGCTTTCTTTTACAGTCGCTACCATAAAGGAAGCACATGCACTTGGTTTCCTGCCCCATGAACAAATGCTTCGACGCACTCGCAGTGCTAGTCAATTGCACCAACCTTGAAGTTGCACTGCGCATGTGCGCCCACCTGGTTGAACACTCTGCCACCATCAAACAGGAAGATACCTTCATGTCCGTCGTCAGCCGGCCCCAGCGGCGATGTGAGTCCACACAGGCAGACCGTCACAATCGATGCAATCTATAATGATCAGGATGTTATCGATGTTGCATCTCTGCTAAGCATTAGCCAGGATGCTGTGGTCATGCCCATACCACCGGGCATTGGTCGGCAATTGTTGTAGGCTTTGACCCCGGGCTTCTTCTACTTGCACCGCCACAACAAAGCTCTGGAGGCGCCCCGCTAGCACTGGGGTCGGAAGCTAGTTCAACGACACGAAAAAGCAGGGCCTTTCACTAGAGGTCCACTATTCCCAGCTTCTGCCACTGCCCTAAGCTGTAGCGGTACACCATCAGCTGAGTCACCGAAAAACGGGCAAGTTCAGAGGGCAGATTAGCAAAGTCGTGTAAGGACGCCGCCAGCACAGGGGCCGGGGCGTGGTTGGCTAAGGTGAGGTGCGGCTTATAGGGGAAAGGTGAGACTGACTCCCCCACCACCTGCTGGCAGACGCCACGCAGGAGTGTAAGCTGCTCTTCCCCCTCCGCCAGGGGAAGGTAGGTCACCGGGGTGACCGGCTCAAAGGTCAGGGCTGGCCCCAGGTGCACCTGCACCGGGCCCAGCCCAGCCACCGCTTGCTGCAAAGACCCCAGAGGGTTGCCGCCGGCGTCCTCACTAATGAGCACCGTAATGTGACAGCTTTCGGCAGCAGGGCCCACCAGCCCCTGCCCTGCCCGCCAGCAGGTAAGACGCTCAGCTAGCGCCGCAGGTACCCCAGCAACAAGGCTGAGATACCTGCGGTGAGGGTCTATCGTCGGTGAAGAAAACACCAGGCCAGTACCACTATCTCTTAGAGGGCAGGCAGGAAGCCAACCGCGTCGTAGACCTTCTTCACGGTCACAGAAGCAATCTCACGGGCCTTGCCAGCGCCAATAGCTAAGAGACGATCCAGCTCAGCCGGGTCATCCATCAGTTCCAGGGCACGCTCACGGATGGGTGAGAGCTGCTCAACCACAATCTCAGCCAAATCAACCTTCAGGTGCCCATACATCTTGCCCTGATAGTCGGCAACAATATCGTCGATAGCCTTACCTGTGACAGCCGAGTAGATGGACAGCAGGTTAGAGACACCGGGCTTGTTCTCACGGTCGTAGGCGATCTCGCTACCGGCGTCAGTCACCGCGCTCTTAATCTTCTTGGCGGTCTTCTTAGGGTCATCAAGCAACCAGATAATACCCTTATCTGTGGTTGCAGACTTGCTCATCTTAGAATCAGGGGTCTGCAAGTCATAGATCTTAGCGGTCTCTTTCAAAATCACCGGCTCAGGCACCACAAAGGTAGTACCAAAGCGAGAGTTGAAACGCTGAGCCAGGTTACGGGTCAGTTCCAGGTGTTGACGCTGATCTTCACCCACCGGCACCACATCGGCCTGGTAGAGCAGAATATCTGCGGCCATGAGCACCGGGTATGTAAAGAGACCCACCGAGGCGTTGTCGGTGCCCTGTTTAGCGGCCTTGTCCTTGAACTGGGTCATGCGGGCAGCTTCACCATAGCCGGTAAGACAGTTAAGCACCCAGGCTAACTGGGCATGCTCAGGCACATGGGACTGCACAAAGAGCGGGGTCTTCTCAGGGTCGATACCGGCTGCAATATACTGGGCCGCAGTTTTACGGGTGCGCTCTAGCAGGACAGCAGGGTCCTGAGGCACCGTAATGGAATGCATATCCGGGATGAAGTAGAGACATTCGTGGTCTTGCTGAAGACCAACCCAGTTATTGACCGCACCAATATAGTTACCCAGGTGCATAGAATCTGCGGACGGCTGGGCGCCCGAGAAAGCACGCGGGGCACCTGTTGCCGCGTTAGGGATCATAGCCTTGGGGTCTTTTTCGGGGGTGGTCTGCTGTGAATTGCTCACGGGGCGTCCTTCGCTATCTTTAGGCCCCTTCACGGGCCAGTTCCATACCGTTCTTAGCGGTGAAGTTAATAGTGTCAACAGCGCGATCAATCATGTCGCGGGAATTCTCGTCATTGACCTCAAGCTGCTCAGCAATCACCTTTGACTGCACCAGACAAATCTGGAAGGAATGAGCAAGCTTCTCAACGTGAACATCAGACTCATACTCGGCCCGCTTCACAGCATGCTCCTTATAGGCTTGACGCTGGGCTGCCAGAGTGCGGTTGACGTTCACCAGCAGATAAGCTGCGATACCCAGCCAGGCCGCGATAATACCGGCCAGAATCCAACCCAGCACTGACTCTTCCCGGGCTGACTGTACGATAGCCCAAGCAAGTAGGGCAACCAAAATTGCCATACCGATGCCCGCACCTACCAGGGCCATCTTCGTGTTCTGCTCTTGCGCTGTTTTCTCTGAACCGTTCGACTGCATGACCTCTATTATGTCAAAGGAAGTAAGGCCGCGCTGAATCGTAGACCAAACTTAAGCGTAAAGTGGGGTACATGATGCCCCCGTCACGTGAAACCAAGTACCAGCAGGTCGCAAAGCTCATCAAGGAAGGCTACATTTCCCCTGCAGAGGAGAACATGCCCCTGCCCACAGAACGGCAGCTCCAAGATATCTTCGCCGTCTCACGGGCCACCGTCCGCCGGGCTCTGCGTGAACTGGCCGAAGCAGGGCTGATCTACCATGTGCAGGGCTCTGGCACCTACGTTGCGCCCCACAAGCAGCTGAAGCGGGCCCCGTCCTTACGCTCTTTCACAGAAGACATGGCAGCACGCGGCCACCGCCCCCACTCGCTAACCCTCGCCTGCCATCTCATCCAAGCGTCGCGGCCCGTCCAACGCGACCTCAACCTGGACGCTGGTGCTCAAGTCATTCAGATTCAGCGGCTCCGGCAGGCAGACGGCTCCCCTATCGCCCTAGAAACCGCCCACTTTCTGCCCGAAGCCTTCTCCCACCTAGAACCCCAGTTATCGGCCTCTCTCGACGCCCAGATGCAGGCCTCCGGTTTTCAGGTAGAAACCGCAACCCTACGGGTAGCAGCAACCAATCTGACCCAGGCAGAAGCAGCCCAGTTAGGGGTACCGCTAGGGGCAGCAGCCCTGCGAGTTGAAAAGGTGGGCTACACCCTGCGCGGTCTGCCCGTTGAAAGCACCCAGACCCTCTACCGGGGCGACCGCTACGATCTAGAAGTACAGGTTAAAAGGTAGCCCCCACTAGGTGAAGGTAGCTCCATGAAGGCACATGAGCGCATATAAGAATCGCCGGGTGCAGAGGCTTTGCAGCATGCACCCGGCGATTCTTGCAGAGACTCTAGTTCTCGGCAGCCTGACGTTCAGCGGTCTCAACCACATTGACCAGCAGCATAGCGCGAGTCATGGGGCCAACCCCACCAGGGTTAGGCGAGTACCAGCTCGACTTAGCGGCAGCCTCAGGTGAAATATCGCCGGTCAGCTTCTTCTTACCAGTCTCAGGGTCCTCAATGCGAGAGACACCAACATCAAGCAAAATAGCGCCGTCCTTCACCTGGTCAGCCTTCACAGCATGAGCCACGCCCACAGCGGCCACAATAATATCGGCATCGCGTAGGGCGGCGCTGACGTCCTCAGTGCCGGTGTGTACCAAGGTGGCAGTGGAATTGACGTCCTTGCGGGTCAGCAGCAAGCCCAAGGGGCGGCCTACGGTAATACCGCGACCCAGTACAGCCACCTTCTTACCCTTCCACGAAATACCGTGACGCTCCACCAGCTCAATCACACCGTTAGGGGTGCACGGCAGAGGCGAGGTTAGGGGGTCACTCACATTCAGAACCAGGCGGCCCAGGTTCATGGGGTGAAGGCCGTCGGCGTCCTTCTCGGGGGCAATCTTCTCAAGAACCCGATTGGTATCAAGGTGCTTGGGCAGGGGTAGCTGCACAATGTAGCCGGTGCAGGCCGGGTCATTATTGAGCTTCTCAAGCTCAGCTTCTAGGTCCTCCTGGCTGATGGTCTCAGGTAGCTCCACCTTAATGGAGGCGATACCGACCTCAGCGCAGTCGCGGTGCTTACCGCCCACATAGGAGCGGGAAGCAGGGTCATCGCCCACCAGCACAGTTGCCAGGCCGGGAGTAATGCCCTTTTCCTTTAGAGCAGCTACACGCTCAGCCAGTTCACTCTTAATCTGGGCGGCGGTAGCGGTGCCATCAAGGATCTGCGGCATGTTTACCACTCCTCAATACCGGAGTAGAGGGGGAACTTCTCGCACAGGGCGGTGACGCGCTCACGCTGGGCAGCGACGTCCGCACCGGGCTTGAGGGTTTCAGCGATAATATCAGCGACCTCGGTGAAGGCCTCTGCATCAAAACCGCGGGTTGCCAGGGCAGGGGTACCGATGCGCAAACCGGAGGTCACCATGGGCGGGCGGGGGTCGTTAGGCACAGCATTACGGTTGACGGTGATACCAGCTTCATGCAGCAGGTCTTCTGCCTCACGTCCGTTAATCTCAGCATCACGCAGGTCAACCAAGACCAGGTGAACATCGGTGCCACCGGAGATAACCTTTACACCGGCCTCTGCCATATCAGCCTGGTTCAGGCGCTCAGCTAGAATCTTTGCACCTTCAAGGGTGCGCACCTGGCGGTCCTTAAACATGTTAGAACCAGCGATCTTGAAGGCGGTAGCCTTACCTGCAATGGCGTGCATGAGAGGCCCGCCCTGCTGGCCGGGGAAGACAGCCGAATCAATCTTCTTCTTCAAATCTTCAATACACATGATGAAACCAGAACGAGGCCCAGCCAGAGTCTTGTGCACAGTCGATGAAACCACGTGGGCGTGGGGGACGGGGCTGGGGTGCAGGCCAGCGGCAACCAGTCCAGCAAAGTGGGCCATATCGACCCAAAGGTAGGCTCCTACTTCATCAGCGATCGCGCGGAAGGCAGCGAAATCAAGCTGACGAGTGTAAGCTGACCAGCCAGCAATAATGACCTGAGGCTTCTCAGCCAGTGCCAGTTCACGAACCTCATCCATGTTAACCCGGCCGGTTTCTTCATCCACACCGTAGGCGACAACCTCGTAAAGCTTCCCTGAGACGTTGAGCTTCATACCGTGGGTCAGGTGACCACCGTGAGCCAAGGACAGGCCCATAATCTTATCGCCGGGGGTGAGCAGGGCATGCATGACAGCATTGTTAGCCTGGGCACCGGAGTGAGGCTGCACGTTAGCGTGATCAGCACCAAAGAGGGCCTTAGCGCGGTCAATAGCCAACTGCTCCACTACGTCAACAAATTCACAACCGCCGTAGTAGCGACGCCCAGGGTAGCCTTCGGCATACTTATTGGTCAGAACAGAGCCCTGAGCTTCAAGAACAGCGCGGGGGGCAAAGTTCTCTGAGGCAATCATTTCCAGGGTGTTCTGCTGGCGGCCCTGCTCTTGCTTGATAGATTCAGCGACCTCGGGGTCTACCTCAGCCAGAGGCAGGTTGGTGACGTTATGTGAAAGGTTGGTCATGCCACTTCCTTGAGTATGGTGATTCAGTTTCTTCTGCTATTCATATGAGGGATACAGAAGATTACGTGAGGCTTTAAACCGAGCGGCGCAGGTAAGCGCACTCTGCTTATAAGTGTATGTGACCTAGCTAGACAGAACCCGCTCCCGCGGCAGATTTGAGATAATTTTCAGGAAAATTAGACAATGCTGCTATTACGCTTTCTTGCTACACTAAAGGGCGAACTATGGGCGCTACCCCACTCATCGTAGTGCCCAGCGAGCACCTTGCAGACGCACCTGTTCCAGGAAAACCCCACTCGCCCCCACCACCACCGCATTAGGGAAGAGGCACCAGGCAATGGCCAGTATTACCAAGTCGCGCCGCCAAGAGCGCGTTGAAAACCAGAAGAAGAACAGCCGCAAATGGATTGCGACCGGCGCCGCAGCCGTCATTTTGCTCTGCGGTGGCGCTATCGTCTACAACAACGTCACCGGCGATAACCAGCCCTCCACCAGCAGCCAGGCCGTACCGGCAGCCTGCTCAACCACCCAGACCGTCACAGTCGCCACTACCGAACCCATGGCAGAAGCCCTCAAAACCATGCCGGTAGATGAAGAAACCTGCATCACCCTAGACATCACCACAGATAAGACCGCCAGCGATATAGTCACCGAATCAGCCAGCGGGACTGCAAGCACCAACCTCTGGATCCCTGACTCCACTGCCCGCGCTGAGCTAGCCATGGGCGAAGCCGGCACCGGCCTCACCCCCCTAGCAGAGTCCTTAGCCCAGACCCCCGGCGTCATCGTCTCAGAAAACAAGACCAGCTACGACACCTGGCTAGAAGCTCTCCACGCTGAAGAGACCGTCAGCATGGGGGACCCTAAAGAAGACCCCGGCGCATTTGCCGCCCTGCTTGCCGGTATCTCTGAAGCATCAGCAGGCACCGTCAGCGTTGAAGACCTCATTGGTGGCACCGCCCTGCGTGCCCAGAGCATCGGTGTTATCGAAGCCGCCCAGAGCGCCCCTGAGCTACTAGCTGATGTGGATAACGGCACCAAGGACGCCGTCATTGTGACCGAAGCCGACTACGCAGCCTACGCAGCAGCCCACTCAGATTCCGGGCTCACCGCAACCGTCCCCGGTGACGGCTCTTTTACGCTCAACTACCCCCTCTACCAGGCTTCTTCCAGCACGAACGCCACTATCGATGACGCCGCCCAGCAGATTATCGACTTTATGGCTAGCGAGGAGGGCAAGCAGGCCCTAGCGTCCGCCGGTTTACGCCCCGCAGACGGTCAAGAGCTAGAGGGCCAGTACAGTGCTGGCAGCTTTACCTCGCTGACCCCCAGCAACCAGGACATCCTCACCCAGGTGTGGACTTCTTACTCCTTGCAGTCAGCGCCCCTCCACGCGCTGGTCGTGCTTGATACGTCAGGTTCCATGCTCACACCGGAGCCCGGCAGCGACAAGACCCGCATGGACATCACCGTTGAATCTGTGCTGGCAGGCTCCCAGCTCTTCCCTGCCCGCGACTCCATGGGCCTGTGGAAGTTCTCCCGCGACCTCACCCTGCCCGATGGTACTGTCTCTGACTACCAAGAGCTCCTGCCTGTACGCGGTCTTGAAGAAACCGTAGACGGCAAGACCCAGCGTGAACTGATCCAGGAAGCAGGCGCCGGGATCGCCTCAACCGTTAACCCCCACGGCTTCACTGCCCTCTACGACACCACCCTGGCAGCTTTCCGCTCCGCTAAGGAAAACTACGACTACGGTTCAGTCAACGCCGTCATCATGCTAACCGACGGTAAGAACTTCGATGAAACCTCCATCAGCGAAGAAGAACTGATTGCCGCCCTTCAGGCAGAGCAAGACCCTGAAAACCCGGTCTTCATCATCATGATTGGCATCTCTGAAGAGGCCGACATGGAGGCTCTAACTTCTATCGCCCAGAGCGTCGGCGGTGAAGCCTACCAGGCGACCTCCCCCACCGATGTTCAGCGCATCTTTGCTGAAGCACTGACCGGTATCTCTGAAGCCGCCGCACAGCAGTAAGGTTCTTCCCTTAACACAGTAAAAAGTCCGCCCCTCCGTACTTGGAGGGGCGGACTTTTTACTGCTGATGACCAGTTCTACTAGCGGCGGAGCGAATATACCGGAGCCAGCTGGCGAAGGTATATTCGCTCCGTAGCGCTGGTGAGCTTAGTGGAAGAAATGACGTGCTCCGGTGAAGTACATGGTCACGCCAGCTTCCTTAGCCGCGGCGATTACTTCTTCATCACGGATAGAACCGCCGGGCTGAACAACGGCGCGCACACCGGCGTCCAGAAGCACCTGCAGGCCATCTGCGAAGGGGAAGAAAGCATCTGAGGCCGCAACGGCGCCACGGGCACGCTCAGCACCCTCAGCTAGAGTGTTAGCACGCTCTACCGAAAGGCGGCAGGAATCAACGCGGTTGACCTGGCCCATACCGATACCCACAGCAGCCCCATCATTAGCCAGCAAGATAGCGTTAGACTTAGCTGCGCGCAGGGCCTTCCAGGCGAACTCAAGGTCAGCGAGGGTCGCCTGGTCAGCAGCCTCACCGGCTACTAGCTGCCAGTTTTCGGCCTTGTCGCCATCGGCGTGCAGGCGGTCAGCGTCCTGGAAGAGGGCGCCACCAGATACCTGACGGTACTCGACAGTTTCACGGGCGAAACCTTCAGGTAGCTGCAGAATACGCAGGTTCTTCTTGGTCTGCAGAATCTCCAGGGCTTCAGGAGCGTAGGAGGGGGCAATAATAACCTCGGTGAAGATGCCCTTAACAGTCTCTGCCATTGCAGCAGTTACTTGGCAGTTAGCGGCAATAACGCCACCATAGGCGGAGAGAGGGTCGCAGGCGTGGGCCTTAGCGTGAGCATCGGCGATAGCGTCTTCTGCATCAGCAGCACCGACTGCGATACCGCAAGGGTTGTTGTGCTTGATGATGGCTACGGCGGGCTCATCGAAGTCGTAGGCTGCGCGCAGGGCTGCGTCACCGTCCACGTAGTTGTTGTAGCTCATGGCCTTACCACCGAGCAGTTCTGCCTGGGCGATGCCGGGGGCGGCAGCGGGGTCAACGTAGAGGGCAGCAGCCTGGTGGGGGTTCTCACCGTAGCGTAGGGATTCGGAGCGTTCGAAGGCAAGACCTGCGAAGGGGGGCCAGTAGTTGGCGTCCTCGTCTTGCTCGAACTGGGCTGCGGTCCAGGTAGCAACGGCGGTGTCGTAGGCGGCGGTGTGGGCGAAAGCAGCCGAGGCCAGGCGGCGGCGCTCTGCCAGGTTGAAGCCGCCTGCCTTGGCAGCTTCAACAACCTGACCGTACTTTGCCGGGTCAACAACGATGGCTACAGCGTCATGGTTCTTAGCTGCAGCGCGCACCATGGAGGGGCCACCAATATCAATTTTTTCGATGATAGCGTCCTGGTCTGCACCGGAGGCTACAGTCTCAACGAAGGGGTAGAGGTTGACGATGACCAGGTCGAAAGCCTCAATTTCCATGTCTTTGAGGGTGTCGATGTGGTCCTGCTTGCGGCGGTCTGCCAGGATACCGGCGTGGACGCGCGGGTGCAGGGTCTTGACGCGGCCTTCTAGGCATTCGGGGAAGCCGGTGATGTCAGAGACTTCGGTGACGGGTACACCGGCACCAGCGATGGCGGATGCGGTGGAACCGGTGGAGACGATAGCGACGCCAGCTTCGTGCAGGCCCTTTGCTAAATCTTCAAGGCCGGTCTTGTCGTAGACAGAAATAAGGGCACGCTTGAGCGGTACGCGGTCGAGCTCGATGAGACTCACAGATTAACTCCGTTTCTTTTGCTGCCGGGGTAAGCCAGGTAGCAGGTGGTTACGTGGATGTGAGTCGTTTTGGTATGGAGCCCCGACCCTAGGCCCAGCCCCGCAGGAGGAGGCTAAATTTGTGGGTTAGGCGCTGGGGCCTTGGAGGTCTTGGGCTAGGCGGGCGATGGTTTCTACCAGCAGTACCCGCTCTTTGATCTTGATGCGTTCGTGCAGGGTTTCTTCGGTGTCATCGTCGAGCACATCGACGGCAGCTTGGGCCAAGATAGGGCCGGTATCGACACCAGAGTCAACCAGGTGCACGGTCAGGCCGGTGACTTTCACCCCGTGGGCCAGGGCATCGCGGACGCCGTGGGCACCGGGGAAGGAGGGCAGCAGGGCGGGGTGGGTGTTAATGATGCGGTTCTTAAAGCGGTCCACAAGCTGGGCGTCAACAATACGCATGAAACCTGCAAAGATAATGTAGTCGGCCTCGTAGCTGGCGATGGCTTCTTCTAGGGCCCGGTTCCAGGCTTCGCGGGTCTCGTAGGCCTTAGGTTCTACCAGGAAGGTTTCTATTCCGGCGGCTTGAGCCCGTTCAAGGCCTAGGCAGGGTTTATCGGCGCCGACGGCTAGAACCGTGGCGTTGAGGTCGCCTGCTGCTACGGAATCAAGGATAGACTGTAAATTTGTGCCCGAGCCGGACACCATCACCACAATGCGCATACAGAAAAGTTTATCGTATGCTAGCGCCCCACACCGCAGAGTTTTTGTGATGAGACAGTGAAGGGGTGAGGGCTGTGCGGGGTCTTTGCTGTGGGGCGGTAAGGTGGTAGGTATGTCTGACACTGTGCGTCCTTCTCATCAGTTGCCCTCTGAGTCTGCCCTTGCGAGTATCAAGGTGTGGTCGCGACTTTCTTTTTTGGCCATGGTTGCCACGGTCGCTAGCGCCTCTTACCCTGGCTGGTTGGCTCTGGTGACCGCTGTGCTGGCGGTGCTCACTTGTGTGTTTGCCACCGTGGCGCTGGTGAAGATGGCGGGGGCTAGGTTCCCTGCTTTTTCGATGATTTTGATGGTTCTGCTGATATTGTGGTCGCTCTTTTTGGGTTTTGCGGCCCTCGTTCAGCTTCTTTTTGTGGATGCAACAATGGCCTACGCTGAATGTTTGCAGCAGGCTGTGACCTTAAGCAGGCAGCAGCAGTGCACCGTACAGATGAGCGATGGCCTGCTGCAGCAGCTTCTGGGCCAATAGTTGGCCTGGTATGTTATGAGTTTTATTGGGTGTGCATAGAAGAGTCAGGCTCACATGAGTTGTGAGCCTGGCTTATTTTTTAGGGGGAACGGGTTTCGTTCTCTGCGCCTTCAGCTAGTTCTTCCAGGCGTTTTTGGCGGCGGGCTTGCAGGGATTTCGGACGCCGGACCACAGGGCGGAAGGGAAGAGCAGGTTCTGCTTCTTCTTCGGTTTCGGCTACAGGTTCGGGTTCTGCCTGCTTGTTTGCAGGATCAGCTTCTGTGAGCTCAGTAGCTGGCTCTGTTTCCGCTAGCTCTGTCTCTACTTGCTCCTTCTCCATATGCTCGTCTTTCACTGGCACAAGTTTAAGCTGCACTTCTCTGTCTTTCTGAAGAGAACGCTGAATACGGGTCCTTGCTTTCTCGAGCTTAGCCTGAGCCTTTGTAGCTTTTTTCTGTTCGCGGGTGGGCTTGGTTTGGGCAAATCGTTCTAGTTCGCCGGAGGTATCTCGCACCAGCAGGTGAGCCAGGGCCAGGCCGAGCATGGTGCCTAGTGCCAGTAAGAGAGCTGAGTAGGCACCAAAGATGAGGGGGTGAGGGCCGATAGCGGTGAAGCGCCCCAGCCCCAGTGACCCGTTAGCGGCCCACCCTAGCAGGGCTATCAGCAGGAAGGTGGGGACGAGGGTAAGGACGGCTAGCCCCAGGGTAGAGAGAGTCCACGATAGCCAGCGGTAGCGGATTTTAAGGGAGAGCCACTCATCATAATGGTTTTCACCTTCGCGGAAGAACCACCAGCCCCCTAGGGCACCGGCGGCGAGGGGGACTGCTAGGGCCAGGTAGCCCCAGGGTTCGGTCGCGTGCGGTAGGGCCCCTAGCACCGGCAAGGAGGGCATGACCCCCACATTGGTGCCGGTCAGATCAACAGAGGTGCCCTCACCTAGGGCAAAGCCCGCCCCGGAGCTCCAGGCCATGGCATAGACCACCAGGTTGACCAGTAGACCTAGCTGTAGCAGGGTCAGGGCCAGGTCGCCGACTGCCCCGGCGCGTAGGCTCTGGTAGAGGGTGACTACCTCAGCCCAGTGCCAGAAGAGAGTGAGTGCCAGAAGTAGGGCGCCACCGGCTAGGAAAGCTAGTGAGCTGACCAGGGCTGCACGTAGTAGGGCCCAGGCGTAGGAGCCAGCCCAGCGGGAGTACTGGCTAAACTTTTTCACCCAGTCAGCTGCGTTCACACCGATCATGGCCGCCAGCGAGCGCGATTCGGCGTACCCGCCTAAGAGGATGCCTAGGGCTGCTACCCAGAGGGGCACGAGGGCGGCCCGTGTTGGGGAGGTGGAGAAGAAGTCGTTGGTGGAGAGTAGGCTCACCCCGGCACCTACCAGGGCGTAGGCGGTGAGGCCTCCTGCTAGGGGTTGCCAGAATTGGCCTTCGTAGCTGGCGCGGGCTAGGCGGCGTCCGGCCCGGTAGCACAGGGCTAGGGGGATGAGGGTTAGCCCTAGTGGTACGAGGCTCATGGTTCCGGTGACTGCTGAGAAGACTCCTTGTTCGGGAATGTTCATGTTCAGGGGTACGCCGTGGATTAGTAGCCAGATATGGCCGGCTGCAGAAATAGCTGCGGCGAGGGTGCCGCTGTTAAAACCGTTGGTGTACCAGATCGCTGCCAGGAGTAGGACGACGGTGAGGTAGGAGGCCAGCGCCACGAGGGCAAGTTCAACTGAGCCCTGGAGCCATAGGGGCATGGGGAGGGAACGTTTGGGGTGAGCGGTGGTATTCATCGCCTTTCATCATGTCATGTTTCTTTGTTCTGTGCTGTTCTTTCCTTGCACGCTGTAAGAAGTGCAGGGGTTCTGTGGGTCTGCGCTTCTCTTTTGGCTGCCTGGGTGGGGTTTATGATGTGAGAATTTAGTCTTCCCAGGGGTTAGTTGCTGGTACGCCCCAGGATTTATAGATTTCGGCTTTGCTGGAGATAATTTCGAGCTGGTGGACGGTGGCGGTTGCGGCCATGAGCCCTTCGAGGGCTGCTGTGGGGAGGGGGCGTGGGTCTTGGCCTCCTACGAGGTGTAGGTGCTTGTCGGTGTGGCGTCCGGCCCATTGCAGGGCTATCTTCGCGTCGATGTCTAGTACATGCGAGTCGAAGCGTTCCATGAGCTCAGCAAGCCAGCGTTCGGTTTCTGGGTAGGGGTAGAGCCCTTTGAGTTCGCCGAGGCTGAGTACTGAGATGTACATGGTGCGGTAGGAGCGGCGGCGGAGGCAGTTCACTACCTGCTGGTGCGGGGTGGCCTTGCGGATTTCGGCAAGGACGTCGGAGTCGAGAAGCAGACCTACCTGGCTCATGCAGCTTTGAGAACACCGTACTCGGTTGTGGCAGGGGTGCCCTTGGGGTTGAAGGCGAGCAGGAAGTTGAGGAATTCGCTGCGTTCGTTAGAGAAGCGGGTGTAGTCCTGGATGCTCATTGCGGTGTAGCCGCCGCGGGCTGGTACTGAGGCGGCGGAGATGTTCTTTTGAACGGTCAGGTGAGGACGGTGGGTGTGGGGTCGAGCGTTTGACATGCCGTCGTTGCGCGTAAGGTGCGCATTCCTTTCGAATACTTGCTCTTGCCTGCACCAAACAGCGCTGAATATGCGCGATGCAGACCGCTTCGTCATCCGAGCCACCCGTGAACATGGGGTTGGCGTTCAACCAAAGTCGGAGCTTAACAGTTGAATCTCTTGAAGCTGGTAAAAGCATAACCTGCCCTCGAAGTTTCTGTAAATATCTGTCTCATTATTTTTAATGCTGGAGTGAGTTGGCCTGCTGGTGCTGGGTCTTAGGTGGTGCGATACGCTAGAAGACTAGGTATTTGCTCTGTTGTGAAGGTGTGCCTGTGTCTACTTCTTTCCCTGAAATTCCGGTAACAGCCCCAGCCATTATTCGGCAGGTGGGCTCTGGTGCTTATACGCGGGGGCAGCGATATATGCGTGAGGGGCAGGTCATTCGTTACACCTATGATGAGCAGGCTCGGGTGCTTGAGGGGCAGGTGGCTGGTTCTGGCTCGGCGCCCTATACTGCGCGGGTGGCTTTCCCTGCTGAGGTTGTTGCTGGTTCTTATGCTTTTTCGGCAACGTGTTCGTGCCCGGTGGCTCATAACTGTAAGCATGCGGTGGCGCTCATGCTGACTGCTATTGACCGTACGGCTAAGGCTAAGCGGGCGATGACGGCCTCATCTAGCACCTGGAAAACCGCGCAGGAGCCCAGCAGCCCCCAGGAGAAGGTTCAGCAGATTCTTGAGGTGGCTCAGGGGGTGGGTCTGCAGCGGGCGGCAGATTTGGCACAAGAGCAGAGGGGTGAAGCGGCGATGTTTAGCCTGGAGGCTCAGGCCGATGAAGGCACCCAGGCGGACACCGGTGGGCAGGCTAGTAGGGCCCTGCCGGCGTGGCGGCGTTCTTTGGCTCATTCTCTAGCAGCGCGCCCCAGCTACGATAGCCGTAACCACCGGGTTGCCGGGGCCCTCGATGTGCGGCTGGTGGTGCCCGGTAAGTACGGGTGGACTAAGAATATTGGTGCTCCCCGGGTGTCGCTTGAAGCTCGTCCGCTGATGATGGGGGCCCGCGGTAAGTGGATTAAGGGAGGTTTGAGCTGGGAGAAATTTTCGGGCTCTGCCGCCGGGGCTGCGGGTACGGGTCTGCTCCCTGAACATGCAGCCTGGTTCAACGAATTTTATGCGGTGATTCGAGGCTCCCAATCTATCTATTCTTCGCACCGGGATTGGGCTTCTATTTCGAATGTGGATTCGTCCTTGCTCTGGCAGATGCTGGAATCTGCTAGCGATGTGGGCCTGACCGTGCTCCTAGAGGGCAAAGAAACCGGGCTGGCTATCGCCAGCGCCCCCCAGATTGAGCTGGCTTTAGACCCTGTGCCCGAACGGGGCTCTTCCACCGATGCTCTGCGGCTCACTCCCCTACTGCGCTGGGGCCCTTACACTCTTCCTGCTCATTTCACCCATAAGCTGGGCAATAACCGGCAGGGTTTCATTGCCCTGGGTGGGGCAGCCCAGGAGGCCTATGTTCAAGCTGCTACCGCTGCCCGCTGGGAGACTACCCTGCCCTCAGCCCTAGCCCAGGCTAGTGAGGTGGCACCTGAACACCGGCCCTCCTGGCTGAGCGCTGACTCTGAGCTGGTGCTCATTCCTCTTGCTGAGCCGGTCGATGCGGTTGCCGAATCCCTCATATCAGGGGAGCAAGTGACAGTACCGGCCGCAGACGTCCCCGCCTTTTTTGCTGACTACTACCCTGCCCTGACCCGGGCGCTTGCTGTCTGCACCACTAGCGAAGACCTGGAGCTACCGGCCGTCCGTATGCCAACTTTGGTGCTCACAGTCGCCTTCGATCAGCCAGGCCCGCCCTTTACCGCTTACACCGCCTGGCACTGGGAATACCCGGTCAACCCCACCGGTGACGATAGTGACTTCATCAGGCTCGATGCCCTGGGCTACCCCGGTGAAGACAGGGCCGATGTGCGCGATACCGCCCACGAATACCGGGTCCTCAAAGAGGTCAAAAAGATTCGCCCCGGCCTGCCCTTCACCCGCCACTCCACCGAAAACTGGGGCACCCGCACCCTGCTAGAAACCTACCTACCTGCCTACCAGCAGGTTGAGGGGGTGCGGGTCGATATCACAGGCCCGAAACCTGAATTCCGTGAACTGGATCAAGCCCCCGAAATTATTGTGACGGTGGACGATACCCGCCGCCGCGACTGGTTCGGGCTAGGGGTAGCTATCAAGGCTGGGCAATGGCATGTGGCTTTCTCAGAGGTTGTTGCAGCCCTGGCCAAGGGCCAAACCCACCTGCTACTGGGCAATGGCCAGTACTTTGCCCTTGACCGGCCCGAATTCATGAAATTACAAGAGCTACTGCGCGAAGCAGCCCAGCTCACCGACAAGACCGGGCCGCTAGAAATCAACCGCCACCAGGTAGGCCTCTGGGAAGAACTTGAAGAACTCGCCGCAGAAACCCAGACCGTTGCCGCCTGGGACGAGCAGGTCTCAGCCCTGCTCAACCTGGGCCACCACTCCCCCGCAGATGTTCCCCCCACCTTAGAGGCAACCCTGCGCCCCTACCAGGTGGAGGGCTACCAGTGGTTAGCCTTCCTCTGGGAACACGGCCTGGGTGGTGTGCTGGCTGACGACATGGGCCTGGGCAAGACCTTACAAACCATCGCCCTCTTCCTGCACGCCCAAGAAAAGAAGCAGGAGGCCAGCCAGCCCACCCGCGACCGCCAGCTAGACGGGAACGAAGCGGGGGTGGCACCGGGGGCAGAAGCCGATCCGGACGCGTCCGCCCCCTTCCTGGTGATAGCCCCCACCTCTGTTGTGCCCAACTGGGTGCGAGAAATCAAACGCTTTGCCCCCTCCCTTAAAGTAGTGGGTGTTGAAGAGTCGGTGCGTAAATCTAAACGGCACCTGACCGACACTATCGCCGGGGCTGATGTGGTGGTAACCAGCTACGCCCTCTTCCGCCTAGATGAAGAACACTACTTTGAGCTAGGTAGCCAGCAGCCCTTCGAGGGGCTAGTGCTCGATGAGGCCCAGTTCGTCAAAAACGCTAAAACCAAGGCCCACCAGGTAGCCCGCGATCTACCTGCCCGCCTCAAGATTGCGGTCACCGGCACCCCCATGGAAAACAACCTCATGGAACTGTGGTCCATGTTCTCTATTGCCGCCCCCGGCCTCTTCCCCTCCGCCCGCACCTTTAAGGACGTCTACGCCACCCCCATCGAATCCGGGGAAGAAACCAAGGCCCTGGGCAGGCTGCGCCGCCGCATCCGTCCGCTCATGAAACGCCGCACCAAAGAACTGGTGGCTGCCGACCTACCGGAGAAGACCGATATGCGCATCGATGTGCCCCTGGCACCGGCCCACCGCCGGGCCTATGATACGCACCTACAGCGCGAGCGCCAAAAAATTCTGGGCCTGCTGGAGGACATCGACAAGAACCGCTTCACCATTTTCCAGTCCTTGACGACCCTGCGCCGCCTGGCCCTGGATGCCACCTTGATTGATGCTGAACGCTATACCGGGGTGGAGTCTTCTAAGCTGGACTACCTGGAGCAGAATCTGCCTGAGATTATTCATGATGGCCACCGGGCCCTGATTTTTAGCCAGTTCACCGGCTACCTCAAGAAGGTCGCCGGTAGGCTCTCTGATATGGGTATCCCCTTCCTCTACTTGGATGGTTCTACCCGCAATCGCGGGGAGCTGCTGGAAGAGTTCGAGTCAGGTACGGCCCCTGTCTTTCTGATTTCTCTCAAGGCAGGTGGCTTTGGGCTGAACCTGACCAGCGCCGATTATTGCTTCATTATGGATCCCTGGTGGAACCCGGCTGCCGAGCAGCAGGCGGTTGATCGTGTGCACCGCATTGGGCAGACCAAGAATGTGATGGTCTACCGCCTGGTCTCAGCGGGCACCATCGAAGAGAAGGTCATGGAGCTCAAAGAGTCTAAGGCTGCTCTTTTTGATGCTGTGGTTGATGAGGGCGCTTTCTTTGCCTCCCAGCTCACCGCAGCGCAGATTCGCGACTTGCTGACTGTCCCTGCCCCAGAAGAGGGAAGCCAGCCTTCTTAGAGGGGGGGAGGGCAGGCTCACGCTGGCTGTCTTCCTTACCGTAGATTGTGGCGGCGCCGGTTACCCTTACGGGCTTTGGGCTCTGGCTCTTCTAGCAGCAAGGAAAGAGAAATACGCTGACGGGCCGGGTCTGCTTCAACCACCCGCACCTGCACAATATCACCAGATTTAACAATGCTGTGAGGGTCAGAGACAAACTCGCGGCTCATCTGCGAAACATGCACCAGCCCGTCCTGGTGCACCCCAATATCCACAAAGGCACCAAAGGCTGCCACGTTAGAGACGGTGCCCTCAAGAATCATGCCGGGGGTCAAATCGGCGATAGTCTCAACACCTTCTTCAAAGCGTGCGGTGCGGAAGGTGGGGCGGGGGTCGCGCCCAGGGGCTGAAAGCTCAGCAATAATATCGGTGATGGTGGGCAAACCGACGCTAGCTGTGGTGAAGTCACGCGGGTCCAGGGCCGCCAGGGCTTCTGCGCTGACCTTACCCTCAATGAAACCACCGGCAGCAGCCACCATAGAGCGGGCCAGATCGTAGGATTCGGGGTGCACCCCGGAGGCATCTAAGGGTTCAGTACCATCGGTGATACGGACGAACCCGGCAGCTTGCTCAAAGGCTTTAGGGCCCAGGCGGGGCACCTTCAGCAAATCGGTGCGGCAGGTGAAAGGGCCGTGTTCGGTACGGTAGGCAACAATGTTTTCGGCAATGGTCTTGTTCAAGCCGGCAACACGGGCAAGCAGGGCTGGGGAGGCCGAATTAACAAGCACACCCACCGCGTTGACGGAATCTTCAACAACCCCGTCAAGGGCACGGGTCAGGGCTGCCGGTGACACATCGTGCTGGTACTGGCCCACACCGATGGATTGGGGTTCAATTTTGACCAGCTCGGCCAGGGGGTCTTGCAGACGGCGGGCAATAGAGACCGCCCCGCGCAGGGAGACATCCATGCCCGGCAGTTCGCGACTGGCAAGTTCTGAGGCGGAGTAGACGGAGGCACCTGCCTCGGAGACAACGACCTTCTGGAGCCCGCGGTAGCCGCTAGCTGTGCATTCTTTCATCAGGTCAGAGGCAAGTTTGTCGGTTTCTCGGCTGGCGGTTCCGTTACCGATGGCTATGAGTTCTACCTGGTAGGTGCCCACCAGGTGCGTGAGCCTATCGAGGGAGGCCTGCCACTGGTTGCGGGG
Organism: Rothia sp. 32237D007AR; assembly: GCF_053544675.1. Classification (NCBI taxonomy): domain Bacteria; kingdom Bacillati; phylum Actinomycetota; class Actinomycetes; order Micrococcales; family Micrococcaceae; genus Rothia; species Rothia sp. 32237D007AR. The sequence goes on along the minus strand of NZ_JBPPUO010000001.1, from coordinate 35,021 downwards.
CGCATGGGGGTAAATAAGGTCAGTAGCCAGCACTTGGCCGGTCTGCCCTACCACTGCAACTTTGACGCCGGTGCGCAGGCCAGGGTCCAGCCCAAGGGTGGTGCGGGAGCCAGCAGGTGCTGCCAGCAGAACATCGCGCAAATTGGAGGCAAAGACGGTGATGGCGTCCTTTTCTGCCTGTTCGAAGAGAGAGGTTCTGGCTTCTGAGGCCAGGCGGGGCAGCAGGCGCTGGCGGCAGGCTATGCGCACAGTTTTAGCCAGCCAGCCAACCACCATGGTTTCGTCGGAGACCATGTTGAGCACCTGGGCACCAATTCCCAGGGCTTCGGCCACGGTGCGTTCGTACCAGCTGCGTTCCCGGTCGTATTCTTCAGCCAAAATTTCGGCTGCTTCGCGGGCCGCACCTTTGAGGGAGGACTTGGCCGGTGGGAGCACGTCCACATCGACGCTGACCTTGACGGCCCCTTCTTTTTCGGCCCGGAGTAGGGCTAGCACCCGGTGGGAGGGGATACGGCGGATTTCTTCATTGAATTCGAAGTAGTCGCTGAACTTGGCACCAGCTTGCTGCTGGCCGGGGATCAGGCGGGAGGTGATGACGCCGCGGCGCATGAAGCGTTGGCGGAGGGTTTCTGCCAGGGCTGGGTCTGTGAGGGCCTGTTCAATCAGCAGGGCGCGGGCCCCTTCCAGGGCGTTATCGACTGAGGCGACGGTTGCTTCAACGGTGCCGGGCTCAGCATCAGCTAGTTCAGACTCAACGTAGGCCTCAGCGATGTCAGCGGTGGGGGCGAAGGGAACTTCTAGCAGGTCTTCAACTAGTGATTCCAGCCCGGCCTCCCGCGCGAGGAAGGCCAGGGTCTTGCGCTTGGTTTTGTGGGGGGCGTAGAGCGCTTCGAGCTCATTTTTGGTGGGGGCGTGCGCCAGGGCGGCTGCCAGTTCTTCTGTCAGTAGGGCACGTTCGTGCAGGGTGCGGACGATTGCCACCCGGCGCTCTTCGAGTTCTCGCAGGTAGCGCAGGCGTTCAGCTAGGGTGCGGAGCTGGGTGTCGTCAAGCCCACCGGTGGCTTCTTTGCGGTAGCGGGCGATGAAGGGCACGGTGGCCCCGTCATCGAGCAGGGCTATAGCTGAGCGCACCTGGTCGGCCCGGGCACCGAGTTCTAGAGCGATTCGTTCCTCGAGGGGAGGGAGGGGGGTGTGGGGGGCATCTGCCGCGCCTGCATGTGTCATAGTTTCTAGTTTCTCATACTGTTTTTGCTGTTGGTTTGAGCAGGCTCTGCCAGGTGATGGGGGTCTGCTGTGGGGGCTGGGGGAGGTTACTTGGGTGGTGGGTGTTTGTTCATCTACTTGTAATAGTTAAGCTTGCAGTGGTCACAGAGGGGTGGGAGCACCTAAAGTGGTGCTACAGGGTACTTGGGAGCGGTCTAGACAGGGCTGTTACCAAGACTCTTTGACCCCGAGCCCATTCTTGTTTGACCTTGCTTTGGAGAACCACTGTGCCAGAGGAAACCGATCTTTCCTATACCGAATTCTGCGAGCGCTATGACTCGCTCTTGAGTGGGCTTGCGAGCATGGGCTGGACCTCTTCTGAAGCTCTTCATCGTGTATCTGTGCTTTACCCTGGTCTTGACCGGGACTTGGTGGAGCAGGCGGTTCATTCTGGCCGTTGGCTTTTTGGTAATGGTCAGGGGCAAACTCATTCGCATGTGCTGATGGCTTCGGCCCTGTGGTATGCGGTGGCTGTGACCTATGATTTGGACCCTGATTACGAGTACGCGGCGGTGGGGATTGACCCCATTATTATTCAAGATCTTCCGCGTATGCTTGAGGCTTTTGCTGTGCCTCCTGAGGAGATCGCTACGATTGTTGGGCGTATTGGTGCTGCTCTCAATTACATGGCCCAGCACCCCTATACTGAGCTTGATGAGCAGACCTACGATGATTTTTTGGCTCATCTTCCGCAGGAGATTGTCCATATTTCTCGTGGGGATTTCTCTTGGCCTCCGTCTCGGGCTCTGATTGAAGATCGCCTGGGGGATCGTTCTTGGTCTAGGGCCTTGCTGAAGGTGGGGGTTTGCCCGCCCAATGCTGAGGAGCAGGGTATCACGCTTGCAGCTAGTACCCTCAGTGAGCGTGTTTTCCGTAATACTCTGGGCGAGTTTTTGAACTATTGCATCCGTTATGACCGTAAGCCGTCGGTTTTGCTTTATGGTAGTTGGGCTGAGGATTCGGCAAGAAGCGGGCGCGTGCCTCACCTGGGTACGGTGCGAGCTAAGTATGGTTCGTGGCATGTGGCTCTTCAGGCTGGCCGTCAGATGTTTAATGATGTGCTGCTCATGGGGGCTTCGGGCTTGTCTGCCCGGCCTGTGGGTCAGCCTGCGGTTGATTCTACTGAGTCTCTTAATATTAAAGAGATTCAGGCGCAGGGTATTGGTGTAGTGCAGCCTAAGACTCTGACCGAGGCTGAGCGTGTTGAGCGGGCCTGGCGGCAGTTGGTTTCGGTCACGGAGCAGCGTCTTGAGGAGTTGCCCTGGAATCTTTCCTTGCGGATCTATTACATCTGCCCTGAGGTGGTTGCGACTAAGGATTTCACTAATTTTGTGAGTATTTTGCGTTCCCCTGCTGGCTATTTTTGTGAGCTGACGTCTCCTGATGAGTTTGAGACTATTGAGGTTGAGCTTGATACCGAGATGCTAGAAGATGCGGGGTGGACGGCACCTAATGGCCGGTGGACCCGTAACTTCTTGTCGGTTAAGGACGCCGCCGAGGGCATTATTGAGGCTATGCGTGAGGGTATGGGCTGTGACCGCCCTGATTTCTATCAGTCAGATGATCCGGCAGGCCACCCGGCGGTGAATGTGGCTCACCCTACTACCGGGTCTATTCCTATGGTGCCTGTGACCGGTAGTGGTTATATAGCGATTGAGGATTTTAGGTAGGGAACCCAACTCACGGCGTTAGAATAGGTGACCTATGAGTACCTCCCGTAAGCGTCCTTCTGCCCCTCGTTTTTCTTCACCTAGTGACCGCCAGATTCGTGCGGGCGTCCGTTTTGTAGCGGGTTTACCTGCTGGTGTGCAGCGTGCCTTGGCTCTGCTGCTTGTTGTGGTCTTACTGGTGGGCGGTCTGCTGTGGTTGCGGTCGCACCAGTGGAATGTGCGGTCTGCTCTTGATAGTTTGCTCAACCCTGCGGGTACGGCTGTGAGTACCGGATTTTCGGGTTCTGGGGTGCAGACTTATTCGACGGCTAGTGAGGTTCTTGAGGGTTTAACGGTGGCTGATTCCTACTCTGGGACTAAGTATAAGCGTGATGCTTATGGGCAGGCTTGGGCTGATATTGACAAGAATGGTTGCGATCAGCGGAACGATATTTTGACCCGTGATCTTACCGACCTTGATGTTGCTAGTAACTGTTTTGTGCTCTCAGGGCACTTGGTAGACCCTTATACGGCTGAGGCTATTGATTTTAAGCGTGGGCCTAAGACGAGCGATGCCATTCCTATCGACCATGTGGTGGCGCTGTCTAATGCCTGGGTTTCTGGGGCTTGGCAGTGGAGCCCAGAGCAGCGGGTTCTTATAGCTAATGATCCGCTCAATTTGCAGGCGGCTGGGCAGACTGCTAACACGCAGAAGTCTGATAAGAGTGCGGACGCCTGGCTGCCCCAGCCCGGTTACCGCTGTGAGTATGTGGCGCGGCAGGTGTCGGTGAAGGCCGCCTATGGGCTTACTGTCACTGGTGCTGAGAAGCGGGCTATGCAGGGTGTGCTGGCAACCTGCCCTGATCAGCCAGCCTATCGGTCTGCTTTTACCGGCTAGCTAGTGGCGGGCGGTGCGTGGCTCCCGGCAAGAAGGCGCCAGAGGCGAAATTTCCTCCTTCCAGGCCATGAGCACAGCCCTGGGTACCACCGTCGGTACCGGTAATATCGTTGGTGTTGTCCTCTCCCTGAGCATTGGTGGGCCCGGTATCTGCCGTGTTTTTGCCTGCTTCGGCATCGGAAACATGACCCAGGCAAAAGCCATCTCAGCTAACCTAGAGCACTCCTTCAGCATCTCGCCCTACCTTACTGCCGGCGTCCTTGCGGTAGGAACAGCCGCCGCCCTGCTTGGCGGCATTAGAACCGTAAAAAGGCTATCATTGGCTACCGCCTTATCTTCGCCCTGGTCTGTGGGCTGGGCGCTATCGCCCCACTCACCCTAGTCTTTGCCTTCTCAGACATCATGAACGGGCTGATGGCGATCCCCAACCTCATCGGGCTCTTGCTACTCTCTGGTCTAGTAGCGCGTGAGACTAAGAAGTACCTCACCCACCACCCCAACTCTTGAACACCGGGACACGACCAGCCTCAAAAAGGTCGCAGCAAAAATGGTTACCGATCCGCGGGCTGCTGACCGCCCAGATAAGACATCGAAATAATTTTTCGTACGCCTGAACACAAAACGCCAACAGTCCTATAGGTTGCGATATAAGCACGCTAAAATACCGCTAAAGTGGGGACAGGTCTTTTCGTATCTTCAACGTATTTCGCACATACTAGCGAAACGGCCTGCATGCTCATAGCCTCCCAGACCTGTGAGCAGCACCCATTCGGTCTCGCACCCGCACCTAGAAAAGGACACTCCTATGCCATTTACCCCTAACCGCCGCTCAGCTCTCAAACTAACCGCAGCAGCATCTGCCGCCTCCGCCCTAGCAGCTACCGCCACTACCGCCCACGCCAACGGCCAAAAGCGCATCGCCATTATCGGCTCCGGCTACGGCGGCGCAGTAGCCGCCCGCGCCCTCACTGAAAAGGGCTACACCGTCGACATGATCGAAATGGGCGCCGACTGGGAAAAGATGGCGCCTAAGTCAAACGGCTACCGGTTTGACCAGATGACCTCCCCCACCGAACGCTCCATGTGGTTCGAAGACCGCACCGACATGCCCCTCTCCAGCGTCTTCGGTCTAGACTACGTCAACCGCCCCATCAACCGGGCCGCCGGCGTCCTAGGCATCGAACGCTTCGCCAATATGAAGGTCTACGTGGGCAAGGGCGTAGGTGGTGGCTCACTGGCCAACGGCGGTATGGCAGTTACCCCTAACCCCTCTTTCTTCCAGCAAGTCCTACCCCAACTTGACGCTGCAGAAATGTACGCAACCTACTTCCCGCGCGCCAACACCAACCTGGGAGTCACCACACCCCCATCCGACGTGGTCGGCACCTCCAAGTGGTACCAGTTCTCACGAGTCTCTGCCTCCCAAGCAGCCAAAGCCGGCTTCAAACACCAGTTCGTACCTAACGTCTACGACTGGAACTACATGCGCCAAGAGAACTTCTCCCGCGTCCCCCGCTCAGCCCTAGGTCGCCAGGTCATCTTCGGTAACGACCACGGCAAAAAATCACTGCCCAAAACCATCTTGGCCACCGCCTTTGCCACCGGCAAAGTCAACCTCATCCCCCTGACCGAGGTAACCGCCCTCACCCAGCAAGCCGATGGCACCTTCTCCCTCGACTTGAAGACCATTGACTTCACCGGCAACCTGGTCAGCGCCACCACACAGGTCTACGACCGCGTCATCATGGCTGCAGGTTCTGTTGGCACCAACCGTCTACTGCTGCAAGCAAAGAACGCAGGCACTGTGAAGAATCTGCCCGCAACGCTGGGCACCAACTGGGGCCCCAACGGCAACATCATGGTAGCCCGCAACGTCAATGCTGCTACCGGCGGCTACCAGTCAGGAATCCCTGCCATGGGCATCTCCAACTGGGATAACTCCACCAACTCAGTCTTCGCAGAGCTTGCCCCCTTCCCTGCAGGCCTAGATATGCGCATCGGCCTCTACCTGGCTATCACCAACAACCCCAACAAGGGCACCTTCACCTGGAACGCCTCTACCGGCTCCATGGACCTCGACTGGGACTCCACCAAGGCAGCCCCCGGTGTTGCCGCAGCCAAAGCCTTCATGGACAAGATGAACGCGGCCAACCCCGGCACCTCCTACAACTCTGGTCTCTTCCAGGGTGGCAAGACCTTCGCCGACTACTTCACCTACCACCCGCTCGGCGGTGCCGTCATCGGTGAAACCACCGACCTCAACGGTGAAGTAAAGGGTGTGCCCGGCCTCTTTGTTATGGACGGCTCCCTGATTCCTGGCAAAATTGGTGTCAATCCCTTCGTCACCATTACTGCTATCGCAGAACGCAACATGGACCGTCTGCTGGCAGCAGGCCGTTTCGCCTAAGACTTTCGAGAGATGTACTAACCTATGACTTCTTTACTGACACCCCACCGCCGCACCCTGCTCAAGGCCAGCGCCTGGGCCGCTCCCGCCGTCCTAGCTACCAGTGCAATTCCCGCTTACGCTGCGAGTTTTGAAGAGATTCCTCGCACCGATCTGGCAATTCAGATTGCTGATCCCACTGTAGATTGGTCAACCTTTGAGCCTGTCTACGACACCCCTATTTACCGGGGCCCGACCACCACGACTAACGTAGCCGCTTACGCGTCTTTTCCCAATACCATGACCATCACCAATGTTGGTAGCGTACCAGCAGTTAACCCCACAGGGACCCTGCTCAGCGACATGCAAGACGTCTTTACGGATGCAACCGGCTCTAACCAGGCCGGAACCCAGGTCAATTCAAGCGACTCCCGCGTCACCTTCACCTACGCAGGCTCAGCAGGCTGGGGTTCTCCCAGCTTTGTCTGGACCTTTGCTGGTACTCTGCAGCCCGGCGAGTCAGTCGATATTCCCCTGCGCTACTACATCAACTGGCCTTTCTGGAACGTCCAGTATGAGCTCTTCCTATCCGCTACTGTAATTGACGAGATGGACGGCGACTCAGACGATAACTCCGATCACATGGGTACTACCCAGGGCCGCGTTACCTACTAAGTAGAGCTATGAGGAACCTTCCACCGGGGCAGGCTGTTTTCAGCCTGCCCCGGTCTATATCTGTGGCGATATAATTGGGGACGCCTTTCTTTTCTCTACCGGCGGCACTTAGCGTTTCCGTGTGCGCCGGTTTATCTGTCTCAACCTCGCAAGGAGAGTTATGGAAACCAAGAAGCAACAACAAGATCTAGCAGCCAAAGCCGAACGTGCAGCAGCAGGTGAAGATTTGAGCGCCCCGGTCCCTGAAAAATTTCACCGCCAGCCCTACTCCTTCGTCCGCCGCGGCGACCGCCTGACCGCCCGCCGCCAAAAAGCCTGGGACGCCTACGCCCCCACCCATGTGCTTGACCTACCCCGCAACGTTGGGGATACTTCGGTAGCTGAGGGTGCGACCTTTGACCAGCAGGCCCTTTACGGACGCACTGACGCGCCCCTGGTCGTTGAGATTGGCTCCGGCCTGGGTGAGGCTATCGTCAATCGGGCTGCCCAGGTACCTGAGGCTAACTTCCTGGCTGTTGAGGTCTACACCCCCGGTATCGCTGACCTGCTGCTGAAGATGGGCCAGGCCGGTGTTGAGAATGTGCGTGTTGCCCAGGCCAATGCCCCTGAGCTGCTGGATCATCTGCTGGAGGAATCTTCTGTTGATGAGCTCTGGGTTTTCTTCCCTGACCCCTGGCACAAGGCCCGCCACCACAAGCGTCGCCTGGTCTCCCCTGCCTTTGCCGATAAGGTAGCGCGTGTGCTCAAGCCCGGTGGCATTTGGCGTCTGGCCACTGACTGGGAGGAATATGCCCTGGTCATGCGCGAGGTACTCGAAGCTCACCCCGATTTCACTAATGCCCACGCCGGTGAAAACACCACTGAGGAGGACCCGGTCGGTGGCTGGGCTCCGCGCTGGGAAGGACGCGTGGTGACCAGTTTCGAGCGCAAGGCCGGTGAGGCAGGGCGTCGCGCCCATGACCTGACCTTTATTCGTCGATAAAAGGGTTCAGTAGTAAAAGTAGAGAAAAGGCGCCCCACCACAGGCTCATGCACTGCGGTGGGGCGCTTTATACCTCTAGCGAGTTAGGTAGGAGCCGCTTGTCGTGCTCTTATTGTTGGTCTACCAGCGGGTGATGGCTGCCAGGTTCTCTTCGGAGCTTTCGGGCAGGGGCTTTACTTCGCCGCCGGAGCGTAGTACCAGGTTGATAGCCTGGGCTGCTTCGCTCAGGCCTTCGCCGGTGGTGGCCTTCTCGTCTTCTGCTACCAGCAGGGTTGCAATCTGGCCCTGCTTGGCTGCTTCGAGCACTTCGCCTGCGCCGATGTAGCGCTTGCCAGAGCGGGCGTCCTCAAGCTGCTGGTTGAGGCTCTGGGTTTCGTGCTGAGCCTGCTCTTGAAGCACGGGCTGGAGCTTTTCCAGGAGCTGGGCTTCGCTCATCTCGTCCACGCGGCCGTCGCTAATGGTGGTCTCTAGTACCTGGCCCCATTCGGTGAAGCTGCGGAACTCGTTGGTGAGTTCTTCAATACCGGCCAGTACCAGGGGGTGGCGCAGGGGTTCGTTAACCTCGTCTTCGATGCCCTTGGCCACCTTGCGCAAGAAGCGTTCGCGGTAGATGCGGTCGGTGTCTGAGTCGTTGGTGTGGGCGTGGAAGGTTGCTACTCCCCCACCCTTGGGTACCTGCTGTTGGGTGCGCTGCACATCGTAGTCATCGTAGATGTCCTCTTCGCTTTCGATCATGTGCTTGAGGTCGATTTGGCCGATGCGGGTGCCGTCAGTTTCGAAGAGTCGCACGTCTTTGCGGGAGAGTGCTAGCAGGTGCAAGCTGGTGTCGGTGCTGAGCAGGGGTACTAGGGAGGTGAGGTCGTAGTCCCCTGCTACGGTGACTGCTTCGGGTAGGTCCAGGGGCAGGCGTAGGGCGGTCATGGTGCCGTTTTCTAGTAGGACGGCTAGGCCGTCGCCTTGGTGCTGCCAGTAGTCACGGTCATCGACGAGTTCGTGGGCTGGTGCTAGCAGTGCTTCTGCGTCTACGTCTCTTGCTTCTAGCTTTTCGCGAGCGGTAGCTAAGAGGTTGCGGAAGCGGGTGGAGTTTCCGGTGGTGTCTCGCCCTGCGCGTTCGGTGGGCATGGTGAGGGTGACGCGAGTTGCTCCCTCTGCCGCAGGTGCGGTGAGTGCTTTAGTGTCAAGAGCGTCAAAGGGCTTGTTGGTGGAGAGCTGGGCCTCGGTCATGGTCGACTCCTTTTTAGTCGGTTGGGGTAGCGGAAGTATTAACCGCTCCTAGAACTAAGCTAACTGGCTATAAAGGTGGCTTCAAGAGTATTCGGCCTAGAGAGAAGATAATGACAGTCTATTAACGCTAGACAGCTAAATTATCCAGACAATTAGAAGAACTGGTCTTGACTAGCGTAGACTTAAAGATTGTGGCGGCACCCAACCTTGGGTGCCGCCACAATATTTTAAGATGGCAGGCTTAACGCGGCCGGTAGAGCACCACGGCCTGGGAGGTAGAGCGTGCAGCCGGACGCTTGCCACGAGCTAGATGCATAGCCCCACCAGAGGTACCGGCAGCAAAAACGCGAGAACCCTCCTGAAGGCGATTGCGCAGATTCTCGTTATCAGCCTGCAACTCAACAATGCGGGTCCGCAGGGCCTCCACCTGGTTCTCAAGCTGCATGATGCGCTTAATACCCTCTAGTGAAACACCGGACTGGGAAAGCTCCTGGATCTCCTGAAGCTGCTGCACATCCCGCTCAGAATAGCGGCGGGCACGGCCCGGGGCCCGCTGGGGCTGAACCAGACCTAGCCGGTCGTACTGGCGCAGGGTCTGCGGGTGCATACCGGCTAGCTCAGCGGCCACAGAGATAACAAAAACTGGGCGATCGGCTTCCAATGTCATGTTTAACCGCCTGCTTTCCTCAGCATCTCTTCACGGGGGTTAGTTTGCGGGGCAGCTGCGATGAAGGCATCGAGGGCGGCTTCAGCTTCGGCAGTGAGATTGGTGGGCAACTGTACCTCAGGGATGACCAGCATATCGCCGCTACCCTTCTTGGTTACAAAGCCGCGGCCCTTAGCGCGCAGTTTACGGCCTGCCGGTGAGCCAGCGGCCAGGCGGAGCTTAACGCTTCCACCATCAAGGGTGGGGGCCTCGATGACGCCGCCCTTCACAGCTTCTTCCAGAGTGACCGGCACGCGCACCAGCAGGTTATCCCCTTCCCGCTCAAAGTAGGGGTGGGTATCTACGCGGACGGTGACAATCAGGTCCCCTGCCCCACCGGCACCGGGGTGCCCCTTGCCGCGGGCACGGATTTTCTGGCCGTCCTTAACGCCGCGCGGTAGGCGCACCTGGGTTTGGGAGCCGCCGGGGCGGAAGACTGAAACCTCAGCACCCTCATAGGCCTGTTGGAGGGTGATACGGGCACTAGTGGTCGCGTCTTTCCCCTGGGGCGCTGGCTGTGAGAAACCACCACCGGGGAAACCGCCGCCAGCGCCGGGGAAGCCACCTGCAGAGCGTGCTCCCCCACCAAAACCAGCGCCGCCACCGAACATGCCGCCGAGCAAATCTTCAATGTTAATGCCGCCAGCACCGCCACTGGTGGAGTAGGTGAAGTTACCGCCGCCAGGGAAACCACCGGGGAAACCGCCGCCAGCGCCGCTGAAGCCCGCGGCCCCGTACTTGCGGATCTGGTCGTACTCTTCCTTCTGCTTGGGGTCTGAGAGCACGTCGTAGGCTTCTGAGACTTCCTTGAACTTCTTCTCAGCAGCCTCATCACCGGGGTTCTGGTCGGGGTGGTACTTGCGGGCCAGCTTGCGGTAGGCCTTCTTAATATCTGCCTCGGAGGAATCCTCGGCTACGCCTAGTACCTTATAAAAATCTTGATGGAGCCAGTTTTCACTCGCCATGTGCCTCTCCTTCCGAGGTAGATCCTATGTCTTTTAGTGTCTTTTAGAGGGGTAAAACTGGGCGGGCACCCAGCCTGACCTATCAGGCCGGGTGCCCGCCCGCGTCCTTATTCTGCTACCGCAACAGCTACCTGGGCGGTTCGGACCACACGGTCCTTCACCTTATAGCCGTTACGTAGAACCATGGAGACTGAGTCAGGCTCAACCTCACTGGTGGGCTGCTGCAATACAGCCTCATGCACCTGGGGGTTGAAGGGTTCGCCAATCTCACCGAATCGCTCTAGGCCCTGCTTGGTTAGGGTCTCTTCGAGCTTGTTGGCAATCGCAGCGAAGGGGCCTTCTTCAAGGTCACCGTGCTTGCGGGCGGCGTCAATATCATCGATGACCGGCAGCAGGGCTGCTACCAGGTCGGCGATGACGAAGTCACGCAGCTGGTCTTTTTCCTTGGCGGTGCGGTTCTTGTAGTTGGTGAACTCGGCCTGAAGGCGGCGCAAATCCTCAAGGCGTTCGGCGGCTAGAGCCGCGTCAGCGTTTTCGGTTGCCTCTGCGCTATCGCCTGCCTTAGCTGCGGCAGATTCTTCGTCTACCGCAGCGTCAGCGGCTACACCTTCGGGCTCGGGGTGGCCTTCAGCAGCCGGGGCGGCGAAGGCGTCCTCCAGAGGGTCGGTGCCCTCGGGCTGGTTGTCTGCGGGCTCGTTGGTGTTCTCAGCCATGGTTAGTTCTTCTTCTCGTCTTCTTCATCGATTACTTCAGCGTCAACGACGTCGTCATCTTCAGCCTTAGCGCCTTCACCGGCTGCTGCATCTGCCTGAGCCTGGGCGTAGAGAGCCTCGCCCAGCTTGGTCTGAGATGCCTGCAGCTTCTCGAAAGCGGTCTTGACGGCCTCATCATCTTCACCTTCAAGGGCAGCCTTCAGGGCGTCAATGTCGGCCTGGACCTCGGTCTTGACGTCCTCGGGTAGCTTCTCGCCGTTTTCCTTGATGAGCTTCTCGATGGAGTAGGCGGTGTTCTCAGCCTGGTTGCGGGTCTCGGCGGCCTCGCGGCGGGCCTTGTCCTGCTCGGCGTGAGCTTCGGCGTCCTTAACCATGCGGTCGATGTCTTCCTTGGAGAGGGAGGTACCACCGGTGATGGTCATGGACTGCTCGGTGCCGGTGCCCTTGTCCTTAGCTGAGACGTGCACGATGCCGTTAGCGTCGATGTCGAAGGTAACTTCAATCTGGGGCACGCCGCGGGGGGCCGGGGCGATACCGGTCAGTTCGAAGGTGCCCAGGTTCTTGTTGTCGCGGGTGAATTCGCGTTCACCCTGGAAAACCTGAATCGATACTGAGGGCTGGTTGTCTTCAGCGGTGGTGAAGGTCTCTGATCGCTTGGTGGGGATTGCGGTGTTGCGCTCGATCAGCTTGGTCATCACACCGCCCTTGGTTTCGATACCGAGGGAGAGGGGGGTGACGTCGATGAGCAGAACGTCCTTGCGCTCACCCTTCAAAACGCCTGCCTGCAGGGCTGCACCCATGGCAACGACCTCATCGGGGTTGACGCCCTTGTTGGGTTCGCGGCCACCAGAGAGTTCCTTGACGACCTCGGTGACGGCGGGCATACGGGTGGAGCCACCGACCAGAACGATGTGGGCGATGTCTGAGACCTTGACGCCTGCTTCAGCGATGACGTCGTTGAAGGGCTTCTTGGTGCGCTCAATCAGGTCTGCGGTCATGTCCTGGAACTTGGCGCGGGTCAGCTTCTCATCCAGGTGGATGGGGCCCTCGGGGGTAACGGAGAGGTACTGCAGGGAGATGTTGGTGGAGGTTGCTGAAGACAGTTCCTTCTTAGCCTGCTCCGCTGCTTCGCGCAGACGCTGCAGGGCAATCTTGTCCTTGGAGAGGTCAGCGCCGGTCTTGGACTTGACCTGCTCTAGCAGGAAGTCAACGATGCGCTGGTCCCAGTCGTCACCACCGAGGCGGTTGTCACCGGAGGTTGCGCGTACCTGGATGGTGGAGAAGCCGTCGTCGTCCTTACCAACTTCAAGAAGGGAGACGTCGAAAGTACCGCCACCGAGGTCGAAGACCAGAATCAGTTCGTCTTCGTTGCCCTTGTCCAGGCCGTAGGCCAGGGCTGCTGCGGTGGGTTCGTTGACGATACGCAGGACGTTCAGGCCAGCGATTTCGCCAGCTTCTTTGGTGGCCTGACGCTCAGCGTCGTTGAAGTAGGCGGGGACGGTGATAACAGCGTCGGTGACTTTGTCGTTCAGGTAGGCTTCAGCATCGCCCTTGAGCTTCATGAGGGTACGGGCTGAGATTTCCTGGGCGGTGTACTTCTTGCCGTCGATGTCGGTAGTCCAGTTGGTGCCCATGTGACGCTTGACGGAAGCGATGGTGCGGTCAACGTTGGTGACTGCCTGGCGCTTGGCGACGTCGCCTACTAGAACTTCGCCGTCCTTTGAGAATGCTACGACGGAGGGGGTGGTGCGGGCGCCTTCCGCGTTGGCAATAACGGTGGGCTCGCCACCTTCGAGCACTGATACAACTGAGTTGGTGGTACCGAGGTCAATACCTACTGCACGTGACATTTTTTCTCCTGAGAGGTTGGTTATCTGTAAATCTTTCAAACAAGTTGAGCCGCGCAGGCTCAACTCGCTTGTCTTGATATCTAGTTTGCCACGTTTCAGAGAGAAGTCAACAGAGTTGAGTTAAAAAGACTCAACTTTTTTGCGCAGCTAAAGTTTAGGTTAATCAGAGCTGACGTCAGACTTACCCTGCCTTTACAAGACCAAGGCAGGCACGGGCGTCCGCACCTGTTAAAACCCTGAAAGTGCCTACAAAAAAGTCGGCACCCTGCATGCAGCAGGGCACCGACTCTAGTCAGAAGATAGGAGCTTCTTATTTACTCGGTACAGATTCTGTACCGTTGAACTCATCAAGAAGCTTAGCCTTGACACTTTCTTCGGTGTTCATACCAACAATCGCCCAGTTTTCACCGTAAACAGCCCAACCATTCTCACTGTCAGCTTCAGAGAAATCAGATAGTTCCTCATCAATTGTAGGGTTACCCTCGGCGTAGATGCCCATGACTAAAGGTGTAGAGTCATCAGCTTCCAACATGCTCATCATGTTGCTCAAGTCAACCGAGGAGCACATGAAAATACCAATGTCTTCAGGGTTTACATTCAAGTTAGGAGCTTCTTCTTCCTTAATATCCTCCATCTCTGACTTTATGACAGTATCAGCGCTATCTAGACACTTAGAGGCGGCAGAACCAGCAGTAGCTTCCTGCATGCCACCCTTGAATTTGTCGTAGCTAGAAACCTTGCTTGACCCGCCAAAGACACCGGTCAGGAAAAGAAGAGCGATAATAATAATCGCGATAGCAACAGCAATCAAACCACCAATAAGCAGGCCCGTGTTCTTCTTCTGAGGGTTCACGGGAGGCTGCCCTACAGGGGCACCTACAAAAGTATCGGGTGCCTGAGTACCGGGAACAGGCTGAGCAGCACCGCCCATGGGAGCAGGCTGGCTAGCAGCAGGCTGATGAGCATTAGGGGTGGTGGGCTGGTTGGGGTTGGGGGTATTGGGCTGGTCGGTCATGGAGAATCTCAATTCTTCAGATGTACAGTGTATTCGCAATAACTTTACCCAAAATGAGCAGTCTTCTCCTCTTTCGCGGGTGTATATGCAGCTTTATTTATTTTTCTATAGGCGGTACGCAAAAGCCCCACAGGTGTGTGGCCTGTGGGGCTTTCGTCATCTCGAAAGAACTCAAGAAACTGAGTGTCTGGTGCTACTCATCTTCAGTTCACTGCTGTATGAACCGGGCAAGCAATGCCTGAGAGTAGCACCATCAAGTGTGTGTACCTGTAAGACTATACATAGATTGCCCCTAGTTTTCCGCCTGAGAGCGAACTTTTTCTCACTTTTTATTCAGGTTCTCCCTAAACCCAGCTCTGACCGAAGGCATCATGCGAACATGGTGACTATGTATCGAATTATGACTGTATGCACCGGAAATATCTGCCGCTCCCCTATGGGCGAGTACCTCATTAAGCAGGCCGCTACCCAAGCTGGGCTCACTGTAGAGGTAGCTTCTAGCGGCATTTCGAACGAAGAAAAGGGCAACCCCATTGACCGGCGCGCCAAAAAAGTGCTGGACGAACTCAACATCAATACTGGCTCGCACAAAGCCAAGCAGTTTACCCGCGCTGATTTTGACCGCTACGACCTGCTACTAGCCATGGACACCAACCACTACCGGGAGCTCAAGCGCCTAGCGCCCAACGATGAGGCAGCGAGCAAGGTCCGCCTGATGCGCGAGTTCGACCCGGCTCTAACAGATAAGCCCCTAGACCAGCTAGGTATCTACGACCCCTGGTACGGTAATATGAGCGATTTCTATGAAACCTTCCAGATGATTCAGAACGCTGTCCCCGGAGTGATTGAGCACGCCCAAACCCACCATAACTAGCTAGCGCCGAATAATGAGCAGTGCGGTAGCCTGAGGGCAGAAGGTATAGCGAGGTGAAGGAGAATAGAGTGCTTGAGCTAAGGGAGTTAGCCGCCGTAGGTGAGGTGGTAGTGCAGGCCCGCCACCGGTTACACGGTGAGAGGCCACTGCTAGTAGCTCTTGATGGGCGCAGCGGGTCAGGTAAAACCACCCTGTCGGCTGAGCTGGCTGCCTGGGTCAAAGAGCAAAACATCCCCGCCCAGGTCTTTCACCTGGAGGACCTCTACCAGGGGTGGGGCGGGTTAGCGCAGGCCGCCCTAGCCTGGCAGCAGCTTGCCCAAACGGTAGTGAGCGGACGCGCCAACACCACAGACCAAACCCCCCACTGGTTTGGCTGGGATTGGGGCACCTCCCAGCCCACCGGCCCCCACCCTTTTACCGCCGCCTGGCAGGCAGCAGGTGGCGTGCTCATCGCTGAGGGGGTAGGGGCTCTCACCGGGGCCCACGATGTAGGCATTTTCGTAGAACTCGATGCTACCCGCCGCAGGCAGCGGGCCCTAGCTAGAGATGGGGAAATCTACCTCCCCTACTGGGAGATGTGGGCGGAACAAGAAGCCGAGCTACTCACAGCCTACGCCAGCGCCTATGCGGGCGCGGACGTCCGCTATCTTCCCGCCCAAGAGCACTAGCACTGGCCCGGAGGGGTTTGCGGCTACAGGTAAGTTTCCCGGTTATCTATATCTACCCCCCGCGCCAGGTAGCCCAGCAGCTCTTCGGTGAGCTGCGGGCTAGTGGCCAGGGGTGTGCCGTTGAGGTGGGTGACGGGGGCAAGAAGCCGCACGGAGGAGGCCAGCCAGAGAGCATCTGCCTCTAGTAGGTCTTGGGGGTAGAGGGGCCCGTAGCCCAGTTCCCACCCGGCTGCGCGGGCACCAGCAAAAATGGCGCCCTGAGTAGTGCCAGGCAGAATACCGTGGGAGGGTTCGGGGGTGTAGAGCACCTTCTTCTGGCCTTCAGTTTTGGCGAGGATGACAGATGAGGTTGCCCCCTCAAGAATACGGCGGTCCTCGGTGACCCAGATGGCATCATCTGCGCCGTGTTTGCGCACATAGCGTAGCACCGACATGTTGATGGCGTAGGAGAGAGTCTTGGCACCGGCTAAGAGCCAGGGGTAGGCGGAGTCTTCTGCTGGGTCGTGGCCGCGCGGTAGGAGCATGGCCCGCACCCCTTGCTGGCGCTGGCGCAAAATGGTGGGTGAGGACGGGGCCACAGTAACCCAGGTGTGGGGGCCGGCTTCAACGGTGCCGCGCGAGATGATGATTTTGACGGTGTGTTCTTCACCTAGCACGGTCTGGGGGCCTTGGGCTGCTGCATCGAGAGCTAGTTGCACGGCGGCGCGTAGGCCTTCTTCGGCAGGTAGGGGCAAATCGAGCAGGCGGGCGGAGCTTGCTAGCCGGGCCAGGTGAGCCTCAAATTTGCGGACGCGGCGGTTGGCAGCCAGCATAGTTTCGAAGACGCCGTCGCCTCGGGTGAGCCCCTGATCTTCAATGTTGATGAGGGGGGTGGTGGCGTCAACCAGTTCACCAGCGGGATTTTCTGGGGTTAGCATCACAACGGTTGTAGTCATACTTCTAAGATTAGCCCTTAACTCTGATGCTCCCGCGGCAACCTGGCTTGCAGGTTATCGGCGGGAGCATCTGATGCGAGCACCATACGCGGTGCGAGCGTGCTTCACGTCGTTTGGGCTAGAGACTGAGAAGCATGAAGGCCGGCTCTTCCAACCGTGGGGTTTGGTGACCGGCTATATATTTTTACTCTAACGCGATGGCCTGTCTTTTCTCAAAGGGATGGACGCGTTACATCCTATTGTTACTGCCACACCCAGGTCAGGGTCCCGGCAGCTGCCGATAGCAGGTACCCGGTCATGAGAATTGCTAGGGAGCACAGCAGGAAGGTCGCGTCATCGCGCTGGTAGACAGGCACGCGGGCCCAGGTGCGGGGCCCTGCACCGAAGCCTCGGGCTTCCATGGTGGTAGCTAGGCGGGTTCCGCGGCGGATGGCTTGGACCAGCAGGGCAAAGGTTTGCCCGGCCAGGGTGCGGACGCGGCGGGGCAGGGAGTCGCTGGCGCCTAGTCCGCGGGCTCGCCTGGCTTGGCCCAGGGTGTGCCATTCGCTGAACATGAGACCCAGTAGGCGTAGGGCCGCTAGGGCAGCGAGTACGAAACGGGCGGGAAGTTTGGCTGTTTGGGCGAGGGAGTCGCCCAGGTGGGTGGGGTCGGTGGTGGTAATCAGTAGGAGGCTGGGCAGGATGAGGGCCAGGCCTCGGGTCATGAGGGAGATACCCATGGCCAGGGAGTCGGTGGTGATCCAGATGAATCCTACCTGTAGGACTGTTTCTCCTGTTTTTTCGGCGATGAGCGAGGTGGACCAGCCTGTGAGCAGGGCGCCTACCAGTAGGGGCCAGAAGCGGGCCAGCAGGGCGAGGGGCTGGATGCCCCAGGCTTTGAACAGGGCCAGTTCCAGGGCGAAGACGGCTAGGGCTGTGCCCCAGTCTTTGATGAGGAGCAGCCCTATAGATAGGAGGAAGGTGGCCAGTAGTTTGGTGCCGGCGTTGAGTTTTCCGGCACGGCTACGGTGGGCGGGCCCGAGTGCGAAGAGGTCAAGCGCCATGGGTGGTTTCCGCTTTCTGCAGGGTGAGGTGCTGGCCGCCGAGGGCAGCTACGTAGTCCTTATCGTGGGTTACGGAGATGACCGCAAGACCCCGGTCAAGTAGTTCCCTCATCAGGGTGACAAGTTCGGCCCAGGTAGTGGCGTCCTGGCCGAAGGTGGGTTCATCGAGTACCAGCACCCTTGGTTCAGTAGCCAGAGCTGTAGCCACCGAAAGTCGTCTTTTCTCCCCTCCTGAGAGGGTGAAGGGGTTAGCCTCTGCTAGGTGAGTAAGGCGCAGGCGGGTCAGAAGTTCATCGGTGCGGACTGCCAGGCGGGTCTCATCTATTTTTTCTTTGCGTACACGGGCTAGGTGCCGGGGTCCAAATTCTAGTTCTGCCCGCACGGTGGGGGCAAGGAACTGTTGTTCTGGCTCCTGGAAGACCAGGCCGATACGGTCGGCTAGTTCGGCTGCGGGCCAGCTGGCCGGGTCGGTGCTGCGGTAGCGGGCAGGCAGGCTTGCTGTGAGCCCCTGGTGGGCGTAGACCTGCCCAGCAGCTGGGTAGATGAGCCCGGCTAAGGTTAGGGCCAGGGTGGTTTTCCCTGCCCCGTTAGACCCTAGAAGAGCCAGGTGTTCCCCGGCGTGCAGAGTCAGGTTAATTCCGTTTGCCACGGTGGGCAGATCCAGGGTGGGCACCTGCCCGGCGGCGAGCGCGCGGGCGCGCTGCTTACGTTGGCGGCGGGTGGGTAGCTCTCGGGTGATTGCTAGATCGCGGGCCTCAAGCAGCGGGGTGTGCCCCCCAGCGACCTGCCCGGGGCGGACGTCCTCCCCCGTCTGCGCTGCCCGGGGAGGGTGGGGCACATACCCGGGCACCCATACCCCACCGGCAATGAGCTGTTCACGGGCCTGGGTAAGTACCTGCTGGGCTGGCCCGTCATAGCTGATGCCGCCTTGGGCGTTGAGAACTAGCACGCGGTCTACGTGTTCAGCCCAAATACCGACCCGGTGTTCGATAACCACCAGAGTAGCCCCTGAGGCAGCGGTGGCAGCTAGTACGGCGTCGCGTACTTCTAGCACGCCGGCAGGGTCAAGGTTGGCGGTAGGTTCATCTAGTAGCAGGGCGCCGGGGCGCATGGCTAGGATTCCTGCTAGCCCCAGCCGTTGCTTCTGCCCGCCTGAGAGGGCTGAGGTGGAGCGGTCAAGAGGTAAAGAGCCTAACCCGACAGCGTCCAGGGCCCAGGTGACCCGGCCCCAGATTTCTTCACGGGGCACTCCTAGGTTCTCAGGCCCAAAAGCTACGTCATCACCTACTCGCGCTAGCACCACTGAGCTTTCGGGGTCCTGTTGCATGAGGCCACAGGCCCCCCGCGCCTGGGTGGGGGGCTGCCCGTTGACGGTGAGTTCACCGAGCTGGGTTTGGCCGTCCTCATCAACGAGCAGGCCTGCCATGGCGTGCAGCAGGGTTGATTTTCCTGCTCCGGAGGGGCCTACCAGGAGTACTTTCTGCCCCGGCTCAATCTCAAAGTTCAGCCCCGAAAAGGCGGGGGTGGCCCGCCCAGGGTGATGCCAACCAAAATCGCGGGCCACAAAGCGGGCCCCCTGCTGCATGTGCATGGCTGTGTTCTCCGCTCTAAATCTGTGTGCGGGAAGGGTTACTAGCCCGGCGGCGGGCACGGCCAGCAGCCAGAGAATCAAGCGCCCCAGTGCTGGCCAGGGCGTGGGTGAGTAACCAGGAGACCAGGCCAGCGAGCACGGTGCCAGAGATAATTCCGCATACCGCATAGGTCACGGCCTTAGAGCCTTCAAAGACACCTGCAAAGTAGATAAAGAGTTCAGAGATGCCCATGAAGGCACCGGCAGAGGCACCGGCTAGGAGGGCGGTTCCCAGGTTCCAGATTCGATAGGCAAAGAGTAAGAAGATGAGTTCGGTGCCTAGTCCCTGGATCAGGCCAGAGAGAATAATTCCTACAGAGTAGCTACTGCCAAGAAGCATAGAAATTATTGCTGCCAGCAGCTCGGTGTAGAGGGCGGCGCCGGGTTTGCGGATGATATAACCACCGAGGACGCCGGCAATCAGCCAGGTGCCGCCCACCAGTGAGGCGTATTCGGGGGCAAGGGCTAGGGCTGTTTGGGCCAGATTATAGCCGCCGTTGTTCCAGGCCCAGAAGATAACAGCGCAGGCAACTGCCAGCACAGAAGCTATAACGATATCGTTGACGCGCCAGGTCAGCGCAGATTTCTTAGACATAAAGCCTTCCTTTGATGTGGTACAGCAAAGGGGGCATGCACAGGCAAGGCTCATAGCCTGCCGCTTTTTCGACTCCCTAGCGCCGGTACTAACCGGATCAGGTTCGAGGGTCTGCGTGTGCACTCTCAGCGCCCGGTGTGGGCGCTCCCCTGTCGTTTCCGCCGTGGGCGGACGTTCTTTCTGAACGCCTTTGTAGTATAAGCAGGTCATGCCGCCAAAGAAAAGATACAAACTTTTGTGACAGCAGGTATCACTAGCTGCCCACATTTACACAGTACTGATAGTGTTAGTGCCAGTAGCTCTCTGAGAGCCCCCTACCAGCTACCGAAAGGGAACCTCCATGAACCCCCTCATCAAGATTGTAGGAACCGCTGCTTCACTCGGCGGTGTTGCCTTGTCCAACAAAATCCTGAGTGCAACCTGGACTAAAATTACCGGCAATGAGCCACCGGCCAATAACCCCGATGACGATGAGCGCTGGCGCGACATCATCATCTGGTCCCTGATTACCGGCCTGGTGGGCACTATCATCAAGGTCAGTATCACCCGCGCTCAGCGTCAGCTTGAGACTAAGGTCGATTCTGATTCTGGTTCACAGGCTGAAGTCTAAGCTGACCGATAGCCCTCTTTTACGGCTGGCCCCGCTCACTGCTGAGCGGGGCCAGCCTGCATTTAGCATCTCATTAACCGTTTCACTAGCCCATCAAGAAAGCTCAGCCGATACCATATAGCCATGACCACACCAGCAACCGGCAGCCCCGGAGCCACCACCTCCGCGACTCGCTCCACCTTCCTAGCCTGGGCCCTCTGGGACGTAGGTAACGCCAGCTTCAACGCCATCATGACCACCTTCGTCTTTGCGGTCTACATCACCAGTTCCAGCTTTGGCAGCACCGAACACACCTCAGCAGTTCTCTCTACCGGCCTAACCATCGCAGGTTTCTGCATCGCAGCCCTCGCCCCGCTCTCAGGCCAGCGGGCTGATATCACTGGCCGCCGTGGCCTCTGGCTGACTGTCAATAGTCTGCTTCTGGTTCTCATCATGGCCCTCTGCTTCTTCGTGGCACCCAGCCCCGACTATCTCATCTGGGGTGTTGTTCTTCTTGCCCTGGGCAACCTGGTCAACGAGTTTGCGGTAGTGAACTACAACGCTATCTTGCCCACGATCTCCACCCGGCAGACCATCGGCAAGATGAGTGGCATCGGCTGGGCTGCGGGCTACTTTGGCGGCATTATGGCCCTGCTGCTGGTGCTCCTTGGCTTCATATCCCCCGGCCTGCTGGGCATCACCGAGGACGACTCCCTCAACATCCGCGCTGTTGCCCTCTTCTCAGCGGTTTGGGCCCTGGTGTTCTCTCTGCCCCTGATTCTTAAGGTGCGCTCTCTGCCGCAGCCGGTGCGTGCGGACGTCCCCCGTGCAGGTGTTCTGGCCTCCTACCGGCAGCTCTTTGCCACCATCGGCAGACTCTACCGCCAGGCCCCCACCACTCTCTACTTTTTGGTCTCTTCTGCTGTCTTCCGTGATGGTCTCAACGGCATTTTCGCCTTCGGTGGCATACTCGCGGCAGGTTCCTTTGGTTTTAGCACTCATCGGGTCATTATCTTTGCCATCTTCGGCAATATCGTCGCCGGTGCCGGGGCCGTCCTCGGTGGCTTCTTCGATGACCGCTTTGGCCCCAAACGCGTCATCATTTTCTCCCTGGTGGCGCTCATGGCAGCGGCTCTCCCCCTACTGGCGTGGCCGTCAGCCACCATGTTCTGGGTCTGCGGCCTCACCCTCTGCGCCTTTGTGGGCCCTGCCCAGTCAGCAGCCCGCTCCTACCTGGGGCGTCTGGTAGAAGAAGGCCAAGAGGGCGAAATCTACGGGCTGTACTCCACCACCGGCCGCGCCGCCAGCTTCCTAGCCCCTGCCCTCTTTGGCACTTTCGTCACCCTGATGGACAGCCAGGTTTGGGGCATCATGGGCATCGTCATTGTGCTCCTGGCTGGCCTACTGTTGATGATTCCTATTAAGGACCCGCAGCAGGCTACTTTATCGGCACCTGAGCACAAGCAGCTCTAAGAAAAGAAAATAGCTCTAAGAAGAGAAAGAAGGGGGCCCAGCCTCATAGCTGGGCCCCCTTCTTTACCTTCTGACTTACTCACGGTGCGAACTCACTGATGGCGCAGAGGAGTATTCTCCATAAGGCACAATCATCTGAGTCTTCACCATCTCTTCTACCGCCACGCTAAAGCTTTCACGGTCAATGACGCCGTAGAGTTCCTGCATTTTCTCGTACACTTCTTCGTAGCTGCGAGGGGTTTCAAGAAAAGTCCAAATATCAAACGCAGTAATAGAGATTCGAGAAAGAATCCCTTTAGTTGTCAGCAGAAACTTCTCATCAATAGCTAAAACTTCAGTACCCTCAGCCCGGCGGAAATAGGCTGTACCGTCTGCGAGCGCTTCTTGCTCACGCTCGTCCTCGCACCCAGTAACCGGCGCTGCCTGATATAGAAACTCCTGCACCAAAGGAGCAGCTTTTTCTTGCCCAGCAAGAAGTTCTTCAAAGAAAGGAACTGTGTCAGAAATTTCGCTATAGGTCAGTTTGATAGCTCCGCCTACGCGGTTGAGCAGACGAGCTAGTTCCTCTAGCCCCCGCGGCATCTGTTGCACCCCTGAAGACTGTAAAACAATGGCAAACAGGGCCTCATCTAGGGGTAGGCGTTCCCAGCTTACCGGGGCCTGGCCGGTCTTATCCCGGTCGAGGATAACCAGGTGCGAGAGGGTATAGGTACTGCCCGGTTCAGCGACTTTCAGGCCTTGCTGGGCCGGGTCATATTGCACCTTGGGTTCATTCTCATTCTCAATCACCGAAAGAGGCTTAGGGTAGGGCATGATGCTCAAGTCATCGATGTTGATGACAGCCGTCTCATCACTGAGATAGGTCAGGGAGGCCCCAAGCTTTCTGGCTGCTGTTGTCTTGCCTGTACCAGAGGCGGCTACCAGCCCCACAGCTTGTTTGCTCTCAGGATTCCCCAGGGCAGCAGCATGCAGCAGGTGCTTTTTACCAGCGTGCGCTTTAAGGAGGTGCATAGTCACCTGCACTGTCAGGCGCTCTGCAGCCCGCTTCTCATCAGAGCTATCGATGGTGGTGACCTCAAGGCTCTTGGGGTAGGCAGCTACCGTTTCAGTCCCCGGACGCTGGGTTAGCACGACTAGGCGCAGGCCCTCGGTGTCAGCGTCAGTCACAGAATCGATGACCTGCGGGGCCAGGGACCCCCAGGCTCGCAAGGTTTCTTCCCACAACCAGTCTGAGGCGTCCTCAAAGACCACCAGCACCGGAACGTCTGCAGGGTGAAGCAACAAGCCGCGCATGGGGCTCCTTTAGCTGGTTGAGGTGTCGGTAGGGATGAGAGTTTTGTGGAAGTTGAGGTAGCTACGCGAGGCTGTAGGGCCACGCTGGCCCTGGTAGCGGTTACCGTAGGCTCCTGAACCGTAGGGGTGTTCGGTGGTGCTGGTGAGCTGGAAGAAGCAGAGCTGACCTACCTTAGAGCCGGGCCACAGCATAATCGGCAAGGTCGCCATATTCGACAGTTCCAGGGTTACATGCCCCGAGAAGCCGGGGTCGATGAAACCGGCGGTGGAGTGGGTGAGCAGCCCCAAACGCCCCAGAGACGATTTACCTTCAAGCCGGGCCGCGATGTTATCGGGCAGGGTCACCTTCTCGTAGGTGGCGCCCAGCACGAATTCACCCGGGTGCAGCACAAAGGGCTCATCGGGTGCAACCTCAACCAAGCGGGTGAGATCTTCTTGAGCCTGCGAAGGGTCAATGTAGGGGTATTTATGGTTATCGAAGAGCCGGAAGAAGCGGTCAATGCGGACGTCCACCGAGGCGGGCTGAATCATTGACGGGTCGTAGGGCTCTAGGGCAATGCGCCCAGCATCAATTTCTTTGCGGATATCCTGATCAGAAAATAGCACACTTCAAAAATACCGTACTCTACCGGCCCCTTGCTGCTGCCCTACCGCAGATATTCAAGAAATAGGGAAAGGAACTAGTGGCGTAGTACACCCCTACCAGGGTGGTGCAAAAGAGTAATCTTAAGAGCACATCATCTTATGTCACTCGCATGAAAGCAGACTATGACTCCCCTCGTGCTTTGTACGCTCACCATTATCGTGACGCTGGCGGTGAGCGGTTACGCCAAGGCTAAAGAGCCTGCCAGCACCGTCACCGCTATCGTCAACCTCAAGTTAGATCAATGGTTACCGGTCAAGCTGGTTGCACGTACCCTGCCCTGGGCAGAGCTGGCGCTAGCAGCCGTCCTTTTCTTTGCCCCCGGTCTTATCCAGGTGCTCGCTGCCGTAGCTGCTGTACTGCTTTTTATCGGCTACTGGGTGTTCATTGCACGGGCCGTTGTTCAGGGTAATACCGCTAGCTGTAACTGCTTCGGTTCAGCATCTACTGCTCCTATCTCGGTGTACACTCTGGTGCGCAATACTGCCCTTTTGCTGGCTGCTTGTGGCGCGCTCATCGGGGCTTTAAACACCGGCGGGTCAGCTTTCACCATGCTTTTGGCTCTTGATGCTCATGGCTGGCTGTGGGTCATTGGTGCAGGTCTGGCCTCGCTGACTCTTTGGGCCATTTATCGTTCTGAGCTTGTTCCTGTAAGTGGCACAGAGGGTGCCCCCTCTGCCCTCGAATTTCCTGTGGATGAGCAGGGTGAATATGTGCGTACCCCTATCCCCTATGCTGCTCTCCATTACCCTGTAACAAACCCTTCCCAGGAGCCTGGCACCGGTCAGGCCACGACGCTTCGTGAGCTTGCTGCGCAGCAGGCACGCGTCCTCATCTGGGTTTCTCCCGGTTGCGGCCACTGCCACGAGGTCATCGCGAAGATTGATGAGTGGCAGCAGCAGCTACCTATGCTAGGTGTTCACCCTGTGGTATCAACTGACAGCAATATCCAGCATTTCACTTTTACCACCGATGTGCAGTGTTTTGTTGATCCAGGTTTTAAAACTCAAGCCCTCTTCGGCAGCGGCACCCCCGGCTCTCTTGCTCTTGGGGCGGACGGTCTTCTAGCAGGCGGCCCCGTCTTTGGCGGTAATAAGGTCATTAGTTTTATTGAAGACATCATTACTGAAGTCAACGCCGACTATTACAACCATGTAGAGGCTGATGCCGAGGCGGTAGATGATGGGGAGTACGAAACTATCGTTATCGAGCGCCAGTAGTTCTGGGCCCAGTGGTGCTGGGTCTAGTGGTGCTGAGTCTAGTGGTGCTGAGTCTAGTGGTGCTGAGTCCGGTCCTTTCTAGGTGCACTCAGGCCCGGTGCTTTCCCTGGTTCATGGGGGGGAAGGCACCGGGCCATAGTTTTTATGAGCGAGATTTTTTATGAGCGAGCGCCGTGCTAGAGAATGTTGAACTGTTGTAGGGTCTCTTCCGGTACTACCGCAGCAACAAGTAGGGCTAGTAGGAAGAGCAGGGAGATAACCCCTACGGTGGTGGATTTCCAGCCGGGGTGGAGTTCGTTGAAGGTCACCAGGCCGGGGTGTTGCTTGTTCATCTGAGTCACGTTGATGGCCTGGTAGACGGTGGTCTGCGGGGCGATAGAGGTGGCAATAGAGCGCAAGGTCTTAGCATCCCAGATGCGCCCATCGAGGCGGAAAATACGCTTGTTCTTAGCGTTGACAGCCCACAGGGCAGGGACCCCTTTATAGCGTAGGGCTGCTATGCCAGTTAGTTCCTTGGTAGCAGCCTGGCGGGGGGTCAGGCGTTCAGCGAAAACAGTTTGTGAGATGTGGTCAAGTTCTGCGGCCTGCCAGCCAAAGAGTCGCCCGCTCAGCACATGGGTCTGGGTTTTCACCACAATCTGTGGGCGCAAGGTGGAGTAGATCGCGAAGAGCGCGCCTAAGGTAATAAGCCCTAGGAGCACCATAAAGACTGGGGTGGGGCGCTTGGCCAGCATGAACCAGATACAGGCTAAAGCCAGGACGCCCGCAGGTAGGCCCGCGATGAGGCGGCGGTGGTAAGAGTTGATGCGGGGGTGAAAAATCTTTGTGACGGCCCCGTATTTGTCGGGTACCTGGTGAGCGTGTTCTGCCATGGCTCTACTCTATCGGCAGTCTGACACAAACGGGGTGTAAGCGTGTGTGAGCTACATTTAAAGGGTGGTGCATTTTAGAACTTCAGTAGACCGTGTCTTAGCCTGGTGGCTGGTGGGCGTACTCGCTGCCATCCTCATTGCTTTGGCGTCCTTAGCTCTTATCAACCGTCTGGTGTACGGCCCTGAGGGGCAGGTGCGCGCCTATTTCGCTGCTGTGCGAGAGGGGGATGGCTCTAAAGCCCTGGGTATTTTGGGGGCTCAGGTGCCAGAGGCTAGCGTCGCTATGCTCGATGGGGATGCCCTGCAGGCGTCTTTGACTGGGATGAAACATCTCTCCGCTGAGGCGGTTACGGTAACCGATGGTGGGGAGCGGGCTACTGTGACCGTTACCTATACGTTAGAGGGGCAGGAAGGTAGCACGGATTTTCATCTTCATAAGGTGGGTTCTCACTGGGGTGTTTTTGACCGCTGGCAGATTGATGCCAGTGAGCTGCCAACCGTAGAAGTTACCTCCAATTCGGTGGAGGCAGCTACTCTCAACAACACCAAGGTTTCGGTTGAGGGTGGTGCACGGGAATTTGCGGTTTTCTACCCTGGCTCCTACACGGTCACTTATGAGTCGGCTCTCTACACCGCCAGTTCGCAGACGGTGGCGGTGACAGCACCGGCCGGTGAGCCCTTGCCCCTGGCTGTAGAGCTAACCCCCTCAGAAACTGCGGCAACGTCGGTGCAGCAGCAGGTAAAAACCTATCTTGATACCTGTGCTACAAAGAATTCGCTCTACCCTGCCGGTTGCCCTTTTGAATACGATTTTTCGGGCCGGGTCGATGGCGATGTTACCTGGCTGGTGACCGAGTACCCTCAGGCCCAGGTTACTTTGGCTGGGGGTAAGTGGGCGCTGGGTAAGAGCAGCGGTGAGGCAGAGATTTCTTTTACTGAGCTTGATCTTTATACCGGTAAGACCCAGCAGGTCACTGAGACCGTCATGTTCACGCTTGCTGGTTCCCTCACGGCTGACGGTGAGGCTCTTACTTTTACCCCGGATAGTTAGGTGAGCTTTCGCCTAGTTCACTGCGCGCAGATCACGTACCAGGTGAGGTTCGTCGGCGGTGTCCCCCAAACGGTTTTTTTACGAGGTTTCTCCCAGCTAAACGGGAGAGAAATCCGGTCTGAGGGTGGTTACATTAAAGAGGCTTTTGAGCCTGGTGCAGAGTTTTATTGGCTCTTTACCGCCCTTTGTATTTCATCTTTAACGATGTTTGGAGGCTTCTCATGACCCAGCACGCTGCAGCTCCCTCGTCATCGACCTTGTTTGACAAGATCTCTCAAATTTCTGCCCGCCTGGAGCAGGTCAGCCCACTCAGTGACCCTATCCCTACTGTTCCTTCAGTCCGTGGCCAGGCAAAGTCCGGCGGCACTCGTTTTGCTGAGCCGGTTGGGACGACCGCCCACCCTACTCAGCCTTGGGGCCAGGCCTCCGCGTAGGTAGGTTCTTTGAGGGAAAAGGATATGACTAAAGCCCGGGCAGAATATTCTGCCCGGGCTTTGGTCTATCGTGTGTAGGCTTCAGTCTACCCTAGGGGCCTTTAGCGGCGGCGGGCGTCCTTTTCTGCTAGTTGCGCGAACATGTCATTGTAGGCCTTCAGTTCGGCATCACCGTCACGGTCGGCTTGGCGGTCGATTCGTTTTTGTATTTTCTTATCGTTCATGGACCATTGCACCGCAACAGCGACGGCAATAATCATGGTGGGTATCTCGCCGATAGCCCACATGAGTGAGCCCCCTAGTTTCTGGTCCTCAATGGCAGATAGGCCCCAGGGGCGTCCTAAATTACCGAACCAGGAGGCTTGAAGCAAGGTGTCCATTTGCATGATGGAGATCCCCACAAAGGCGTGATACCCCAGGGTCGCAATGATCATGATCAGGCGCATGGGGTAGGTGGGGCGGTGGGGCAGGGGGTCTATGCCGATGAGCACCAGGCTGAAGATGTAGCCGGTCAGCAGGAAGTGAATCAGCATGAACTCGTGGCCTACATGGTAGCGCAGCATGACCCCAAAGAGGGGGGTGAAGTAGACGATGACGATTGCCCCGGCAAAGTGAACGGCTGCGAAGATGGGGTTGGTGACTACTTTAGACCAGCCTGAATGTACCAGGCGTAGGATCCATTCGCGCGGCCCGCGGGTGCCATCGGCGCGAGGTTCCAAGGCACGCAAGAATAGGGTAACGGGGGCCCCGAGTACTAGGAAGATGGGGCAGACCATGGTCAGGAGCATGTGCTCTACCATGTGCACGGAGAAGAGCACCTTGGAGTAGACGGCCAGGGCGCCGCAGGTGATGTAGAGCAGCACCAGAAGGCCCAGGAACCAGGAGATGGTGCGGGCCATGGGCCAGTGC
This sequence comes from Rothia sp. 32237D007AR, assembly GCF_053544675.1. Lineage (NCBI taxonomy): Bacteria > Bacillati > Actinomycetota > Actinomycetes > Micrococcales > Micrococcaceae > Rothia > Rothia sp. 32237D007AR. Next base: position 6,466 of record NZ_JBPPUO010000001.1, on the reverse strand, counting down.
CCGCCGCTGTGCCGTACTTTGTGCAGGGCCCAGATGTAGGCGAAGGCTGCGAAGCTGATGAAGGCTACCCAGAACCAGTCAAAGCGCCACTGGGTGAACCACTGGGTGAGGTGCGGTTCTGGGGGCATGTCGTAGAGGGTGATGATGCGGACGGGCTCGGCGTGAGCGTCCAGGGTCTGGGGGGCGGGGGGCCGGGTGCGGGAGAGGGAGACAGCCAGGCCGTTGGCGGCGCCCATAATGATCAGTTCGCAGGCGATAGCGGACCAGATGCCTCGGGTAGCGCTGGTGAGGCCTGAGCGCATCATGGGCAGTAGCCGTAGGCGGTGAATGACGCCGATTGCCCCTAGTACCAGGGTGAGCATGACTTTGGCGACTACTAGCGCCCCGTAGGTGGTTGTGAAGAGTTCGCTCAGGGTGTTGAGGCGCACCAGGGCGTTGATGGCGCCAGAGACAGCTAGTAGTAGGAACCCTAGCAGGGCTAGGGCGGAGTAGCGGCTCAGCACCGCAAGGGCCAGGGGCACACGCCGGGCGGACGTTGGCACCGCCCCTCTCTGCTTCTCAGTGAGGGTGCCGGTGCCTGCTTGGTCCCCGGTGATGTCGCGGGAGATGAAAGCTAGTACCATCAGCCCGCCGCACCAGAGCACTACCCCTACGAGGTGTAGGCCCAGGGAGTTGACTGCCCCCATGTGGTCTCTACCGCCTGAGGAGTGCCCTCCTAGGGCCATGGCCACAATGCTGATCATGGATAGGCCCAGGGTTAGCAGTAGACCGGTCAGTGACCGTACCGCGCAGACGAGGGTTGCTACGGTCGCGGCCACAATGATGCTGGTGGCTTCTTGTTTGCCGGAGTCGATGGTGGTGATGTAGCTGATGAGTTCTGAGGTGTACTCGGTTCCACTGGAGGGGGAGCGGCCTGTGATGCTGGCGTAGTTGAAAATGAGTACGGTAATGGCGGCGATAGTCCAGGTGATGGAAGATGCGGACGCCAGTGTCAGGGTTCTTCTAAAAGCTGGGTGTTCAGTGCGGTGCAGGTTCTTTTGCCGTTGGGCTGCATCGGTGGCATGGGCCATGTTGATCTTGGTCTGGCCTTTAGCTGAGTCAAGGAAGCGGGGCACCAGGCCTAGGGCAAAGATGATAGAGCCCATGGTTGCGGCCATTGAGAAGTTGCGGAGGCTCTCGGCTACTGGCAGGCCCCAGCGTACTAGGGCACCGGCGTCCGCTAGGTCTGTGGCGGAGGTTGAGCCGGTGATGGGTAGGGTCATTACCAGGGCTAGGAGGGAGGCGAGGGGGAAGGCCCATATCCAGTGGCTTTTGAGGCCCCGCACCATCTCGTGTGCTGCCATGTTCATACCTGATTCTTCTTGAGGGTCTTTAAGGCGGGGTGGGAGTTAGCTGTTTTACTGGCGTTTGGTTTTAGCCAGTACGATTACTAGCGCTGAACCTAAGGCTGCTACTGCCAGGAGGGCCAGCATGGCTTTGAGAGAGGTGGGTAGCCCCTCCCCTACCTGGCTCATGGGGTCAGGAGCGGTTGTGGTGGTGTTGGTACTGCCGGTGTGTTCTGCTGAGGGTTCAGCATCCCCTGGGCTTGTGACCGGTGTAGCAGAGCTGGCTGTATTGTTGCCCTGCTCTACGGTGTAGGTGAAGGTTCCCTGGATGGGGTGGCCGTCGGATGAGACGGCTCTCCAGGTGACGGTGTAAGTGTCATCATTGGTGGGTGCTAGGTTTTGGGTGACTCCGGTGCCTTCTACTTGGGGGCTGCCGTCTGTGACGCTTTCACCGGCGGTGTTGGTGACGCGCACCTGGTTGGCTCCGTCCACGTCCATAATGTCGCCGCTGTAGGTCAGTTCTATGCTGGCGGGCGCTTCGGTGAGGGTCGCCCCGTCAGTGGGGTTGGTGGATACTAGCTCATCGTGGGCGGAGGCTGGGTGCATGGCCAGTAGGTTGCAGGTAGCGAGGGCTAGGGCTGCGATGAAGGTGCGGGTAGAGGCTGTAGGTGCCTTAAACATAGGAGTTGTCCTTGCCTGTTGAAAGTGGGCGCGGCAGGTGCCCACCGGCTAGCAGGTGGGTGTGTCTTGCCTGCCTATTATCTCACGGCAGTGGTGGGTTATTCCCGTAGGTATAGCAAAAGGGCCACCCCGTACGTGGGGTGGCCCTTTCTAAAGTCTGTTCAAGAAATTTACTTCTTGGTGGAGACTGCTGCCTTCAGCTTTGAACCTGCGGTCAGCTTAACACCGTGACCTGCGGGAATCTGAATGGTTTCACCGGTCTGCGGGTTGCGACCGGTACGAGCTGCACGGTCAGTGCGCTCAATTGCCATCCAGCCGGGGATGGTGATCTTCTCGCCCTGTGCAACAGATGCTTCGAAGACCTGGAACAGTGCGTCAAGCACACCGTTCACTGCTGCCTGGCTGGTGCCAGCCTTCTCTGCAACCTCTGCAACGAGTTCGCTACGGTTCTTAGCCATTGAATGCTCCTCCTGAGACTTTCAAAAAGTGAGTGGCTGGGTTAGCCCTTTTCACAAGGCTAACCATATCAGCTACAGATTACCAGCTTGACTTGGTAACACCGGGCAGCTCGCCACGGTGTGCCATCTCGCGGAAGCGTACACGGGAGATGCCGAACTTCTGGAAGGTACCGCGGGGGCGGCCGTCAATCTGGTCGCGGTTGCGAACGCGGACGGGTGAAGCGTTGCGGGGCAGCTTCTGCAGGCCTACGCGGGCTGCTTCGCGCTCCTCGGGGGTTGCGTTTTCGTCAACCAGGGTCTTCTTCAGTTCCAGGCGCTTTTCAGCGTAGCGTGCAACGATGACCTTGCGCTGCTCGTTGCGAGCAATCTTGGACTTCTTCGCCATTGTTTAGCGCTCCTCTCGGAAGTCAACGTGCTTGCGGACAACGGGATCGTACTTCTTGAGAACCATACGATCGGGGTTGTTACGGCGGTTCTTACGGGTTACGTAAGTGAAGCCGGTGCCCGCAGTGGACTTAAGTTTGATGATAGGACGTACGTCCTTAGCCTTTGATGCCATGTTTAGATCTTCTCTCCGCGTGCAAGGATGTCAGCAACTACTGCGTCGATACCACGTGCGTCGATAACCTTGATGCCCTTTGCAGAGACGTTCAGGGTTACGTTGCGACGAAGTGAGGGTACGTAGTACTTCTTCTTCTGTACGTTAGGATCGAAACGACGCTTGTTGCGACGGTGCGAGTGCGAAATGCTGTGTCCAAAGCCGGGAACAGCTCCGGTCACCTGGCAGACAGCTGCCATAGTTTTCTCCTCCAAATGTTGACGAAATGACGGTACGCAGTTGGCGTTCGACAGTTTCCTGACGATCAGCAATGGGCGTCCCGTCACCTATAGGTAGAGCACCGGGTTATTCTCCAAGGCTAGAGTGTTTGAGATCCGCCATCGGGTGAGAGGCCGATGAGAATCCCTGCCGCGGGAAAAACGGTGAAGCTTAGGTGCACGAGAGGTGTTGCCACCACTACGAACAGCCTTAAAGTCTAGGTAATTACGGGATACCACGCAACCTATGAGCCCAACAAAAAGCTTGCGCCAGCCGGTGCTGGTGCTACCTGCTCCGGTGTGCGCAAGCTGCTTCTCATGATTCATTGGTGCGTTTGAACCTTCCATCAATTCTACCGGGGATTTAACTTTTCGCAAGTCATCTCAGGCTTTAAACCGCGCTTTCCCGCCTTGGCAGAAGGTGCCAGGCACCAACGTCCTCCCCTGCCGCAGAGGTAAATTACAAGCGTGTAATCTTAAGTGTGATGTTAACAGCTTAAGTCTTTTAATCCTAGAGCTCACCTGTTAAAGGGTGGCAGGTGCTTCTTCGGGTAGCAGGTCAAAGCGGGTCCAAGTGGGGTATTTGGGGCTGATACTGTCCCCTGAGCTGGTGCCACGTAGGCGGCGACCGATCCAGGGGACCACAAATTCTCGGGCCCATTTAGCGCCATCCAGGGCCTCTTGGAGGCGGGTTTTATGCAGTGGCTCGGGGATGGTGGGATCGCCGATACCGATGTTTTCTGCATTGAGAGTTTCTAGTACTCGGCGGGCGGTGAGGGTATGACCGGCCGCGTTCATGTGGAGGCGGTCCGGGGCCCAGTAGCGCGTATCCAGCAGCTCGTGCATGCGCCAGTAGTCTACGACGGTGACGCCACGGTTATCTGCAACTTCACGTAAAAGCTCATTGAAGAGAGCCACACGGGCGCGGTTACCGCTGAAAAAGCCCTTGGGCCCGGGGTCAAAACCGGTCATGGTAAAGACCTTAACTCCCTCCTCGAGCAGGGCTTTAAAGGCCGCATCGTAGCGTACCATCAGGGAGTCCACGTCAAAGCCGGGGCGCAGGGAATCGTTGCCTCCACCGACGAGGGATACTAGGTTGGGTTTAAGCTCTAGGGCAGGTTCTAGCTGTTCTTCGATGATGGGTACTAGCAGTCGCCCGCGGATTGCTAGGTTGGCGTATTGGGCCTTGGGATCTGCCAGCATGAGCTGTTCAGCGACTCTGTCGGCCCAGCCGCGCACCCCGTTGGGGCGTTCAGGGGCGTGATCGCCTACGCCTTCGGTGAAGGAGTCGCCTAGGGCGATGTAGCGGATAGGTTCATCTCGTCCGAGAGTTGAGAGCATGCGGGCTTGGGCCTTATCTCTATGAGGTGGGTACTAGGCCACTTTACCTCTGGGTCTGGCCGGATTCCGAGCGCGCGAGAAAACAAAACCGGCTCCGAAGGGTCACCGGTTCACCCTATTTTGGGCATAAAGAGAGCCCCCTACCGGATTCGAACCGGTGACCCCCTGTTTACAAGACAGGTGCTCTGGCCAGCTGAGCTAAGGAGGCAAGACTTTTCCAGTGTACCTGATATTTCGGGCTTGCGCATATTCCCGGTGACGGGGCGGACGGCCGCACCGGCGGAGTCTGGAATCCCGCTGGTAGTGGGTTTTACAGTCTAGGCACAGAAAGAGGCAGCTACGCCCTTTCCCTAGCCACTGAGCGTAGGAAAAGGCCTGTAGCTGCCCCATGACTGTATTTATCGGCTTAGCTTCTTATACGGGCAGCAAGCCCTGCGGGGGCCTCTTACCAATGTAAGTTTTAGCTCTTCTTCTTGGCCTCAATTTTCTGGTTGATCCAGGCGTTGAAGTCGTTGGAGTTGAAGAGCTCACCGTCAGCGAAGACGGTGGGGGTGCCGCTAATACCGTTAGTGGCTGATTCGAGGGTGACGGTCTGGATGAAAGGACGCCAGGTGTTGTTAGTGACGTCGTCCTTCACATCTGCCCCGTATTTCTCAGCGATAGCAACGAGTTCTTCGTTAGAGAGGCCACCGGTGCCCTGGTGGGTGAAGATTTCTTTCTGGAAGTTCAGGAAGTCTTCGGCTGATACTTGGTTAGCTACGGAGTAGGCAACGTTGTTGGCCCGGGCGGAGTAGAAGGTGGGGCTGTGGGCGTCGAGGAAGGTCAGGTTTCGGATTTCCACAGTGAGGTCGCCGCTGGCTACCAGTTCGGCGATAATGTCTGCGTTCTGGGCTTCGAAGTCGGCGCAGTGGACGCATTCGTAGTCCTGGAAGATGGTCAGGCGTACGGGTTCACCGTTCTTGTTTGCTTCTTCAGGGAGGGCTACTCCTAGCGGCATTTTTGCTTCAGAGCCATCTTCTAGGGTGTAGGTGGCTTCTGTGGTGCCCAGGGTGTTGCTGTCGCGGATGGCTTCGGTGCTGGTGTTCTGTTGGATGCCATCTGCGGTGATGACGATGCCGCCGTACTGGTTAGCGGAGGAAGGCACCGGGCCTACATCTGCGATTTGGTTGCGGTTACCGTTGACCACAACAATTGCGATGATTGCGACGATGAGGGCAACCACACCGAGGACGGTGAACTGAATCCAGCGAGTGGAGGATTTTGAGGTTTTCTTGGCCTGCTGTGCCGCCACGTGGCGGGCACGCTCGCGGGCGTCAGTGGTGGGCTTTACCTTAGACACAGATGTGCCTCACTTTCATACGTGCGTTCTTGATAGGTTCAAGCCTACCGCGATTCGGTGGGGATATCTGGTCTTCTCCGGACGCTCCAGCTAGTCTCACAGGAAACAATGAGTGTATGGGAGCGGTGGTGGATAAGGTGCGAGGAATCTATGAAAGGACGTGGGAAATAGCTGCTTTGTAACTGGTTGATTAAAACAAAAAAGTCCTGGACAAACGTCCAGGACTTCCTTGTATCCCACTATAAAAACCGGCGGTGACCTACTCTCCCACACCGTCACCAGTGCAGTACCATCGGCGCAAAGAGCCTTAACTTCCGGGTTCGGGATGGAACCGGGTGTTTCCCTCTTGCTATAACCACCGTAAACCTACGATGCAACACCACCCACCACAGGGGCAGCGCCCAACAAAAACCCCCAAGGGTTATTGCCTCAAAACCATACAGTGGACGCAAACAACAAACATACCCAGAAAAAAGTGTAAGCCTTCGGACTATTAGTACCAGTCA